>DAIOGA010000001.1:0-7320 GCA_036745495.1 Candidatus Methylopumilus sp.
ACATCAATCAAAGGAACTAGATTGAGCTCTAAATCTTCGTGTTTTTTTCCTCGTTGAAAGTTCATATGTAATCCTAGTTATTTATTTACGAACACCCATAGACTCAATCAGTTTGATAGCTTGTTGCTCCATATCAAAAATTAAATCTTCAACTTTGGATCTAAAGTAGCGATAAAAAATCATGGCAGGCACAGCAACAATAATTCCCGTTGCAGTGTTGTATAAAGCTACTGAAATACCTCTAGCAAATACTGCCACATCATGTCCGCTACTCGTAAACGAACTGAATAAATCAACCATACCAATAACTGTGCCTAAGAGGCCGAGAAGAGGAGCTACAGCAGCAATAGTGCCTAATGTGGATAAATATTTTTCTAGCTTGTAATTGACTGTTCTTCCAGACTCTTCTATAGCTTCTTTAATGTGAGCTGCTGAAGTATTTGAATTAGCTAACGCACTTGCAAAAATTTCACCAAGCAAAGAATGCTCTTTAATTTTAGCAATCACATCTTTTTTTATCGTGCCTTGATTTAATAGCTTCTGCACTTCTGGGAGAAGATCGCTTGGCGCAACAATCTCAACTCTTAAAGACCAAAATCGCTCGCCAATAATTGCTAAGGCAATAATTGATGCAAATATAAGCGGCCAAATAGGCCATCCCGCAGCTAAGATAATTTCCCACATATCTATTTCTCCAAGTGTTTGATGAGCATAATTCTATCTTAATATCGAGGTTATTGCTCAAATCAACTTACGTCTTTTTAAGCTTTCCTTGATTTAATTTGTATTGAAACTTTAATTTTGATGCTAGCTGATTATCGTGAGTAACCAAAATTAAAGTCGAGCGATTTTCTTTTGATAATTCAAGCAATAAATCGAATACAAAATGCGCCGTTCTTCCATCTAAATTTCCTGTAGGTTCGTCTGCAAGAATGCACTTTGGCTTGGTGATCAAAGATCGAGCAATTGCTACTCTTTGTTTTTCGCCTCCGGATAATTGTGATGGTTTATGAGTTAATCTCTTACTTAAACCTATTCTTTTTAATAGCGCCTCAGCTTCTTTAAAAGCCTGCTTATATGAGTTTCTTCTGATTAACAATGGAATGGCAACGTTTTCTATTGCATTAAAATCGCTAAGTAAATGATGAAATTGATAAACAAAGCCTAAATGGGTATTTCTCAAAATTCCCAAATCATCCTGACTTAGAGATGCGATATCTTGATCTAAAATTTTTACCTGCCCCGACGAGGCTTTTTCAAGTCCAGCCATAAGATGAAGCAGCGTACTTTTTCCAGAGCCAGAAACTCCAACAATGGCCGTGTGATCGCCTTCAAAAATATCAAGATTTAGCTTGCTAATAATAGGTTCGTCTAAACCAGAGAAAGTTTTAGATAAATTTTTACATGTTATAAGTATTTTTTTAGTCATGTTTTAAAGCCTCAGCAGGTGAGGCGCTAGATGCTTTTATACTAGGATAAATTGTGGCAACGACCGACAATAAAATAGAGATTGAAGCAATGGCGCTTACGTCACTTAATAAAAGCTTGGAAGGTACTTCAGAAATATAATAAATATCTTTAGATAAAAATTGAACATTAAATAAATGCTCAATAAAGGGAACAATTGTATGAATATTAAGCGCGATTGCGACCCCTAAAAACACACCGGCGACAGTTCCAATGATGCCTATTAAGGAGCCTTGGATGATAAATATATAAAGAATGCTTTTTGGTGTTGCTCCGTATGTCCTAAGAATGGCAATATCTGATCTTTTGTCAGTGACTGCCATCACCAATGTTGATACTATATTAAATGCAGCAACAGCAATAATTAACATCAAAATAATAAACATCACCCTCTTTTCCATCTGCACAGCTGAGAAGAAATTCGCGTGCTTTCTTGTCCAGTCACTGACATAAAAAACACCTGATTCTGAAAGTTGATTTGACAATTTTTCTGCGACTACAGGTGCTAAAAAAAGATCATTAATTCTTACTCTAACGCCAGAAACAGCATCGTTCATTTGAAGAAATTTTTGGGCATCCTCTAAATTCATTAACGCCATTCCAGAATCATATTCATACATTCCGATTTCAAAAATACCCACAACGTTGAATTGTCGCATTCTAGGAAATGTGCCTGCGGGTGTATAAGACCCCTGCGGGATTAGAATGTTAACTTTATCTCCAACGACAATACCTAATTGCTTTGCAGCATCTACGCCTAAAATAATATTAAATGTATTAGCTTTTAAATCAGATAAATGGCCTACTTTAACTTTCTTATCTAAATCATCTACATCAGCTTCAAGGTCTGATGAAATTCCTCGAAGCATAATTCCTTGGCTTCCATATTCGCTAACCAACATCCCCTGACCGTCCACATATGGTGCCGAACCTTTTACATCAGAAATTTCATGAAGCTTTCTTGTTAAGTCTTCCCAATGAGTTAATGTATTGTTTGAGCTTGTAATTTCAATGTGAGAAGCCACTCCGAGAATGCGTGTTCGAAGCTCATCTTGAAAACCATTCATGACAGACAGAATAATAATGAGTGCCGAAACTCCAAGCGCTATCCCCACCATGCTTGTCATTGAAATAAAAGATATGAAGCTATTTTTTTGCTTAAATTTTATATATCTATAAGCAATCCAAACTTCAAAAGGTATGTATTTATTGAGCGAAGACATTTGCTTTATTTTATCAGGGTTATACATTCTAATCTGATAAAATCACCTTATGTTCACAGGCATTATTCAATCCATTGGCTTAATAAAAAAAATTGAATCTTTAAAAAAAGATGCTCGCATTACTATTGCGTATAAGCCAAATCAAATAAAGGCAAGCAGTCTTGGTGACAGCATATCGGTAAATGGTGTATGCCTTACCATCCAAAAAAAACAAAAAAATCAATTTACCTTTCATGTATCCGAAGAAACATTAAATAGAACTATAGCCTTTACGGAAAAATCTCTAGTAAATTTAGAGAGTGCACTTTTATACAATGGAAAAGTAGGCGGTCATTTTGTAACAGGTCATATTGATGGCATAGGAAAAATTGCCAGCGTTAAAACCACCAGCCAATGTTGGATTCTTGAAATAAAGCCCCCTAAAAGCCTACTTAAATTTATCGCTGAAAAAGGATCCATTGCGATCAATGGAGTCAGCCTTACGGTAAATTCAATTAAGAACGATAAATTTAAAGTAAATATTATTCCTTTTACTTTAAAAGAAACAAACTTGGGAAATCTAACCAAGGGAAGTGAAATTAATCTGGAAATAGATTTAATTGCAAGATATCTCGAAAACATACTTAAAAGAAAATAAAGAATAAATGATCCGTCCGATAGTTGAAATTATTGAAGATATTAAACAAGGCAAAATGGTTATCCTTGTGGATGAGGAAAACAGAGAGAATGAAGGCGATCTCGTTCTTGCTGCAGAGTTTGCTAATTCAGACCATATTAACTTTATGTCTAAATTCGGACGCGGCCTTATTTGTCTCACGCTAACTGAAGAAAAGTGCAAGATGCTGGAATTACCGTTAATGGTCCAAGAAAACGAAACTCGCTTAGGGACTAATTTTACGGTATCTATTGAGGCAGCTGAGGGAGTCACCACGGGGATCTCAGCCAATGATAGAGCCACTACAATCAAGGCTGCTATACATAAAAAAGCTACTTCAAAAAGCATTGTAAGGCCAGGCCATATATTCCCATTGATATCTAAAAAAGGTGGTGTGCTTGTGAGAGCTGGACATACCGAAGCAGGTTGTGATCTTGCTCAACTTGCGGGCTTAGAATCAGCATCGGTAATATGTGAAATTCTTAATGAAGATGGAAATATGGCAAGACTTCCAGATTTAATTAAATTTTCTGAGCAGCACAATATTAAGATTGGAACAATTGCAGATCTTATTGAATATCGAAGAAAGAATGAGAAATTAATTGAAAAATTAATCGAAAAAAATATCTTAACGCCTTATGGTGAAATGAAATTAATCTTATATAAAGATAAGATTTTAGAAGAAAGTCACATTGCCCTTGTAAAAGGTGAAATTCAAAAAGATAAGGAAACTATTGTAAGAGTTCATGAGCCTTTGTCAGTCATAGACCTTTTGGATATGGAAGATAAAAAACATTCATGGAATGCATTAAAGGCTATTAAAAAAATAAGTGAAGATGGTGGCGTCCTAATTTTTATCAATCACAATACAAACACAAATGATCTTTTGGGCATCTTGAAAACAGACAATACTGTGCCATTAAAAAGTAATAACGATTTAAGAAATTACGGGATTGGCTCTCAGATATTAGTGGATTTAGGGGTTAAAAAAATGAAACTACTATCTACCCCAAGAAAAATGCCAAGCATGATTGGTTTTGGCCTTGAAATTACAGGTTACATAGAAAATTAATATGTGCCATTAATAAATTATGCTAAAATAATGACATTGAAAAATTATAGAAAAAATAATTTTAAAGCGCACTGTCAAACTGACTTCACGTCAGTTTTTTTTTCGAAAAAAACCCCCTCCATTAGCCTAAATTTAAAACTAAGCAAAAAAATTTGCCATGTTAATTAAGGAAAATCATTATCAATCTGGCAAACAAAAAGAAGGGAATGTCATAGGGTTTGATTTTGGACAAAAGCGCATAGGCGTTGCGGTTGGGAACAATATATCCAAGACAGCTCAAGCTTTAATCACCATCGACTCCTCATCGAATAATCAAAAATTTGAAGCAATACAAAAAATTATAGAAGAATGGCAACCCATCTCTATCGTTGTTGGCATTCCATTTAATGTAGATGGCTCTGAACATAAAGTCACAAATCTATCTAAAAAATTCGCTAAACAGCTAGAACAAAAATATTCATTACCTACTCATCTTATTGATGAACGCTACACTTCGATTGAAGCTAGCCATGAAATTAAAGATCAAAAAATTGATTTAAAGAAAAAGAAACTTTTAATTGATCAAATAGCTGCAAAAATTATTTTACAATCTTATCTTGATCAAATTTAACTTAAAAAATGACCCTACCTAACGCAGAAAAACTCGTAGAAACCTTAACAAATAAAATCAATGAAATAATTGATGACAAGACTGTTCTCATTGGCGTTCAGCGCGGCGGAGAACTTATTCTTCAAAAAATTTTGCCTAGTTTAAAAAATACTGTCGCAACAGGTTCAATTGACACATCGTTCTATAGGGATGACTTTTCAAGTCGCGGCTTAAAAGTTAAAAATAAGCCCTCACAAATTGATACAGAAATTAATGATAAGCATATTATTCTTATTGACGATGTATTTTCTACGGGAAGAACTGTTCGCGCTGCTATGAATGAAATTTTTGACTATGGAAGACCTGCAAAAATTACATTAGCTGTTTTAGTCGATCGTAATGAGCAAGAGCTTCCTATTGCCCCTCAGATTTATATTGAAAAAATTAGTCTAAATAAAAATCAACATTTAGAGCTTGGATTAGATGAAAATAAAAAATTCATCTTTCAGCTAAAGGAGTGTCATGTTTAATCCTCAGCTGAATAGCAAAGGCAACTTAAACCATCTTCTATCTATTGAGGGTTTATCTAAAGAAAAAATTATTCAAATATTGGATACGGCAGAGTCATTTTTAAAGATAGGTGAGAGAGATGTTAAAAAAGTGCCTATATTAAGAGGAAAAACGGTATGTAATGTTTTCTTTGAAAACAGCACAAGAACAAGAACTACTTTTGAAATTGCCGCCAAAAGACTTTCTGCTGATGTCATTAATTTAAATGTAGCCACCTCGTCTCAATCTAAAGGCGAAACCATTTTAGACACGATCAATAATTTAATTGCCATGAATGCAGATATTTTTGTTGTAAGACATTCATCATCGGGCGCCGCTCATTTTATTGCGTCACATGTAAAGCCGAATATCCATATTATTAATGCGGGTGATGGAAATCACTCCCATCCCACCCAGGGATTGCTAGATGCTTTTACTATCAGAAAATATAAAACTAACTTTAATAAGTTAAAAGTGGCCATTGTGGGAGACATTTTGCATTCTAGAGTTGCTCGATCCAACATTCACGCATTAAATATACTTGGCGTTCCTGAAATTAGAGTAATTGCTCCCAAAACATTACTTCCTTCAGAAATTGAGAAATTAGGTGTGCATGTATTTCATGATATTGATAAAGGGCTTAAAGATGTAGATGTCATTATGATGTTAAGGATTCAAAATGAGAGAATGGATGGTGTCATGCTTCCTTCCCAAGAAGAATATTTTAAAACTTATGGATTAAATCAAACACGACTAGACTTAGCAAAAAAAGATGCAATAGTTATGCACCCAGGCCCAATGAATAGAGGCGTAGAAATAGACTCAGCGGTTGCGGATAGCGAGCAATCCGTTATCCTTCCCCAGGTTACTTTTGGAATTGCGGTGAGAATGGCTGTGATGGCAATTTTAGCAGGACAACACTCATGAGTATTTTAATTAAAAATGGTCGGGTAATTGACCCAAAAAATAATATTGATGCAAATTTAGATGTCTTGATCGCAGATGGAAAAATTTCAGAATTAAATAAAAATATAGATCCAAAAAAAGCAACACAGATTATTGATGCCTCAAAAAAAATAGTTATCCCAGGCATCGTAGACCTTCAATTAAATTTAAGAGAGCCTGGCAATCAATACAAATCGACATTAGAAAGTGAAATGAAAGCGGCAAACGCTGGTGGGATTACTGGTATGGTATGCCCTCCAGATACCACGCCTATTCTAGATGAGCCCGGCCTTGTAAAAATGCTAAAGAACAAATCTGAAGCGCTCAAATTAGGCAATGTGTACCCTCTTGGTGCGCTCACTCAAAAATTAAATGGAAAATTATTAACTGAAATAAATGATTTATATGAATCAGGTTGTATTGGATTTTCTCAAGCAGAAAAACCTATCCAAGATACAGAGGTTCTTTATAGATCATTTCAATATCTCTCAACATTTAATTTCAAAGCATTTTTAAGGGCTGAAGATGCCTATTTATCAGAAAAAGGCATTATAAATGCAGGCGAAATTTCGACTCGACTTGGATTAAAAGGCATTCAAAGCATTAGTGAAACCACTGCTATTAATAAAATATTGGAAATAGCGGACTTAACTAAAACCAAAGTTCATTTAAATAAAATATCAACAGCTGAAGGATTAAATTTAATAAAAATAGCCAAAAAAAATGGTGTCAATGTAACTTGCGACGTTTCTATCCACCAAATTTTTCTTACAGACAATGATATTGGCTTCTTTAACACAAATTGTTTTTTAAAGCCTCC
>DAIOGA010000001.1:7420-9246 GCA_036745495.1 Candidatus Methylopumilus sp.
AAAACCAGCAGCTAGAAAACCAGCAGCTAAAAGAAAACCAGCAGCTAAGAAATAAATATAACGGGACTTTAAGTCCCGTTTTTTATTAGCAAGTTCTTTGTTGCTAAACATACTAAAACCAAGCAAACTTCAATTTTGCTTGGTTTTTTTATTTAACTAATGTCCACTATCTCCCAAAATATTTCTCAAATTCATAACGATATTCAAGAAGCTTCTGCTATCAATGCTTCTCATGAAAAAGTTACTTTAGTAGCTGTGAGCAAAGGCCAGAACTTTAATAAAATAATTGAGGCTTTTGATGTTGGCATTTTAAATTTTGGGGAAAATTACCTTCAAGAAGCGCTCGACAAAAAAAAGCAGCTAGAAAAATTTCCAATTCAATGGCATTTTTTGGGTCCCATTCAAAGCAATAAATGCAAACTTATTGCAGAAAATTTTAATTGGGTACATAGCGTTGACAGACTAAAAGTCATGAAATTACTTAACGATAATAGACCTTTAAATATCCCGCCTTTAAATATTTGCATCCAAATCAATACGAGCGGGGAAGAAACTAAAAGTGGCATCCCAATTAAAGATGCAAAAACACAACTAATAGGACTCATTCAAGCACTCAATGAACTTCCTAATCTTAAACTAAGAGGTATTATGTCTATACCCTCCAACACAGAAGATATCAAACAAATTATTGATGAATTTAAGGCTATGCACATACTTTATAGCGAACTCAAGAATGAAATTGATACCATTGATACCTTATCTATGGGGATGTCGAGTGACTTTAAGCTAGCAATTGAATATGGCTCAAATCTTGTTAGAATTGGAACCGCTATTTTTGGAGCGCGAGCCATAAAAACTCAAGGGGACGATAATTGAATATTTGCTTTTTAGGTGGTGGCAATATGGCAACAGCTATGATTAGTGGCCTATTAAATAAAAACTACTCCCCTGCGCTTATTCGAGTGATTGAATCTGATAGCAAAAAGAGACTAGATCTTAAAACCAAATTTAATATTTCATCAGACGCAGAATTTAAAAAAATAGATAAAGATGAAATTATTGTGCTTGCCGTTAAACCTCAGCAAACTGAATCTCTTCTCAAATCAATATCTCATGAAATTTCAAAACAAATGATTTTATCAATTGCCGCGGGCATTCAAATAAAGTCTATTGAAAAATGGACGAATGGACATAAAAACATTGTTCGCTCTATGCCTAACATGTGCGCTCAAATTCAACTTGGGATTACAGCTCTTTTTACTCAAGAAACTTTAGATCAAAAAAATAAAATGGCCATAGAAGAAATTGCAGGTGCTATTGGAGATTTTATATGGCTAGATGATGAATCTAAACTGGATGCAGTTACAGCCATTTCAGGAAGCGGTCCTGCTTATGTATTTTATTTCCTCAATGCATTCATTGAAGCAGCTATCGAATTAGGCTTATCAAAAAATGAAGCTGAAAAATTATGTAGCAAAACTATGCTTGGCTCATCTCTTTTAGCAAAAGACCAGCTAAATAACCTTCAAAATTTAATTGTATCGGTAGCTTCAAAAGGCGGCACGACAGAAGAAGGATTAAAACAACTTGAGTCAAATAAATTAAATGAAGCGCTTTTAAAAGCAACACGAGCTGCTTATGAAAGATCGAAAAAACTTGGCTCAGAATTTAATTAATTAAATGAAAAATAATACAGTCATTGTAGGTTTATCTGGTGGCGTTGATTCTTCCGTAACTGCTTTGCTTTTAAAGAATCAAGGGTATAAAGTCGTTGGACTTTTCATGAAAAATTGGGAAGATGACGACGATGACGAGTATTGCTCAAG
>DAIOGA010000001.1:9346-26502 GCA_036745495.1 Candidatus Methylopumilus sp.
TTGGACTTTTCATGAAAAATTGGGAAGATGACGACGATGACGAGTATTGCTCAAGTAAACAAGATCTTGTAGATGCAGTATCTGTTGCCGATAAAATTGGTATTGATATTGAAGTAGTAAATTTCAGCAAAGAATATAAAGAAAAAGTTTTTTCTGAATTTATTAATGAGATTAAAAGCGGAAGAACACCGAATCCAGATATATTATGTAATTCAGAAATTAAATTTAATGCATTTTTAAATCATGCAATTTCAATGGGAGCCGACAAAATTGCAACCGGTCATTACGCACAAATTAAAGAAACTGATGGCTTATATAGTCTTCTTAAAGCCGATGACTCAACTAAAGATCAAAGTTATTTTTTATATCGGCTCAATCAACACCAGCTCTCAAAATCTATATTTCCGCTAGGGAACCTTCTTAAAAAAGATGTAAGAGAAATTGCAAAAAAAGAAGGTCTTCATAATAGCGACAAAAAAGACTCAACAGGTATATGTTTCATTGGTGAAAGACCTTTTACTGAATTTTTAAATAAATATATAGAAAATTCACCGGGTCCCATAAAAGATGAGTATGGGAAAATAATTGGTGAACACATAGGTCTTATGTTTTACACCCTTGGCCAAAGACAAGGATTAGGAATTGGTGGCTCTAAAACAAGCAATGGAGCGCCTTGGTTTGTTGCTGAAAAAAATATCCAAGAAAACACGCTTATTGTTGCGCAAGGCCATGAGCACCCTCTTTTACTTAAAGATGGATTAACTGCAAAGAAAACTCATTGGATACATGGAGCTTTACCAAAAAAACATTGGGTATACGGTGCTAAGACGAGATACCGCCAACCCGATGCACCTTGTGAAATCGATACAATAACAGATGACTCTATAGAGATATTTTTTGGGCAAAAACAATGGGCCATTACACCTGGACAATCAGTAGTAGTCTATGAGAGCAATGTTTGCTTAGGTGGGGCTATTATTGAAAGCGCTATAGATAAGGCTCAGGTGCCGTTGTCTGAAAAGATGATCTTTGCATAAGTAATTCATATAAACGATATAAACTTAAATATTCGTTTTCAAAGTCAATTTCAGGGTATCTCAATTTAACATATCCCAAAGCACATCCGGCCGCTATATCAGCGTACGAAAATTTATTGTCCAGATAATATTCCTTACCTTCCATTTCACGATTAAGCCATTCAAGACTTAATTTTATTTTTCTCATTTGCTTTTCAAAAAGATCAGCATTTTGTTGTGAAAGAGGTTTACGTTTTTCCAGCATAATCGCTACTGCAGCGTCACATAATCCATCCGATATAGCCTCCCATCTTTTGACTAATATTTTTTTATCAAAATCGCTAGGTATTAAATAAGGCAGACCACTCTTTTGGTCTACATATTCAGCTATCACAGGTGAATCAAATATAGATATATCGTTTGCAATTAATGTAGGCACTTTAGCCAAAGGGTTATATTCATGAATAGTGCAATTTTTGTCTGCAAGCACAACTTTCTCTAAGGTGACTGATACTTTTTTCTCATCAATGAGAATTCTAATCTTTCTAGCGTATGGACTATTGTTTGAATAAAAAAGCTTCATGTATTTCTCGATTTAAAAAAACTAAATTTATTATAATTTGATAAGCTTCTACATTATGCAAAGATCAAAAATAAATAAAAAAATTTTAACTGAAGCCATTCAAAAAAATATCAAAATGGCACTTCAAGAAGATATGGGCAATATGGATTTATCTGCTCAACTCATTGAAGAAAAATCTTCTGCAAAAGCATATGTTAAATCCAAAGAATCAGCTTTAATTTCTGGAATTCCTTGGTTTAATGCCACTTTCTTAATGCTAGACCCAAAGATCAAAATAAAATGGTTTATTAAAGAAGGTGAGATTGTGAAAAAAAATCAAAGACTTTGTGAGATTTATGGCAAAACAAGGCCTATTTTAAGTGGCGAAAGGGTTGCACTTAATTTTCTACAAACATTGTCCGCAACATCGACGACTACTCATCAATATGTCAAAGCTATTGCAAATACCCATGCAAAAATATTTGATACACGCAAAACAATCCCGGGGTTGAGAATTGCGCAAAAATATGCTGTCACTATTGGGGGTGGCAATAATCAACGCATGGGGCTCTTTGATCAAATTCTTATTAAAGAAAACCATATTAAATCCTCAAAAATAATAGATGATTTACTATCGCTTTCTTTGAAATATGCAAAAAATAAAGACGTACAAATTGAAGTTGAAAGCCTTGATCAGCTTGAAAAAGTCATAGAAATAGGCTTTAAAAATATACTGCTAGATAACTTTAGTATTAAAAGTCTTAAAAAAGCTGTCCTTCTTAATAAAAAAAGAGCGATTCTTGAAGCGTCAGGAAACATTACATTAAAAAATGTCAAAAAAATTGCACTCACTGGTGTAAATAGAATTTCTCTAGGCTCACTCACAAAAAATATCAAAGCAATTGATTTGTCTATGAAAATTGAAACTTTTAAAAGTCTCTAAACTTGACCAAACACGCTTAAAGCGTTAAGGTTGAGGGTTTATAGCTATCTCATTAATTACAATCAAGAATTCTATGAGCTCAAACCATATTTCTGGCGCAGAAATTGTTATTCGTTGCCTTCACGAGGAAAAAGTCAAATTCGTTTTTGGTTATCCTGGTGGCGCTGTCCTTAATATTTATGATGCTGTTTTTCAGCAAAATAAATTTAAGCATGTCTTGGTTCGTCACGAACAAGCTGCGGTTCATGCAGCTGATGCTTACTCTAGATCTACTGGAAAAGTGGGGGTTGCACTTGTAACATCAGGTCCTGGAGCTACTAATGCGGTCACAGGCATTGCCACAGCTTATATGGATTCCATTCCTATGGTAATCATAAGTGGCCAAGTGCCCACTTACGCTATAGGTCAAGACGCCTTCCAAGAATGTGACACGGTTGGGATTACCCGCCCTTGTGTGAAACATAATTTCTTAGTTAAAGACATTAAAGATATTGCATCAACAATGAAAAAAGCATTTTATGTTGCATCAAGCGGCAGACCCGGGCCTGTTCTGGTTGATATACCAAAAGATATCACTGCTGAAAAGTACGAATTTAGCTATCCAAAATCAGTTCATTTAAGGTCTTATAACCCTATTGTTAAAGGTCATAGCGGTCAAATTAAGAAAGCGCTATCGCTTCTTTTGAATGCTAAAAGACCGATGATCTATTCAGGTGGTGGTGTTGTATTAGGAGACGCTGCTTCACAATTAACCAAATTTGTTCGCACAATTGGATCTCCCATCACAAGCACACTTATGGGTTTAGGTGGCTTTCCAGCAAGCGATAAACAATTCCTCGGCATGTTGGGCATGCATGGAACTTACGAAGCTAACATGGCAATGCAAGAATGTGACGTATTGTTAGCTGTTGGCGCGCGCTTTGACGATAGAGTGATTGGCAATCCAGAACACTTTCTATCAAAACCAAAAACAATCATTCATATTGATATTGATCCATCATCTATTTCTAAAAGAGTAAAGATTGATATACCTATCGTAGGTGATGTTATTTCAGTGCTTACTGAACTCAACGATCTCTTATCTAAAGAAAAAACGAAACAAAACCCATCTCTTAAGCGTTGGTTTAAAGACATAGACCAATGGAGATCAATGAATTGTTTAAGTTTTAAAAACGACAAAAAACTTATCAAGCCTCAATTTGTTATTCAAACATTACACAAAGTCACAAAAGGTGATGCCTTTATCACTTCTGATGTAGGTCAACATCAAATGTGGGCAGCACAATACTATCCATTTGATAAACCTAGAAGATGGATTAATTCTGGCGGACTTGGAACAATGGGTGTTGGTTTACCTTACGCAATGGGTACTCAATTGGCTCACCCTGAAGCAAAAGTTGCTTGCGTTACAGGCGAGGCTTCCATACAAATGTGTATCCAAGAGCTATCTACATGTAAACAATTCCATTTGCCTATAAAGATTATCAATCTTAATAATCGTTACATGGGGATGGTAAGACAATGGCAAGAATTCTTTTATGGAAATCGTTATGCAGAGTCATACATGGAGGCATTACCTGATTTTGTAAAACTAGCTGAGTCTTATGGTCACATTGGAATGAAGATCGAAAAACCTAGCGATGTTGAACCCGCCCTTAAGGAAGCATTCAGTAACAAACTTAAAGAGCGCTTAGTCTTTATGGACTTTATTACAGATCAAAAAGAAAATGTTTTCCCAATGGTTCCTAATGGAAAAGGCTTGTCAGAAATGATTACGGCTGAGGATTTATAAATGAGGCATATTATTTCTCTTTTAATGGAAAATGAATCTGGCGCCTTATCAAGAGTGTCAGGTCTATTCTCTGCGAGGGGCTACAATATTGAATCTTTGACTGTAGCGCCTACTGAAGACTCAACGCTATCGAGAATGACAATTGTAACTTCCGGTTCAGATGAGATTATTGAACAAATCATTAAGCAGCTAAATAAATTAATTGATGTTGTAAAAGTATTAGATCTTAACGATGGTCGATTTATTGAGCGAGAATTAATGATCGTTAAAGTAAAAGCGAATGCTCAATATCGAGATGAGATGAAAAGAATGTGTGATATTTTCAGGGGCCGAATTATTGATGTTTCTGATAGCTCTTTTACCATCGAGATAACAGGATCATCTAGCAAATTAGACGCTTACATTGAAAGTATTGATAAAGCAGCTATTTTAGAAACAGTAAGAACTGGTGCGTCAGGTATTGGACGCGGTGATAGAATTTTAAAGGTATAAATTAAAACTGAAAGGTTATTATGAAGGTCTACTACGATAAAGATGCTGATTTAAATTTAATTAAAAAATTGAATGTTGCTATTGTTGGTTATGGCTCACAGGGCCATGCTCACGCAGCTAATCTCAAAGAATCAGGCGTCAACGTCACCGTTGCTCTCAGAAAAGGTGGCGCATCATGGGAAAAAGCCAAAAGTGCTGGACATAACGTTTTAGAAATTAATGAAGCCGTTAAAACTGCTGATGTCGTTATGCTTTTAATACCCGACGAAACAATGCCTCAAATTTTTCATCAAGAAGTTGCACCATTCTTGAAAAAAAATGCAGTGTTAGCTTTCGCACACGGATTTAATATCCACTACAACCAAATTATTCCAAGAGATGATCTTGATGTCATCATGATTGCTCCAAAAGGTCCTGGTCACACAGTTCGCTCAGAGTATCTTAAAGGTGGTGGCGTTCCTACATTAATTGCGATTTATCAAAACAAATCTGGCAAAGCTAAAGAAATTGCTCTTTCATACGCTGCAGCAAATGGTGGCACCAAAGGTGGTGTAATTGAAACTGATTTCCGTGAAGAAACTGAAACTGACTTATTTGGTGAACAAGCTGTTTTATGCGGCGGTGCAGTTGAGCTTGTTAAAGCAGGTTTTGAAACCTTAACTGAAGCAGGTTACGCACCAGAGATGGCTTATTTCGAATGCTTACATGAACTTAAACTGATTGTAGATTTAATGTATGAAGGTGGAATTGCTAACATGAACTATTCCATCTCAAACAATGCTGAATATGGTGAATATGTTACTGGCCCAAGAGTAATTGGTAATGAAGCCAAATTAGCAATGAAAGAAGCTTTGAAAAATATTCAAAATGGTGAATATGCAAAACGTTTCATTCTTGAAGGAAAAACAAATTATCCAGAAATGACGGCGAGAAGAAGACTTAATGCTGAACATCCTATTGAAAAAGTTGGCTCACAATTAAGATCAATGATGCCTTGGATTGCTAAAAATAAGCTTGTAGATCAAAGTAAAAACTAGCTTCATGGCAAAAAAAACTTACCCTATCATTGCAAAAGAAGGCTGGCCATTCTTAATAGCATCCGTTGTTATATCAGCGTTCGTATTTAATATATGCACTCTGTGGTCAATTCCTCTTTGGATCGTCTCATTATTTATTCTGCAATTTTTTAGAGATCCGAAAAGAAATACGCCCTCTAAGAAAAATATGGTGGTATCGGCAGCTGATGGCAAAGTAATTGTCATTGAAAAATGTAAAGATGAGTATCTCAATAGACGCGCAATTAAAGTCAGCGTCTTTATGAATGTCTTCAATGTTCACTCAAATAAAAGTCCAATCAAATCAGTCATTATTAATAAATGGTATTTTCCTGGAAAATTTCTGAATGCGGCTTTATCAAAAGCTTCATTAGAGAACGAAAGGTGTGCACTTCACCTTAAAACCAAGGAGGGCTTTGATATTACTTGCGTTCAAATTGCAGGCTTAATTGCGAGAAGAATTTTATGCTACGTTAATAAGGGTGATGTTCTCGAAGCTGGCGAAAGATATGGTTTTATAAGATTTGGTTCACGCGTAGACTTATATCTACCTATCAACTCAAAGATAAAAGTTACTTTAGGCGAAAAAGTTTTTAACGGCGAAACAATTATTGCTGAATTAAAAAAATAAATTAATTATCTATAAATACACGAAGTTCGTTTAACGCCAATTTATACACATCTCTCTTAAATTCAATTACTTCATTAAGAGGCATCCAGTAATCATGCCATCGCCATGCATCAAATTCAGGCTTCTTAGTATTTCTTAAAAAAATATCGGTATCTTGGCCCTTCATTCTTAATAAATACCATATTTGTTTTTGACCTTTATAAGTGCCTCTAAAATCTCTTCGAAGCCATTGTGACGGCACCTCATATTTTAACCAGTCTTTTGTTCGACCAAGTATTTCTACATGATGTGGCTTTAATCCCACTTCTTCCATAAGTTCTCGATACATAGCCTCTTCAGGCGCTTCACCTTTTTGAATGCCACCTTGAGGGAATTGCCATGCATGCTCTTGTGTGCGCTTCGCCCAAAAAACCTGATTCTCAGCATTACAAATCACAATGCCGACATTTGGCCGATAGCCATCTTTATCAATCATAGAAACACCTTAAGAATTGCATCAATTTTTTTATTGATTTAGTTTAAATAAAAGCCAGAATTAAAGCTAGAATCTATTAAGAAAAAATGGAAAAAATATGACTTTTAAAAACTTTATTTTACTTATTTTCTTTATATTTTTTAGTGCATGCTCCAGTGCGCCGATAGCGTACATTACAAATCAAGGCTCCAATACAGTCAGCGTTGTTGATATTAAAAAGAAAAAAGTTAAGCAAGAAATTTCTGTAGGTAAAGGTCCTGTGGGTATTGCTATTGCTTTAAAACAATCCTATGCCTTTATTTCAAATGCTAATGACAGCTCTGTAACTGTTTTAGATCTTCAACGCAATGAGATTATTAAGACAATCAAAGTGAATGGAACGCCAGTTGGCATTACTAAATCAACTAACGAAGAGTATATCTATGTCAGCGATTGGTTCAATAGTGAAATTTTTACGATCGAAACAAAATCATTAACGGTGATTAATAGAGTCGCGGTTGGGAAATCTCCGTCTGGGATGATATGTGACACAAAAGGAAAATATCTTTTTATTTCCAATCGCGACGAAAATACGGTTGAAATATACAGTCAATCAGATTTAAGTCTTGTTAAGAAAATTAAAGTAGGCAACCACCCGTATGGTGTATTTGTTAAAAAAGACTTACTTTTTGTTGTTAATGTTTTAGATGATTCGATATCTATTATAAATACCCAGTCATTTGCGACAGAAACTATTAAAGTTGGCGATCACCCTTATGGCGTAGTATCCGATATGAACAATCAATTTGCCTTTGTTACAAATACTCAAGATGACAATGTTAGCGTTGTTGACCTTAAGATAGGCAAAGAAATCCGAAAGATTAAAGTGGGTGGAAATCCAGAAGGCATTGATATTGATGATAAAGATAATCTACTCATAACGTCAAATTGGAGAAGCGACTCTATTTCAGTCATAGACTTAGCAAAGCAAGAGTATCTCTATGAGATTAAAACGGGTAAACAAAGTAGGTCTTTTGGTCAATTTATTAAAATTGATTAATGTTATACATAAAAACAATTTATAATTATTAGGTTAATTAAACACTAAAGGTCTTAATTCAAATGAAAAAAATTATTACTAGTATTTTCCTTATTTTTTTATCCTTCAATGTATTTGCGCATGGTCCATCACCTCAAAAAGTTGAGAAATCAATTACAGTCAATGCGTCACCTGATAAAGTTTGGGCAATCGTTAAAGATTTTGGGAGCATTCAAAAATGGGAACCTCTTGTTACCGATTGCAAAGTAGAAAAAAAGGGTGAGGATACTTTAAGAACGCTCACATTAAAATCTGGTGGCAAGGTCATTGAGAGACTTAAAGGCATCGATGAAGAAGCTATGAAGTTAAAATATGAGATTGTAGAAGGTGCAATACCGGTAGCTGATTACAATTCATTTATTGTGGTAGCAAAAGGTTCTAATCCTAATGAATCGACTGTAACATGGGTAGGTCGCTTCTATAGAGTTTATAAACTGAATCCTCCAATTCCAGCTGGTCAAGATGATGAAACAGCCATTAAAGCTGTAACTGAAATTTATGATGCAGGACTTCCAGGACTTAAGAAGTTAGCTGAAGCAAAATAACATAACTTATCTAGAAAAAAGCAGAATTTAATTCTGCTTTTTTTATTTATGAAACCAATTATTCTCGATAGCGTTGAGCCACCTATAGGCGCAGTCATATTTCTTCATGGCTTAGGAGCTGACGGATTTGACTTCAAAGATATCTTCACAAGACCACAATTTAATAAAATTCGATTTATTCTGCCCCATGCCCCTTATCAACCGGTGACTATTAATCAAGGCTATGAAATGAGGGCTTGGTATGATTTATATGACTTATCCTTAGAAAAAGATGAGGATGAATTGGGGATGGAGAGATCAAGTACAAATATTCAGAAGCTTATTGAAGAGCAAATTTCACTTGGTATCCCTTCCGAAAAAATTATTATTGGTGGGTTTTCTCAAGGCGCAGCAATGAGTTTTTATTTAGGCTTGAAATATCATAAAAAATTGGGCGGTATTGCAGCTTTATCAGGTTACCTGCCTCTAAAAGAGAAGCTTACTGACTCTGTAAAAGGTAAATTAGCAAATATGCCAATCTTTATGGCTCATGGTCTATATGATAATGTTATAGATATACAAATTGCGGATAGCTCTTTTAAAAAACTATTAAAAAAATTTAATTCTGCAAGTTTTTTAAAATATCCTATGGGACATGAAGTTTGTGAAAAAGAAATTGATGATTTATCGATATTCTTGAATCAATTATTTAACTAAAGATAATTTTTATGGATAAAAATTCACTCGAAACAAATCTTAAAGAACTTGAATCTATTGTGTCAAAAATGGAGCAAGGTGATATGGCGCTCGAAGACTCTATAAAATCTTATGAAAAAGGCATGCTTCTTCTTAAATTATGCCAAGACTCACTAAAAGAGATTGAGCAAAAAGTTTTAGTACTTTCCTCGGAAAATACACTCGAACAATTTAAATCTGCTAATGAATAATTTTCATGAATGGCTCTCTCAAAAACAAGCATTTATTGAGTCCTTGCTTGAAAAAAATTTGCCTCAAGCCAGTCACGAAACACAATTAAATGAAGCTATAAGATATAGCGTTCTCGATGGCGGAAAAAGAATGCGGTCGCTACTTATTCTTGCAACTGCTGAAACTATAGAGGCTTCTCCAATTGCGATTGAAAATATTATATGTGCCGTGGAATTTATACATGCATATTCTTTAGTGCATGATGACATGCCTTGCATGGATAATGATGATTTAAGGCGAGGAAAGTTATCGTGCCATAAAAAATTTGGTGAAAGCACTGCATTGCTTGTTGGGGATACTTTGCAATCTATTGCTTTTTCCTGTTTATCTTCACCATATTTTCAGGTTAACCCAGACAATCAATTAAAAATAATTCACACCTTCTCTAATGCTATTGGTATTGAAGGTATGGCAAAAGGCCAAGCATTGGATATTGAACATACCAATAAAAAAATTTCATTAGACGAACTTAAAATCATGCATCAATATAAAACTGGCGCACTTATTAATGCAGCTTGTTTAATGGCAGTGCTTGCTTCAAATAGTTATGACAAAAACATTCTGGATGGAATAGATACTTATTCAAAATCAATTGGACTTATGTTCCAAATTCAAGATGACATTCTTGATAAAGAAGCAAGTCAAGACACTTTAGGTAAAACACCCGGCAAGGATGCGCAATACAATAAATCTACCTTTGTCTCTTTGCTAGGCATTTCCAAATCAAAAGAATTGGCTGCGACATATTATGAAGAAGCTTTAGCTGCAATCAAACCTTTTGGAAATAAGGCATATTATTTAGCTAGCATGGCTGAATTAATGATGGCGCGATCACACTAATATGAATCTCCTCGATAAAATTAATTCGCCAAAAGATTTAAAAAAACTTAATCGTAGCGAACTAGCTGCATTATGTGACGAGATAAGAACTTTTATTATTAAAAGCGTTTCAAAAACAGGGGGGCATCTTTCATCGAATCTCGGTGTTATAGAGCTTACCGTAGCGCTTCATTATGTTTTTGATTGCCCTCAAGATAAATTCATATGGGATGTTGGACACCAAACTTACCCCCATAAAATTCTCACTGGCAGAAAAAAGAAAATGAGCTCTTTAAGAGCCATGTCTGGAATTTCAGGCTTTCCAAAAATAGCAGAAAGTGATTACGATATTTTTGGTACCGGCCATTCAAGCACTTCGATTTCAGCCGCCTTAGGTATGGCTGAAGCACTCAAGAAGAAAAACTTGAATCACAAAGCAATTGCGATTATCGGTGATGGAGCTATGACAGCAGGTATGGCTTTTGAAGGCCTTAATAATGCCGGCGACTCAAAAAATAATATCTTGGTTATTTTAAATGACAATGATATGTCGATCTCTAAAAACGTAGGGGCACTTAATAATTACCTAGCAAAACTTATGTCGGGAAATCTTTATGGAAGTATTAAGCGTTCAAGTAAAGCAGTTTTATCTGCTATTCCTCCTATGCTTGAATTTGCTAAGCGTGCCGAAGAGCATGTTAAAGGCATGGTAATTCCAGGCACTTTATTTGAAGAGTTTGGCTTTAATTATATTGGTCCTATTGATGGTCATGATATTGACGCATTAGTTGATACGCTCAGCAATCTTAAAGAACTTCAAGGGCCCCAGTTCCTTCATGTAGCCACCCAAAAAGGTTTTGGTTATGAGCCTGCAGAAATTGATCCCAATAAGTTTCATGGCGTAAGTCAATTCAATCCAGATGACGGCACTCAACCATCCAAAATAAAAAAGACAACTTACACTGATGTCTTTGGCGACTGGATTGTCGATATGGCTATGGCTGATAAAAAACTTTGCGCAATTACTCCTGCTATGTCGGATGGGTCGGGCTTGAATAAATTTGCTGAAAAATTTCCAGATCGTTTTTTTGATGTAGGTATTGCAGAACAGCATGCGATAACTTTTGCTGCAGGGCTTGCCTGTGAAGATTACAAACCTGTCATTGCTATTTACTCAACTTTTCTTCAAAGAGCTTATGATCAATTAATACACGATGTTGCCTTACAAAATATTCCCATGTTATTTGCTATCGACAGGGCAGGAATTGTGGGACAAGATGGGCCTACACATTCAGGTAGTTTTGATTTGTCATTCTTAAGATGCATTCCAAATATAGTAATTATGGCGCCAAGCAATGAAAATGAATGTCGCCAAATGCTCTTTACCGGATTTAAATTCAAGGGTATTTCAGTAGTTCGCTACCCCAGAGGCATAGGGCCAGGATCAATAATTAAATCTAAGATGACAGCTATCCCGATTGGCAAAGCTGAAGTCATTAAAAAAGGTAAAAAAATTGCCCTCTTAGCTTTCGGCAATATGCTGGAGGAAGCTTTAAAGGTCGCACATAAAATTAACGCTACTGTGGTTAATATGAGATTTATAAAACCTCTCGATATTAAATTAATTCGCGATTTGGCATCTTCACATAAGCTACTTGTCACATTAGAAGAAAACGCAATATCGGGTGGTGCTGGATCCGCAGTATTAGAGGTTATAAGTGAGTACGATTTGAAATGTCAAACACTTCGCCTTGGCTTACCTGATAAGTTTGTCGAGCAAGGTAGCCAAGAACAGCTTCGCAAAAAATATGGTTTAGATGCCGCTTCTATCACTAAATCAATTGAGAAAAAATTAACCTAGTGTTACACTCAAGTATTAATATTTAAATATTTATTATGACGACACACGATCATACATGCCCGATTGAAGATGTTCAGAACTCGCCTGATCTCAGGAGTTTGGATATTGATAAAGTCGGCATTAAATCTATAAGGCATCCTGTACTTGTGAAAGATAAAACAGGTGGTGCACAGCATACCGTTGCAACATTCAATATGTATGTATATTTGCCACATAATTTCAAAGGCACTCATATGTCTAGATTTGTGGAAATCTTAAATATGAATGATCGAGAGATATCTGTTGAATCCTTTGAAAATATCTTAAGAGAAATGATTAAGCGACTTGAAGCTAAGTCATGTGATGTCGAAATGACTTTTCCCTACTTCATTAATAAAACTGCACCTGTTTCTGGGGTAAAAAGCCTTTTGGATTACGACGTAAGTTTTATTGGAAAAATAGTTGATGGAACGTTTAAGAATACAATCAAAGTGATTGTGCCAGTGACAAGCCTTTGTCCTTGCTCTAAAAAGATTTCAGACTATGGCGCTCACAATCAAAGATCTCACGTCACAGTCACCGCTGAAATTAATAAATTTATTTGGATAGAAGAATTAATTGAGCTGATCGAAAAACAAGCATCATGTGAGCTTTATGGCCTCCTAAAAAGACCTGATGAAAAGTTTGTAACCGAAAAGGCTTATGATAATCCTAAATTTGTTGAAGATATGGTGAGAGATGTTGCAGCTCAATTAAAATTAGAAAAAAGAATTGATCATTTCATAGTGGAATCTGAAAACTTTGAATCTATTCATAATCATTCTGCTTACGCATTAATTGAAGGGTAAATCTAGCTAATTTATTTTAGCCAAATATTTTATTTCCTTTAATCTCTAGTTTTAATCCAAACCAAATCACAAGGAAACCAATCAATGGAGATATGGCAGCAACCGTAAAACCCATCTGGCCTCCAAGATATTGAATTAGATAACCCCCTCCTAACCCTCCAACAGTGCCCCCAATACCATAAGCTACACTGTTATAAATTGCCTGTCCTCTTGCTTGATTGCGACCTTTAAAATAATAGGCAATAACTTCAATCGATGCCGCATGAAAACTTCCAAAAGTTGCAGCGTGAAACATTTGTGCTATAAGCAATAAATAAAGATGGTCAGGAGAAGCTCCGATCAGAATAAATCGAATGACGCCTAGAAATAAACTCATTAGTAAAATTACCTTAAGTGAATAGCGACGTAAAATTTTTGGCATCATCATAAAAATCAAAATTTCACAGATAACGCCAACTGCCCAAAGCCAGCCTATTGTGCCGCCACTGTAACCATGCTCTTTGAGATAAATTGAATAAAAATTGTAAAGTACCCCATGTGCTGAAACCATCAAAGTGCAGCCAATTAAAAGCGCTACCACAGAAGGTGTTTTGATAATCTTCCAAATAGATAAATCGTTTTTTTCGTGATGAATCTCCTGGGTCTCAGGAATGGTGTTTGATAAATAAAATATAATGGCTTGAGCAACTAATAAAGCCCAGAGCAAAATATTAATTCCTCGAAGATCAATTAAATAACCCAACAATAAAGATGCTGCAATAAATCCAATTGATCCCCATAATCTTATTCTGCTGTAATGTCCATCTGTGGTTGCTAAGTGTGCAAGAGTTAAAGATTCTGCTAAAGGCAAAGTTGAACTCGTAAATAAACTCAAAGCTGACATTATCAAAAATATCCAAAAAAATCCTTTTGCCCAAAAAACACCAACGAATCCGATCAACCCTAAAAGCGATGTTAATTTAATCCATTTGACGCGATGGCCTGTGTGATCAGCCAGCCAACCCCAAAAATTAGGTGCAACAATACGACTTATTTGAAATAAAGAAAGAAGAATACCAATGCTTGCAGGTGAGAAGTTTTGAGATTGTAGATAAATGCCCCAGTAAGGAACAAAAGCACCTACAAAAAAGTAATAGAAAAAATAAAAACGCGATAAGCGCCAGTGAAGATTATGTGTAGCACTCACTAAATTTTTGGTATGTGAGAAACGACATCGGCATTTTGAGCTCGATGTCTTAATGCTTGATCCATAATCACAAGAGCCAACATAGCTTCAACAATGGGTGTCGCCCTTATTGCAACGCAAGGATCATGACGGCCTGTTGTTTGCATAAGCACAGCTTCGCCTTCAGTGTTAATTGATTTTCGATCTTGAGGGATGCTTGAAGTTGGCTTAAAAGCTACATGAGCAATAATAGATTGTCCGGTTGATATGCCACCTAAAATACCGCCTGCATGATTTGTTAAAAAACCTTGAGGGGTTAATTCATCGCCATGCTCACTACCTTTTTGTGTAATAGAACCAAAACCTTCGCCAATATCAATGCCTTTAACAGCATTAATACTCATCATTGCATAAGCAATTTCAGCATCTAGTCTACCAAAAACTGGCTCCCCTAAGCCTACGGGCATATTATCTGCCACTACGGTAATTTTAGCGCCCACTGAATCTCTCTCTGCACGAATGCTATCTAAATACTTTTCTAATTCAGGAACCTGTGCTTGATTAGGACAAAAAAATGGATTTTGATTTACATCTTCCCAATTTTTAAATGTGATTTGAATAGCACCCATTTGGCTTAAATAAGCTCGGATTTTAATGCCATATTTTTTAAGTAACCATTTCTTAGCTATAGCACCTGCAGCAACTCTGACAGCAGTTTCTCTAGCGCTTGATCTGCCACCACCTCTATAATCTCTTATGCCGTATTTATGGGCATATGTGTAATCTGCGTGTCCAGGACGGAATACATCTTTAATCTTTGAATAATCTTGGCTTCGTTGATCTGTATTACGAATAATAAATCCAATAGGCGCACCAGTTGTTTTACCTTCAAAGACCCCAGACAAAATCTCGACTTTATCTTCTTCTTTGCGTTGAGTAACATGCTTAGAAGTGCCAGGCTTTCTTCTATCTAAATCTAATTGTAAATCTTCTTCCGACAAATCCAAATCAGGCGGGCAGCCATCTACGATTCCGCCTATAGCTGCGCCATGAGATTCACCAAAAGAGGTGAGTGTAAATAAAGTGCCTAAAGTATTACCTGACATAGATATGCTTTTTTAAAATATGTATAAATTTTATCATAACCCGATTGCAGCCTTTAACTTATTAATTTAGTCGTAAGCCCTTAATCCATTGTTTATAGACTCGATAAGCTAACTTATTCAATTGATCACATTTGTTAGAAACATTTTCTAATATCGCTACTGGTGATTGAATCGCTTCTTTATTTTTTTCACTTTCCATTTCAGCCGCCCCAGCCTTTGTCCAACTTTCTACCATGGAAGGTGTCATTTCAATATGGCATTGAAATGCAATGTGCGTATCAAAATAGCTATAAGCCTGATGATGACAATTTTTATTAGTCAAAAGATGAATTGCGTTTTGTGGCAATTCAAAAGTTTCGCCATGCCAATGAAAGACTTCAAATTCTGATAAATCACCAAACCATTTTTTAGAAGCTTCTATTTGCTGAGAAGTTTGGCTAAGGCCTTGTACTTCAAACCATCCAATTTCCTTACAAGAATTTTTTTTAACAGTTGCACCAAGGGCTTTACTGATTAATTGACCCCCAAGGCAATGTCCAAGAACTGGTATATCAGAGCGTATGGCTTCTTGAATTAATTTAACCACTTCTTTGATCCATGGCAAATCGTCATTCACGCTCATGGGGCCTCCCATCAACACCAAACCAGCATATTCAGAAATAGATCTAGGAATATTTTCCATCTGATCTACTTTAATCAATTGATACTGAATAGCATTTTGACTTAAAAAATCAGCCAAATAGCCTGGGCCTTCAGTTTCATAAAACCTCATGATTAAAACTAATTTTTTATTCATGGATAATTTTATATATACCTAGATCCAGACCTTCCAGTGTATAAGCTCCGATTGCAAAACGAATTAATCTTAATGTGGGGTATCCAATTTTTCCTGTCATTCTTCTTACTTGACGGTTTTTACCTTCCGATATTTTAATTTCTAGCCAAGTCGTCGGAATTGTTTTTCTTTCTCTAATAGGAGGCGTTCTTTCCCATAAAGTTTTTGGCTGATTTATAATTTTTATTTCTGCAGGTAAAGTTTTAAAGTCGCCCAAATCAACACCGCGCCTTAATTCATCTAAATCGCTCTCTTTTGGGGCGCCTTCAACTTGAGCCCAATAAGTTTTTTGCATTTTATATTTTGGGTCGCTAATTTGATGTTGAAATAAGCCATCATCAGTTAGAATAATTAAACCTTCACTATCTGTGTCAAGCCTGCCCGCAGGATAAACACTAGGTATTGGAATAAAGTCTTTCAACGTCTCATGATTATCATGTTTGCTAAACTGGCAAACGACGCCATAAGGCTTATTGAATAATATTTTCATTAAACTTAAAGTGAGTATGAATGCTTAGCAAAATTAATCTTCCAAAAAATGCATCAAAAATTACTGTCAATTCAAATCTAAGTTTGAATGTTCCAGATCGACCTATTATCCCATTTATTGAAGGTGACGGTATTGGTGTTGATATTACTCCAGCGATGTTAAAGGTTGTGAATCAAGCCGTTCTTAAAGCTTACGATGGGAAAAAAGAAATTGCTTGGATGGAAGTATTTGCCGGAGAAAAAGCTACAAAAATATACGATAAAGATACATGGCTTCCTCAAGAAACTCTAGAGGCAATGAAAGAGTTTGTTGTGTCTATCAAAGGCCCACTCACAACCCCTGTCAGTGGCGGCATCAGATCGCTTAATGTGGCCATGAGACAAGGGCTAGATTTATATGTTTGTTTAAGACCGATTGAATATTTTAATGGTGTTCCAAGTCCTTTAAAAAATCCTGAAAAAACTAATATGGTGATTTTTAGAGAAAATACAGAAGATA
>DAIOGA010000001.1:26602-43236 GCA_036745495.1 Candidatus Methylopumilus sp.
TTAAAAAATCCTGAAAAAACTAATATGGTGATTTTTAGAGAAAATACAGAAGATATTTATGCAGGGATTGAATGGCAAGCATTCTCAGAAGAATCAAAAAAAATTATAAAAATGATCTCAGAATTGGGTATTAAAAATAAAATTCGCTTTCCAGAATCAACCGCTATAGGCATTAAACCTGTTTCTAAAGAAGGTAGCCAAAGGCTTATAAGAAAAGCGATTGAATATGCTATAGAGCATAAAAAAAGATCAGTCACGCTAGTCCACAAAGGCAATATTATGAAATTTACTGAAGGTGGATTTAAAGAATGGGGTTATCAATTAGCTCAAGATGAATTTGGCGCCAAGCCTATTGAAGGTAAATCAGGTTTTATGTGTACCAATGGTCTTATCATCAAAGATTGCATTGCTGACGCTTTTCTTCAAGAAATACTACTTCACCCAAGCGAATATGATGTCGTAGCCACTCTCAACCTTAACGGGGACTATATTTCAGATGCATTAGCTGCTCAAGTTGGTGGTATTGGTATTGCTCCGGGCGCTAATTTATCAGACTCAACGGTTATTTTTGAAGCTACCCATGGAACCGCACCAAGCATTGCAGGCAAAAAAATTGCCAATCCTAGCTCTTTAATTCTTTCGGCTGAAATGATGTTAAGGCATATCGGCTGGATTGAAGCTGCCGACACCCTCTTGTCAGCATTCAGAAAAACATTAGTAGATCAAAAGGTCACTCAAGATTTCTCATCGCAATTAAATAATGTCTCGCCATTATCTACAGATGATTTTGCTGATGCCATCATAAGTTACATGTAAAAAAAAAGCCCGCTTATGCGGGCTTATTTATTTAATTTGAAACTAGGCTTTATTTATATTTGAAGCTTGCTTGCCTTTTGGTCCGTCTGTAACGTCAAAAGTTACTCTTTGACCTTCTTTAAGACTTTTATATCCTGTATCTACGATTGCTGAGAAGTGAGCAAATAAATCATCACCGCCATCATCAGGAGTAATAAAACCAAAACCTTTTGAATCATTAAACCACTTAACTGTACCTGTTGCCATTTCATAAATCCTTAACTTTAAACAAGGGAGGCCCCCCAAAAGTTTGAATCAAGAACTAAAGCACTACTTAAATATAAATTAAAGCTAGCTAAATAAAACTCGAAACCAAACACCTGGGAGCTTTTTTACGTGGTTTAGCCCTAAATGTCAAGATATTTGTTACTTTAAAAAGGGTTAAGTCTTATCGTTATTAAGCGCTTTTTCTATCTCTTTGTAAGGCTGAGCCCCTAACATTCGCTTCCCATTCGAAAAAATCAAGGTAGGCGTTGATGAAATGCCTAATTTTGATCCTAATTCTAGTATTTGTTCTGTAGGTGGCTCACATAAGACCTTCCCTGAAGGAAGCACATCATTAAGAGACCAATCTGTCCAAGCTTTTGAGCGATCCTTGGCACACCAAATCAACTGTGATTTATTTTTTGCATCTGGATGAAGCTTTTCGATAGGAAATAAAAATGTATAAATTGTCACATTATTAAGATGTGTAAATTCATTTTGTTCAAGACGTTTACAAAAAGGGCAATCCACGTCTGCAAAAACAACTAACTTTCTCGAACCATCGCCTTTAACTGTTTTAATAGCGGAATTAAGAGGCAAGGATGAAAAATCAACTTTAGTTAGATCTTCAAGACGCTCACCTGTTAAATCTTTTTTTGTTTTAGGGTCAACGATATGGCCTTCTGCAATAAGAAAAGAAAACTTCTCGTCTGTATAAATAATTTGACCGCCCATAAAAACTTCATAGAGCCCACTATAGGAAGTTTTTTTAATGCTTTCTATTTTATATTTAGGATATGAAGCTTCAATCAATTTTTTTAAGCTAGCTTCATCAGCCATTAAAAAAAATGAAGGGAAAAATAAAATGAATAAGGCAATTTTTTTTGAAGTCGTCATTTAGTGAGCTGCTTTCTCTATAAGAATTTTTTTAATTAAATGGTTTTGATTTATTTTGTTAAGTCCAAGATTAACCACAAAATCAACAATACGACTTTGAGAAGAAAAAATATGGCTCAACTGATTCGTTAAATAACTTAAAGACAATATATCGGTCTTTCTATTTCGATTGTATTTTTTAAGGAATTGCTTTAAACCAAGGTCGTGATGATATTTTTGATGTGAGCTTAACAATTCGTCAAGCTCTATCACGTCTCTTAAGCCTAAATTTAAGCCTTGGCCTGCGAGAGGGTGAACTTGATGTGCTGCATCTCCTATTAAAATAACTCGTTCTGAAATTAATGATTCATTAATTTTCATGCTCAAAGGAAAATATTGCCGCTTAGACAGGAGATCAATATCGCCAAACATTTCGCCTAAGTCCTTTTTTAACTTCATAAGGAACGATGCATCATCTAATTTTTTATATTCATCTAAAATATTATCATTTAAAGAAAAAACAACAGAATATTCATGTGTTTGAATGGGTAAAAAAGCCAAAATACCATCTTGCATGAATTTTTGGTAAGCGCATCCTTGATGAGCCTTAGAGCTTTTAATATTAAATACTAGAGCTGTTTGATTAAATGTTTTGTTTTTAAATTCAATAGCTGATTGGCTTCGAACCCATGAATTAGGTCCATCAGCCCCGATGATCAATTTAAATTGATATTTTTTACCCTTCTCATTCATAAGATTGACATGATCCATTTCAATATTTAATGATTCAGCGCCATCTATTTTAATTTCATCATAGCTAATTTTGCTTATTCGATTCATAAAAGCTTTTTCAATATCATCATGATTGATAATAAAAGCAAGCTCACTTACTCCAGCATCATATGCATCAAAACTTAATGATGTATTTTCTTTGTTGGAATAGACCAAAATTTTATTTACAGGCGACATTAAATCTTTAGATAAGAAATTACAAATACCATTTTTTTCCAGCCATTTTTTAACGCCTGGTGTGATGGCATAAAATCTTGGATCAGGTGAATTTTTTTTAATATTTTTTGGATGGGATAGCAGGCTTGTCTTGATAGCATATTTTTCTAGGGTCACTAATGTCGCCATGCCAACGATACCTGAGCCCACAATCAAAACATCACTTGATTTTTCATTCATTTTCCGAAACTCATTTTATCTATTAGAAAATTTTTAATGGGCTTGAAATTATCTAAAAGGGATAAGCTAATCCCCCTTGTTAAAGAAAGGCCAACTAAATCATTCGAAAAAATATTCACTAAAGAATCTGTAAAAAACAGTGTCTTTTTTGTTTCTGATTTTCTTAACACATAATATTGATTGATGAACCTATCAGATCCTACCTGAGAAGGCTCAGATTTGTTTATTAATTTTGATAATTCATAAGCATCTCTAATACCAGTATTAAACCCCTGCCCTGCAACTGGGTGCATTGTTTGTGCAGAATTCCCAATAACAACCATGCGTGTTTTTGGAAAGTCTTCAAGGGTAATTTTCTTGAGCGGGAATGTAATAAATTTATCAGAATCAAGAAACTTTCCGACCCTGTCTCCAAAATGTTCATGTAATTTTTCCAAAAATAAATTTTTTGGTGTTTTAGCTAACTCCTGAATATCTCCATCTTTACCAGTCCAAACCAGAGAAAATTCTTTGGGTCCATTGGGTAAAAGTGCAATAGGTCCCATGGAAGTAAATCTTTCGTAGGCAATTTTGTTAGGGGGGATCTCAGAAGTGACTTTAGTTACAAGTGCCGTATGGTTGTAACTGGTTTCTTTTTTCTTGAGGCCTTTGATTAACCCTGTAGTATTTTTTCCACCATCAGCTAATACTAAAAGTGACGCCTCAATGAGAAAGTCTTCATTGCTTCCATATAAAACTGATGTGTCTTTTTCATTTTTAATTGCTGACACTTCAAATTCATAAGTGATTTTTATATTTGAAGATTGATTAACTGCTTCTTCGAGCGCCTTTGATAAATTACCATAAGAGATAACATAGCCTAGAGCTGGCAAATTATAATGACTAGCTGATAGTAAAGTACGTCCAAAACTATTCTTTTGACTTGTATGAATATCTTTTATTTCACTAACTTTGTTTTCTAAGGACTCCCAAATACCAAGATTTTCAAGAATGAGTTTTGTGCCATAAGAAAGAGCTAATGCACGCTTATCCGAATGTGAATCATTTTTTCTTCTTGATTCCAAAAGATGTGAATCTTGATTTTGCTGTGCAAGCAATAGTGAAAACACTAGTCCAACTGGGCCGGCTCCTACTATGACATACCTTGGATTTTTCATTTCGCCATCAGAGCTTCAATCGACTCTATAGTTTTTGGGCTGTCTTTTGTAAGCACTTCATATCCATTTTGAGTGACTAATACATCATCTTCAATTCTTATTCCAATATTCCAAAATTCTTTTGGAATATTCGCGGATGGTCTAATGTAGCATCCCGGCTCCACCGTTAAAGTCATACCTGGCTGAAATTGCTTCCATTCTTTCGCGAACGTTTTATAGTCCCCTGCATCATGAACATCAAGACCTAACCAATGGCCAGTTCTATGCATATAAAATTCTTTATAAGCACCCGTTTCATAAATTTCTTGATGGCTTCCTTGGCATAAACCAAAGTCTTTGAATCCTTCAATCAACACTGATAATGCTGCTTCATGCGGCTCATTCCAATGATGATTAGATGAGATTTTACTTAGCGCTGCACTTTGAGCCTCTAATACCAATTGGTAAAAATCTTTTTGTATTTTTGAAAATTTACCATTTGCAGGAAATGTTCTTGATATATCAGATGCATAACTCTCTAATTCACATCCAGCATCTATAAGAATTAGATCGCCATCTTGAATTTTAGAATTATTATCAACGTAATGTAATGTGCATGCATTCTTTCCGGCAGCAACAATAGACTGATAAGCTGGCGAGCGAATTCCATGACTCATAAATTCATGCAAAATTTCAGCCTCAAGTTCATATTCATACATCTGAGGCTTTACAAATTTCATTGCGCGATTATGAGCAAGAGATGCAATTTTTGCTGACCGCTTCATTATATCAATTTCAAAATCACTTTTTATAAGTCTCATTTCATCAGCTATATGACTGATGTCTTCTATCGCCTGGGGAGCTTGGACTCCAGCTCTAGCCTTATCTCGTAATGCTTTAATCCAATCATTAATTTTTTGATCATTAAGTGCGTCTTGCCCTATTCGGTAATATATTTTCTCGTGCCCTGAAATTTCTTTCAAAGCAATATCATCCAACAAATTTATATCGTAAGCCTCGTCAAACAAGAAAACTTCTTTTGCTTCCTTAGGGCCATATATAAAACCATTCCATATTTCCATTTCTAAATTTTTATTGCGACAAAATAGTATCGTCTTTGGAGACTTTCCACCTAGAAGAAGCAATACTGATTGAGGCTCAGTAAACCCTGAAAAATAGTGAAAATAACTATCTGAGCGATAAGGATAGTGACTATCTCGATTTCTAATTGCTTCGTGAGCATTGAAAATAACTGCTACACCATCGCCAATCTTTTCGATTAACGCGCTTCTTCTTTTTTTAAATTCTTGATAATTTTTATGATTCATTTTTGGTTAACTTTTCAATTCTTCTTTTAGAAAAAGATTAACTTCATTTAATCTCTCTGGCGTTCCTATATCAAACCAAAGCCCTTGATATGCTTCTCCGCTAATACATTTCGCACCAATTAATTTTTTAAGTATAGGTGCTAATTTTGCAACGAGCTCTATATTGATATCTTCAAAAATTTTCGGCTGATAAATAGCGATCCCTGAAAAAGTCAGCCTTTCTTGCCCCTCCAGCTCAATTTGATTATTTTTTAAAACAAAATCACCATCAGGATGTTGCTTTGGATTTTTGACCATTACTAAGTGACCTTTAAAGTTATTTAAGTTCCTATTTTTTATAGTGGCATAATTAAAATCAGTGTATATATCTGCATTCACAACCAAAAATGGCTGGTCGCCAATAAGAGGTAGTGCTTTTTTTATACCGCCTGCTGTCTCTAATGGTGATCCTTCTCTGGAATAAGTAATTTTAAGATTCCATTTTGAACCATCGCCAATAAAAGTCTCAATCATCTCGCCTAAATAAGCGTGATTAATAATCACTTCCTTAAAATTAGCTTGAGCTAATTTTTCTAAATGCCAAACAATCAATGGCTTTCCTGCAACCTCTAGAAGTGGTTTTGGAATTTGATCTGTAAGGGGGCGCATCCTTTCTCCCTTTCCAGCTGCTAGAATCATGGCCTTCATAAGTTTATGTCGAACCTAATTTATTTATCAATTTTAATAAGGGATGCAAATCCTTGTAGCGCTCGCAAGCCCTTCTCAAGTAATTTTCAACAGCTGGCAAGTCATTTAAATAATTTGCTTTATGGTCTCTGTAATTTAAGCGAGCAAAAATACCTAAAACTTTTAAATGTCTTTGGACGCCCATCCATTCAAAATCGCGATAGAACTCAGCAAAATCATCTTGAACTTTAAAGTTGTTTTGTTTGGCTTGCTCCCAATATCGAATAAGCCAATCCATGATCTCTTCCTCATTCCAAACAATGTAAGCATCTTTAAATAAGGATACAAGGTCGTAAACAATAGATCCTTTGACCGCATCTTGAAAGTCTAAAATACCAGGATTTTGACCTTGATCACCATCACAAAACATCAAATTTCTAGAGTGAAAATCTCTATGCACAAAAACTTGGGCATGAGATTTAATATTTTTAATCAGCAAATCAAAGGTTGAACCAAGGACATTTTTTTCCAAATCATTCATTTCATAAGATTTATGGAATTTCAGATACCAATCAGGAAATAATCTAAGTTCTTGCATTAATAATGAATCGTCATAGAGCTTAAGCGATGGAGTGTCAGCATTTTTTTGAATTTTAATAAGCGCCAAATAGGCATCTCTATAGAGCAATGATGCATTTTGATGATTAAGCTCATCAAGATAAGTTTTATTACCTAAATCTGACAATAATAATAAGCCTTTTCTAAGATCTACCTCATGAATTCTAGGGACATTTAATCCTGCTTTAAAAAGAACATTTGCTATATCAATAAAGGGTTTTGAATTTTCTTTTTCAGGAGGGGCGTCCATCAAAATATAAGATTGATTATTCGATACAATGCGGAAATAACGCCGAAAACTAGCGTCTGATGAAGCAGGTTTTATCGTATACTCTTGATTTTTAAGTGTATTATTTAACCATTCAGTTATTTGAAGTTCGCGAGTCACTATAAAAAATACCTAGTAATTTTTAAAAAAAATTTTAGATTTAAGGCAGTTAGCTTAATGAAGTAAATTATATAACTAACTGATTATTAATAAATTTAAGTTGATAAAATAGCTAAAATATGAGATTTTAACGTTTATGAAATATTCAACATTAAAACTATAGCACCCCTACTTGCTCCTTCAGCAAAATTCCATGTTTAGAAAAACAATCCCACTGTTATGGCTAATGCTTTTGCTGCTTCCTCAGCTTTCATCTGCTGAAGATTCTGTAAGCGAAAAACAATCTCCAGAATTTTCTCAAGGGCAAATTGAAATCGAGGGGGATAGCCTTGAGACACTCCTTGATAGAAAAATGAAGGCGCGCGGAAATGCCTTTATTAAAAAAGGCGACAAAACGATTTCTAGTGAATTAATTGAGTACGATGAAATTTCCGGAAAGATTTCTACTCTAAGCAATACAAAAATTGATACTCCCCAATCAAAAATAACAGGGTCTAAACTTAATTTAAAATTAGATAATGAGACAGGTCAAATTAACGATGCTACTTTTGAATTTAAAGATAAAAGCGGCAAAACTGAGCGCACTGTTATGCAATTTGGCCATCCAGTAACTCAAAGACTTTACACTTATAGAGGCGAAGCAAAAACAATCTTCTTTGAAGGTGAGAACAGAAAAAAACTCGAAACAACTAAGATTACAACTTGTGAAGTTGGCAATAATGATTGGTATATAAATGCGAGCACCTTAAATATTGAGCAAAATATCAACAAGGCTGAAGGCAAAAACGCTGTGGTTGAATTTAAAAACGTTCCCATCTTCTATTCACCTTACTTTAGCATGCCTTTAGATAGTGCATTACGCAAATCGGGCTTCTTATCCCCTAACTTTGGCTCAACATCTACGAGCGGATTTATGGGTTCAATTCCTTATTATTTCAATATTTCCCCTAACCAAGATGCAACACTTACTTCAAACTACTCTGCAAAAAGAGGTGCGCAATTTGAAGGGGAATATCGTTATTTAAGCTCAAATTTTTCTGGTAAAGATTATGTTGAAATTGCACCGCATGATAATGCTAACGGAAAAGATAATAGATTTTATATTGACTTAGAACATCAACAGAATTTTGGTAACGGATTAAGTGCTTCATATAATATTCAGAGGGTTGGCGATAAACAATATATGTCTGACTACGCATCACTAGTTCAAATCACGAACCCTGTGAATCTTCCTCAAAGAGTCAATGTAAATTATATAAGCCCTCAAATGTCTCTGCTCGATAATAGTTCAAAATTTACATGGAATGTGAGTGCGCTAGCTGAAAAATATCAAACCTTATCAACTGTATATTCTGACTCACCATATCAAAGACTTCCTCAAGTTAATTTATCAGCTAAATTAGAAAACGACCTTTATTTAATAGATTTAAAATCTCAATACACATACTTCTCAAGAGACGAAAGCTTTAAAAATTATTTGGATGCAAATAATCAATCACATTTATATGCTGAAGGTGGGAGATCAATTTTAGCACCTAGCATTTCAATACCTTTGCAAGAAACATACGGTTTTATTAAACCTAAGTTTTCTATGAATATTAGAGATTATCAACTTGATAACGCCTCAGTATCTAGCAAACAAATTATTACTCCCATTTTCTCTCTTGATAGCGGAGTGTATTTTGACCGGCCTTTAAATTTGTTTAATAACAGCTATACCAATACCTTGGAGCCAAGATTATATTATGTCTATATTCCATATAGAGATCAGAGTATGTTGCCATTATTTGACACAGGCTTAACAGATCTAAATATGAATACAGTATTTAGTGAAAATCAGTTTAATGGTTACGATAGAGTTAATGATGCAAATCAAATATCTGCTGGTCTTACATCAAAATTACTCTCAAATAATGGAAAAGAATTAATTAAAGCAACAATTGCTGAACGTTTTTATTTAACGCAGTCCAAAGTTAATCAAAGTAATCAATTATCTCCTCTAGGATCGCCCTATCTGCAAGCTTCTAATCTTAGCCAAAAATCATCGGATATTTTTCTAGGTCTCACTTCTAGACTTAATAATAATTGGAATGTAGATGCTATGTGGGATTATGCACCATCAACAAATAAACTTTTGAGAGATACAATAAGTTCGAGATATAACCCAGAGCCTAATAAAATATTTAATATATCGTATCGTTACATCAACAATACTTTAGATACGACACAATCAATTAAGGACTTTGGTGTTGCAGGTCAGTGGCCGCTAGGCCATCGATATTCAGCTGTAGGCAGAATTGACTACGATTTACTAAATTCACGAACGGCTGAATTACTCGCTGGTGTGGAATATAATGGTGGGTGCTGGGTCGCGAGAACAATTGTTGATCGATTGGCAACAATTAATGCGACAGCCCCAGTTTCTTCTATTATGTTTCAACTAGAACTTAATGGACTAGGCGCTGTAGGCTCTGATCCTAATAAGCTCGGGGTAATTCTCAATCGAAATATCCCTGGCGTGAGAACAGTCAATCAAATTCCTGACCAATACCGCCAATCCAATATGGATTAATTATTTCATGCCAAAAAAAATATTTTATTTCATTGCCATCTTTTTAGTCCTTCTTAATTTTAACTATAGTTATGGACAACAAGAAAAATCATCTATCAAAAAGTTAGATAGGATTATTGCTATAGTCGATCAAGATGTTATTACAGAGAAAGAATTACAAGACAAAATTAATTCAGTCATTATTAATCTAAAAAGCCAGAAGATTGACATCCCTTCTGAAAATATTTTAAGAAAACAAGTCATAGAAAGGTTAATTTCAAATAGCCTACAAATTCAAATAGCGCAGCAAACTGGATTAAAGATTAGCGATGCTCAAGTTGACAAAACTATAGAACGTATCGCTGAAAAAAATAAACTGAATGTAACTGACTTTAAAAAAACATTAGAAAAAGATGGCACTAACTTTTATCAATTTAGAGAAGAAATAAGAAATGAAATTACTATAGCCCAATTAAAAGAACGTGAAGTTGATAGTAAAATTGTAATTACTGATGGGGAAATTGATAACTTTTTAAATGCCCAATCAAAAGAAGTGCAGGATGAATTTGAAATAGCTCATATTCTCATTCGTGTTCCAGAAGATGCCTCACCAGACAAACTTGAAAAGCTAAAAAATAAGGCTGAAGAAGTTGTAAAACAAATTAATACTGGTAAAAATTTTACTCAAGTCTCAGCAGCATTTTCTGAGACCCCAAATGCACTTGAGGGCGGAAATTTAGGATGGAAAAAGGCCTCAGATTTACCAACATTGTTTGTTGATGCTCTTAAAAAAATAGAAGTGGGAAAACTTACTCCAATCCTAAGAAGTCCAAATGGTTTCCATGTTTTGAAACTTATTAATAAAAAAGGGCCTAGCACCCAAGTTGTAGTTGAACAAACTCATGTAAGACATATCTTAATAAAACTTTCAGAAATTACATCAGAAAATGAAGGACGCCAAAAACTCATTTCAATTAAAGAGCGATTAGAGAATGGTACAAAATTTGAAGATATGGCAAAACAGTATTCAGAAGATACTTCGGCTAATAATGGGGGCGATCTAGGATGGGTAAATCCTGGTGACACTGTCCCAGAATTCGAAAAAACAATGAAGCAACTCACTATCAATCAAATTAGCGATCCTATTAAAACCCCTTTTGGTTGGCATCTTATTCAAGTACTTGAAAGAAGATCGCAAGACATGTCAAAGGAATCCGCTCGCATTCAAGCAAGACAACAAATAAAGATACGTAAATCTGAAGAGGCCTATCAAGATTGGCTTCAAGAATTACGTGATCGCTCTTTCGTAGAACTTCGATTAGAAGATAACTTTTAATTTATTCCTTTGAATGATTTTAAGCCACATATCGTCATAAGCTCTGGCGAACCTGCAGGCATTGGACCTGACCTATGCATTCTTCTTGCCGCTAAAAAATTTCCAGCCTTTATTACAATTCTTGGTGATAAAAAAGCGCTATCTGATAGAGCTTTAAAGCTTAAAAGAACTGTTACTTTTTATGAAAATAAATCTTTAGAACATAAAGGTAATGATTCTTTATCTATTTTCCATATTCCTGCCTGCGAACCTATTCAAATAGGCGTTCTTAACCCAAAAAATAATAGTTATATACTTAAGATGTTAAATCTTGCTTTAGATGGCTGCTTGAATAAATCATACGATGCATTAGTTACAGCGCCTATCCACAAAGGTATCATAAATGAAAGTCAAATTTTTACTGGTCATACTGAATATATAGCTAAATATACGCATGCTAAAAATGAAGTGATGATGCTATGCTCAAAATCAATGCGAGTGGCTCTCGTCACAACACATATTCCACTCTCCCAAGTTAGCGCTTCAATTACTCAAAAAAAAATTGAAAACACGCTTAGAACTATCCAGCATGATCTTATTCATAATTTCAAAATAAATTATCCAAAAATCTTTGTTGCCGGACTTAATCCGCATGCAGGTGAAAATGGAGTCTTAGGCAAAGAAGAGATTGCTATTCTTCAGCCCGTCATCAAAAAATTGAGATTAGAAGGTATGGCTATTGAAGGGCCGTTACCAGCAGATACCCTTTTCACTGAAAAGTATACTCAAAAAGCTGATTGCTTCCTTGCAATGTATCATGACCAAGGTCTAGCAGTTTTTAAGCATGCCAACTTTGGTATGGGTGTTAATGTAACTTTAGGGCTACCGATTATAAGAACTTCAGTAGATCATGGAACAGCTATTGATTTAGCTGGCACTGGAGACATAAATTCCAATAGTTTTTATAGCGCAATTGAACTAGCAATCGATCTGGCTCACAAATCGCGCTCATGAAACATATTGCTAAGAAAAAATTTGGACAAAACTTCCTAAAAGATGCTTCTATTATCTATGCAATTATTCAATCAATCAACCCACATATAGATGACTTAATTATTGAAATTGGGCCTGGCCTTGGCGCCTTAACAAAACCTCTTCTGGAAAATATTAATCATCTTTTGGCAATAGAACTTGATCGAGACATTGTAAGTTGGATGGAAAATGAATATTCAAAAAAAAATATCACTATATTCAATGAGGATGTTTTAAATTTTAACTTCAATCAATTTGACAAGAAAATTAGAATTGTAGGTAATTTACCTTACAACATTTCAACTCCTATTTTATTTAAATGCATTGAGAATATTTCAAAAATAAAAGACCTTCATTTTATGTTGCAAAAAGAGGTTGTAGATCGTATGATCGCGCGCCCCTCGTCTCCGGAATATGGAAGGTTATCAGTAATGCTGCAATACTATTTTGCAATGGAACATTTAGTGCATGTACCCAAAGAATCATTTGAGCCTCAACCTAAGGTTGAGTCATCTTTTGTAAGGCTTATTCCTTACGAACATTATCCATTTATTGCAAATAATATAGAACAGTTTGGAAAGATTGTTAAAGACGCTTTTTCACAAAGACGAAAAACAATTCGTAATACACTAAAATCATCTATAAGCGAAAATGACTTTCAAAAAATTGGTATAAATCCCCAGTTAAGAGCCGAAAATTTATCAGTATCAGATTTCGTAAAAATTTCAAATTATCTAGATTAATTTATACAGACTAATAGCCATTTGAAATGAACATCGGCTGATATAATTAATACTTAAGGAGAGATACATGAGAATTATTCTACTAGGAGCGCCAGGCGCGGGTAAAGGAACTCAAGCCCAGATACTTAAAGACAAATTTAATATCCCACAAATATCTACTGGTGACATGCTTCGTGCCGCTATTAAAGCAAATACAAAATTAGGTCTTGAAGCCAAGCAATTTATGGATAGTGGCGCACTTGTGCCAGACCAGCTCATTATTGAATTAGTTAAAGAGCGCATTCAAAATGAAGATTGCAAACAAGGCTTCTTGTTAGATGGTTTTCCTAGGACTATTCCACAAGCTGAAGCGATGAAACAAGCCTTCATTTCAATAGACATCGTTATTGAAATTGATGTACCGGATAATGTCATTGTCGAAAGATTAAGTGGTCGAAGAACCCATCTTGCATCTGGACGAATTTATCATATTCAAAACAATCCACCTAAAATTCAAGATAAAGATGATATTTCAGGTGAGCCTCTTGTTCAAAGAGATGATGACAAAAAAGAGACGATTCTAAAACGTCTTGATGTTTATCACAGCCAAACAAAACCACTTATTGATTATTATTCAAAATGGGCAGCTTCTGAAAATAAAGGGCTTCGTTATATAAAAATCAATGGCCTCGGAGATGTTAAAGATATTCAAAAAACAATTTTTGATCAAATTAACTAATTAGCCTATGCAACCCGCCTATCCTTTTAAAGAGATTGAAAAAAAGGTTCAATCCTATTGGGACAACGAGAATACATTCTCTGTTGCCGAGGATTCTAATAAACCAAAATATTATTGCTTATCCATGTTTCCTTATCCAAGCGGAAAGCTTCATATGGGACATGTTAGAAATTATACGATCGGAGATGTATTAAGCCGCTTTCATCGTATGCTTGGTTTTAATGTATTACAGCCCATGGGTTGGGATGCTTTTGGTTTACCTGCAGAAAATGCAGCGCTACAAAATAAATCAGCTCCTGCAGCTTGGACATATAGCAATATTGATTATATGAAACATCAATTAAAGCAATTAGGTCTTGCTATTGACTGGAAAAGAGAAATTGCAACATGCCGCCCGGAATATTACAAATGGGAGCAATGGTTATTTACTGAACTTTTTAAAAAGAAATTAATTTACAAAAAAATTTCTACTGTAAATTGGGATCCTGTAGATCAAACTGTTCTTGCTAACGAACAAGTAATTGACGGCAAGGGATGGCGATCTGGCGCTGTTGTTGAAAAAAAAGAAATCCCTCAATATTTCATGAAAATTACTGAATATGCAGACGAGCTTTTAAATGATTTAGATAGCCTTGATGGATGGCCGGAACAAGTTAAGACCATGCAAAGAAATTGGATTGGCAAAAGCTATGGCTGTGAAATTGAATTTAGCATCAAAGATCATCCTGATTCCGTTAAAATTTATACCACCCGGCCAGACACTCTTCTAGGCGTGACTTATTTAGCCATTGCTGCAGAGCATCCGCTTGCATCTCTTATTAAAAAAAATAATCCTACAATTGAGGCATTTATTAACGAATGTACAAGGGGAAGTGTTGCTGAAGCCGATCTTGCAACTGCAGAAAAAATAGGTATTGATTCTGGACTTCAAGCCATACACCCCATCACACAAAAAGAAGTGCCCATTTGGATTGCTAATTATGTGCTGATGAATTATGGTTCTGGCGCAGTGATGGCGGTTCCAGCTCACGATGAAAGAGATTTTCATTTTGCGAAAAAATATAAACTTGAGATTGAGCAGGTTATTGAGCCAATAGATTCAAAAATAATTAATCTTTCTGAGGCTGCATATATTGATCATGGCAGGTTAATTAATTCTGGTGAATTTAATGGTTTGGAATTTCAAGCGGCGTTCGATGCCATTGTTAAAAAATTAACATCTATCGATAAAGGTAAAAAAACAACGCAATTTAGATTGCGCGATTGGGGTATTTCAAGACAGCGCTACTGGGGATGTCCAATACCTATTATTAAATGTCGCTCATGTGGCGAAGTGCCTGTGCCTGAAAAAGACTTACCTGTTGTATTGCCAGAATCCATCGTTATGAATGGCGTTGGCTCACCTATTAAGCAAGATGAATCTTTTTATAAAACAATCTGTCCTTCTTGCGGCAAGGATGCCGAAAGAGAAACAGATACGATGGATACCTTTGTGGAGTCTTCCTGGTATTTTGCTCGCTACCCAAGTTATGACAATCAAAATGCCATGGTGGATGAAAGAAGTAATTATTGGATGCCTGTTGATCAATATATTGGTGGTATTGAACATGCAATTTTACATTTACTATATGCGCGCTTCTTTAATAAACTTTTAAGAGACCTTGGACTTATAAAACATAAAGAGCCATTTGAAAATCTTTTAACGCAGGGCATGGTATTAAAAAATGGTACCAAAATGTCAAAGTCAAAAGGCAATACCGTTGACCCCCAATCGCTCATTGACCAATTCGGTGCTGATACTGCGAGACTTTTTATTATATTTGCGGCTCCTCCGGAACAAAGCTTAGAATGGTCTGATAGTGGCGTTGAAGGAGCTAATCGCTTCCTAAAGCGACTTTGGAAAACTGTTTTTGATCACAAGGCAAAAGGTAAAATTCAGCCCTATAAAGAAGGGGAGCTCACGACTGAAACAAGAAATTTAAGATTTGAATTGCATCAGACTATTCAAAAAATTACCGACGATATTCAAAGAAGGCATAGTTTTAATACAGCTATATCCTCTGTAATGGAACTCATGAATACTTTTGCAAAAGTCGAAGCTAACGACTCACTCGCGCTCTCGGTTAAACAAGAGGTTATTCAAAACGTCATTTTATTGCTTAACCCTTTTGTCCCTCATATATGTCATGCTTTATGGCTAGAACTTTTTAACATCCCTATTGATGAAGAGGCCTGGCCTCGTCCTGATTTAAATGCCTTAATCAAAAATGAATATACAATGATCATTCAGGTAAACGGAAAACTCAGAGGAAATATGCTAGTATCAGCGGATCTAGACCAAAAAGTGTTAGAAAATATGGCTCTAGAAAATGAAAGCATTAAACGTTTTATAGAAAACAAAAGCGATATTAAAAAAATAATATTCGTCCCTAAAAAACTTATTAATATTGTGACAGGCTAAGCATGAAAAAAACCACTTTTTATATTATTTATGCCACTCTTTCTTTGGTCTTAATTTCAAGCTGTGGGTTTCATATGCGTGGCCTAACAAAAACCTCTTTAAGCTCAATTGACTTAGAAGGAAAAAAATTATCTATAGATAATGATTTAAGAAAAGTTCTTAAATCAAATCAGGTGGAAATTAAAAAAGAAGGCGCTGAATTTCAAATTGAATTTTTAAATGAGCAATTTGAGAAGAAGATACTTACTCTCAATAGCAGAGGCTTGGTAAGTGAGTATGAATTATTCTATAAAATATATTTTAGAGTTAAAAACTCCTCTGCGGATAAATGGTCTGAAGAAAATATTATTGAAATACATAGAGACTATACCTATAGTGACGCTAACTCGATTGGCAAGGAAGAAGAGGAAAAACAGTTAAAGAGAGCAATGTATGACGAAGCCATTCAAAATCTCTTTAGACAAATAGAGTTATTAAAAAATAACTAATGGCAATATTTGATCCAGAAGCTTTTATTAAAGAGCTTCAAGGAAATCAGAAATCAAAATTCCTTCT
>DAIOGA010000001.1:43336-58706 GCA_036745495.1 Candidatus Methylopumilus sp.
TATGAAATTCTTCAAAATTTTTCACAAGACGATCTTCTTGTTGTTCATTTACCGCAAATAGACAAAGAAACTAAGATTCAGAAATGGTTTAAAGAGATTGAAAAAATTGCTTACACAATTAAACTTGATGAAATCAAACCATCAGAACTTCCTTTTTGGCTAAAAAAAAGAGCTTCTTTATTATCAATAAGCCTAGATGATGAAAGTATTCAGCTAATTAGTCAATTTGTTCATGGGAATATGCTTGCCGCAGATCAAGAATTAAATAAATTAGCATTACTTTTTCCAAGCCAATCTATTTCATACGAAAAGGTTTCACAATCTATTTCAAATGTTTCTCGTTATGATGCTTTTGAGCTAACTGAATATGTATTAAATGGCGATCAGATGAAAAGCTTATCTACTCTTAATTTCTTAAAAGAAGAAGGCCAAAATCCAATTAGCATTACAAGCTCCCTTTCTTGGGTATTAAAGCCTATGCTTGAAATAAAAGAGCTTGATTTCAAAGGTCAATCTTTAGAAAATCATCTTATAAAATCAAGAATATTTGGAGACAAGCTTGTGTTTGCTAAAAAAGCGCTGTCTTTTTTTTCGCTTAAACATCTAAGAGCAGCTATTCAAAAACTATCTGAAATCGATAAAATATCAAAGGGCGTTTCACCTGGTGATGCTTGGCTAGAAACAACGAGGCTTTGCCTAGGGCTTGCAAAAATAGCATCTCGAGGCCGAAAAATTTGATCCTATACAAGTTAATTTCTTAACGCGTATAATTCTCACATGACAAATATTAATCAATATCTTAAAAAGATTGGTGTAGAGGCAAAAAAAGCTTCGCGCCTGATGGCCAAAGCATCAACACAACAAAAAAATGATGCATTGACTCATCTTATTCAGCTTTTAAATACCAAAGCAAAAACTATTCTGAAAGCCAATGAGAAAGATGTCAAAGAAGCTAAAAAAAATAAATTAGATCGCGCTTCTATCGATCGACTTATCATTTCAAGCAAAACTATTGATTCGATGATTAAAGGCATACAAGATATTATTGATCTTAAAGATCCTATTGGTGAAATTATCCATTTGAATACACGCCCATCAGGTATTCAAGTTGGCCAAATGCGTGTGGCACTAGGTGTCATAGGTATGATCTACGAATCTCGTCCTAACGTCACTATTGATGCAGCGAGCTTATCTATTAAATCGGGAAATGCCATTATATTAAGAGGGGGTAGTGAATCTATTCACTCTAATATTGCTTTAAGCAATATTATTCACGAGGCACTTAAAAAAGCTGGTCTTTCGGTTCAAGCTGTTCAGGTGATTGATTCAACAGACAGATCTATAGTTAAAGGCTTAATTAAGCTTAATGACTATATTGATGTGATCATTCCAAGAGGTGGGAAAAGCTTAACTAAAATGATTAGTGATGAGGCAACTGTACCTGTTATTAAACACTTAGATGGAAATTGCCATGTCTTTGTAGATAAAAATGCAGACCTAAATAAAGCGCTTAAAATTATTGAGAATTCTAAAACTCAAAGGTTAGGTACATGCAATACGACCGAATCACTTTTAATATCCAAAGATATTGCACGCGATTTTTTACCTAAAATTGTAAAAATGCTTCATCAACATAAAGTTGAGATTCGTGGCTGTAAAGAAACTTTGAAACTTGCTAAGGGTATTAAATTAGCAAGTGAGGATGATTTTTATACTGAGTACCTTGATGCAGTTATTTCATGCAAGATTGTCAATGACATCGATGACGCAATTCATCATATTAACCAATATTCTTCTCATCATACAGACGCTATCGTCACTGAAAGCTATGAATGTGCCATGCGATTCTTAAAAGAAGTAGATTCAAGTAGTGTTATGGTAAACGCTTCAACTCGTTTTGCTGATGGCTTTGAATATGGCTTAGGTGCTGAAATCGGCATTTCAACAAATAAATTACATGCAAGAGGCCCTGTAGGGCTAGAAGGCCTGACTTCACTCAAATATATCGTATTAGGCAATGGACATATACGTAAATAAGGAATGTCTTTGAAACTTATTGGTGTATTAGGTGGTGCATTCGATCCAATACACTATGGTCATATAAAATTAGCTAAAGCGTGGCAAGATCTTGCGTCATTGTCGAAAGTGCTTTTTATCCCATCTGGTTTAGCGCCGCATAAAAATATCGTTTTAGAAAATAAGCATCGCATAGAAATGCTTAATCTCGCTCTAAATCCATATCCTAATTTCTTTATTGATGACCGTGAAATTAAAAAAAATCAAAGTGACCTTAAACCCTCTTATACGATTGAAACATTGCAAAGTCTTGCGATAGAAAAAAAAGAGGGACAAGCGTTTTGTTTTTTAATGGGAAGTGATGCTTTTCTAAACATTGAGTCATGGCATGTATGGAATGAACTTTTTAATTATTGCCATATATTAATAGTAGAAAGACGCGAATCCCCTATTCTTGCAGATCAATTAACATCGGCTTTAAAAAAAGAATGGGTTAAAAGGTTAACTCAAGATGTTGAGGATCTTCATGGATCTAGTCACGGTCTAATTATGACAAAACAATTTGAGTATATTGATATCTCGTCTTCTCAAATTCGAGAGGCTATTTATTCAAATAATAATGTTATAGATCTTTTGCCTGCAGAGGTAGCTGACTACATCAATCTTAATAAGCTTTATCGTTAAGCTTATTAAGATTGATAAATTTTGATGCTTTATAAGGATCAAAATCTTTGAAATAAGGCACTTCACCCAAACAAGGCGCCTTGATTTTTTCTTTTAAAAAAGAAAAGTTTTCTTCGTAAGCTTGCATATCCCCATCTATCCGATTGGCGACCCAGCCACAAAGCTTTTGTTTTTTATTCAAAATAGATTCAACAGTCAATAAAGCGTGATTGATACAGCCTAATTTCATGCCCACCACCAAAATAACAGGTATATCTAGACTCTCAACTAAGTCAGCTGTAGTAAAGGTCTCAGTTAGAGGAACTGCATATCCCCCTACTCCTTCAATAAATAAATAATCCATTTTATTTTCAAAGGATCGCAAATATTTCTTGATTAAATGAATATCAATTTCATTTGATTTAAAGCTTATATGGGGAGCGATCGGTAGCTCGAATGAATAAGGATTAATTTCTTTGATATTTAGATCAACATTGCTTACTTCAATGATTTTTTTAACATCATCAGAGATCATATAACCATTTTCTATATGGCACCCTGCAGCAACAGGCTTCATGCCCCCTGCGCGAAATCCTTCTTCAATGCATTTAGCAATTAAGCTGCAGGTAATAGCCGTCTTTCCTATATTCGTATCAGTACCAGTTATAAAAAATGAATGCATTATTGTTTTGGGTAAAATTTAACAATTGAAGATTCATCAAGCTGTTTATTCACTTTCCATGCATGCCCGTATACAACTTCGTAACTTGCAGGAAGTTTTTCATTGGTCCTATAAACTTCATATAATTTTTCTAATTGATACAAAAAGCCTTTACCTGTCATGCCCTTTGCTCTTCCTTGAAGCGCATTACGAGCTCCGATATGCTTCAAGTCATACATAATCTCTTTAAATGTGCTGTAGGTGAGTGTATAAACATCTACATCTAAAACCGGATCTGAAAAGCCACATCGTATTAGCGCATCGCCAATATCGTGCATATCAATAAATTGATTTACATGAGAGTGTTGAGAAAATGATGCGAGTGAAGCTCTTAATTCATGAAGCGTACTTGGTCCGAATGTACTAAATATAAAAAGTCCATTATGCGTTAATGTTTTCGCTATTTGCGTAAATACCTGATCAAGATCATTGCACCATTGAAGAGATAAATTTGACCAAACCATATCGACACTATTTTCTAATAATGGGATAGCTTCCATATCTGCACAAATAAATTGCTGTGCAGTTTTGCTTGAAAATGCCTTTAAGAAATGATCTTTGTTTTTTTCTTCTGCTTTTTTTAACATGTCATATGCAAAATCTAAATAAATGAGATCGTGAGGCTTATATGCAGATTTTAAATCAGGTCCTGCATTGCCAGGCCCACAGCCCAAGTCCAGAATAATGTTAGGATTAATTTTGAGTAATTTAAGCCTTAAAAACATTTCTCCTAGCACATGCTTTTGAAGCACTGCGGCATCTTCATAAGAAGCTGAAGCTTTATTAAATGATGCTTGAGCTCTTTTTTTATCAATATGATGTTGAGTCATAATTAAGCTGCCAATAAGAATTGATCGAGATGATCAAAAAAATCATCTGGGTGAGATAAAAAAGGAATATGTGATGCGCCTTGGATTATCTTCAATTGCGCTTGTTTTAAATGACTTTCAAGCCACATAGAAGCTGATTTTGGTGTCAAGCGATCCATGTCACCGACTATTAAAAGTGTTCGATGGTTAATTTTATTAATGTCATCTCGCAAATCATTATTTAATAAGATATCAAGTCCAAGTTGCAATGACTTGACTTTAGGCGGATCTACTTCTTCGTTCATCTCTTTAAGATTTTTAATAAGCAATTTACTATGTTTTGAATGCATGAGTTGTAGAGTGTAAAAATTCATCATGGTTGATTTGTAATCTTTAAAAAGCTTATTAGCAAAATCATTAAAATCTCTTAGATCTACGCCAAAACTCCAATCTGTCTGATTAATAAAACAAGGTGTCCCTCCCACTAAAACCATACGATGAATTTTTTTTGGGTATATTAAACTCATTTTTAATGCAATCAGGCTACCTAAAGACCATCCTAAAATATCAAACGAAGATGGCAATTTTTGACTGATCACTTCAACTAAGTGATTGAGATCATAAGGGTCGATAATATGACTTTTACCCATGCCTGGAATATCAACAAGATGAAGCGTGTATTGGTTTGAAAATTTCTCAATGATAGGTTCCCATATACCACTATGCATACCCCATCCATGAATAAGAACAAGATCTTTGCCCTGTCCAATTTTTTTAATGTGCATCAGATTGGCTTTCAAAAGCTAATATATTTTTCATTAATGTCATCACATCCTTATTTTGATGTAATGCTGAAAATGAGATGCGTAACCGAGAAGTTCCATGAGGCACAGTAGGCGGCCTAATAGCAGGGACATATATTCCCTTTTGCATTAACCATTGATTTAATCTTAATGCATTAATTTCACTTCCAACAATAAGAGGCTGAATAGCTGTTAAAGAGCTACCTAAAGCTATTTTTTGAAATTTAACATTAGCTCTAAACTGTGTAATAAGATTACTTAAGTGAGTTCTTATTTGATCTGCTTTTAAAATTTGATTTAAAGATTCTTTTAATCCATAGGCCATAAAAGCTGGCATAGCAGTCGTATAAATATATTGTTTAGATTTTTGAATGAAATATTCGATAAGATTATTTGAAGATGCTACGACAGCGCCATGAATACCAGCCGCCTTCCCCAGCGTTGCCATATAAATAATTCTGGGCGAATAAGGTTCTTTAATTTTTTCTTGATCATAAAAGTATTGCAGTGTGCCTTTGCCGTTTTTGCCTAATACACCGAAACCATGTGCATCATCTATATAAAGATAAGCATCGTACATTTCACATAATCTCAATAAATCCGGAATATTAGCTAGATCTCCATCCATACTGAAAACAGCATCAGTAACAATAAGCTTTACTTTTGATTTTGATGTTTGAAGTAAATCTTCTAAATGCTGTAAATCATGATGTCGATATCTTTTATGAATGGCACGAGAAAGAATAGATGCATCATTTAATGATGCATGATTCAACTTATCAGAAAAAATAGTATCGTCTTTCCCAACTAATGCTGAGATGACGCCCATATTGGCCATATAGCCTGATGAGAATAAAAGTGCTCTTTCAAAACGAATTGCTTCACTGAATGCATTTTCAAATGCCTCATGGAATTCATGATGTCCTGAAATAAGATGAGAGGCGCCCATACCGTTGCCTGACAAATGAATACCTTCGATCAGCGCATCTTGGATAGATTGATTTTGTGAAAGACCCAAATAATCATTCGATGAAAAGCTTAAATAATTTTGATGATTAAAAGAAAGATTAGATCCCAATCTTCCGCTTAATAATTTTCTTGTTCTAAAAAGATGATTGTCTTTTAAGGATTGAAGTTCATGATGAATTTGATCTAGCATCACAAACTTATATAGGATGAATGCCTAACTTATTAAATAAGGCTTGATCAACTTTTGCATCCGGATTATCTGTCGTCAATAACTTTTCACCATAAAAAATTGAGTTAGCCCCAGCTAAGAAAGCTAATGATTGAATGCCTTCGTGCATCGATTGTCTTCCTGCGGATAATCTGACATAACTTTTTGGCATCGTAATTCTCGCAACAGCAATGGTTCTCACAAACTCAAAAAGATCAAGTGGTTCGGTGCCATGTAAAGGCGTACCTTCTACTTGTGTCAATAAATTAATCGGCACACTCTCGGGCTGCTTTTCCATATTAGCGAGTTGCGCAATCAAACCTGCACGCTGAGCTCTACTCTCCCCCATACCTACTATGCCACCACAACATACATGAAGATCAGCTTCTCGAACTCGGTCTAATGTATCAAGTCTGTCTTGATATACGCGCGTTGAAATTACGTCGCCATAAAATTCAGGTGCTGTATCTAAATTATGGTTGTAATAATCAAGTCCTGCTTCTTTTAACATGTTGGCTTGCCCATCCTTTAACATGCCGAGAGTTGCGCAAGTTTCAAGTCCCATTTTTTTAACTTCTTGAATCATTTCTAACACGGGCTTTAAATCCTTATCCTTAGGGCTTCTCCAAGCAGCGCCCATACAAAAACGACTGGCGCCAGCTTCCTTTGCAGCCTTCGCAGCTTTAAGTACCTCATCAATCGGCATCATGGCTTCATTTTCTACATTGGTTTCATAGCGGGCAGATTGAGGGCAATAACCACAGTCTTCTGAACATCCTCCTGTCTTAATAGACAAGAGCGTGCTTACTTGAACTTTATTAGCATCAAAATTTTCACGATGAATAGTTTGAGCCTTAAACATAAGGTCACTAAAAGGTAGTGCATATAAAGCTTCAATTTCAGCAACTGACCAGCGGGGGTTTGGGGATTTTTTTTGTTCTTTAGGGGATTTTCGTTCGAATTGAATGGGTTGCTGACTTATATTAGGCTGCGATTCAATCATGATAAATCCCTATCTATATGATTTAATTATTAAAATAGTCTTAAAAAGCAATTGTTAAGTTATTTTACTATAATTTGTTACAATTGTATAAAAATTAATCAGTTGTTATATTTTATGTTTTCTATCGCCCTTTTTGAACCTGAAATTCCGCCCAACACTGGCAATATTATTAGGCTTTGTGCCAATACAGGTACACAACTTCACTTAATTGAACCTTTAGGTTTTAGTTTGGATGATAAACAGCTTGTGCGTGCAGGGCTTGATTATCATGAATATGCATCAGTTAAAACTTATCCAGATTTTTCAACATTCGAGTCACGTCATGGCGACGCTCGAATATTTGCTGTCACAACCAAAGGGGATATGTCCTACCATGAAGTTGCATATCAAAAAGGGGATATCTTCTTATTTGGACCTGAAACGCGAGGATTGCCTGAATCGATTCGCAATCAATTTGATGAAAATAAAAAAATAAGAATCCCTATGAGGGAAAATAGTAGGAGCTTAAATTTATCGAATGCAGCCGCAATTCTTTTGTATGAAGCTTGGCGGCAAAATGGATTTACAGGTGGGGCTTAAGGCTTAATGTATTTCTGACTTTTGCTCGCGACCTAATAAATCGATCACAGCTTCTTTAGGTGATTTACCAAAACTTAATACTTGATTTACTTCATGCGTAATAGGCATAGATACATGAAGCGCTTTTGCTCGATTCACAACCTCTTTTGCTGTATAGACACCTTCAGCAACATGGCCTAACCCCTTTAAAACTTCATCAATCGTTTGCCCTTTAGCAAGCCTTAAACCAACTTCACGATTTCTTGAATAGTCTCCGGTACAGGTTAAAATTAAATCACCAGCGCCTGTAAGCCCCATGAAAGTATCTTTTTGACCACCCAAACTCATACCAAAACGTGTAATCTCAGCTAAGCCTCGCGTAATTAAAGCAGCTCTCGCGTTATTTCCAAATCCCATGCCATCTGAAATACCTGCAGCAATAGCGATTACATTTTTAAGTGCGCCTCCGACAGACACGCCAATCACATCCTGACTTGTATAAACGCGTAAGTTATTTCCATGAATAATAGAAGCTAAGGTTTGTGTAAATGCTTCGTCGGTTGCTGCTAGGGTTAGTGCAGTAGGCAGAGATCTTACGAGCTCAGCTGCAAAACTAGGGCCTGATAAAGCACCCCAATGCTGTCCTGTTTTGTTAGGGTCGCCTAATTCTTCCATGGCAACTTCGTGCGGTAATTTTGCAGTCCCTGCTTCTAAGCCCTTATTAGCCCATATAACCGGCGCTTTATGATTTAAAGATTTAATCTCTTTTAAAATAGCTCTAAAACCGGAAGTAGGTACGACCGACAAAATAAGTTCGGCATCATGAATCGCTTCGCTCAAATTATCTTCGAGCATCAATTGATCATTAAAAGGAAAGTCGCCTAGATAAAGTGGGTTTGATCTTGCTTTACGCATGCCAGAGACATGGCCTGCATTTCTAGCCCATAAAGTTACGCGATGCTTTTGGCTGATTTGCATTGCTAAAGCTGTACCCCATGCGCCCGCACCTAAGACTGCAATTTTCAATTAATTAAATTCCCCATACTTGAGAGGTTTGAATGTACCCATCTAGATCTTGTTGATAGCGCACTTTAATCCAACCATTAGTAATGAGGGGGTCGGAAAGTTCAATGATGACATCTTTTTCAATGGTAGCTACAAGCGCTGATTTAGATTCAGGCTCTTTATATATATTTGCTTTATCTACTTTCACAATCACTGTTCTTTTGGATTGTAAATTTTTTGATTCTGCCCAACTTAAAGTGCCATAAGGATCTCTAACTTTAAGCCAGTCGCCAAGATTTACAATAATTTCCAAAGGGTAGCCTTCACCTACTAAATAAACTCTTTTAGTGGTTGCTGAGGGCGCTTCATAGAGAATGGTTTTAGCAGATGTGACAGATCGAAATTCAGCATAAGCGGATTGTGATATGACACACACAATCCATATAAAAAAATAACGGAAGAAAAAGTTAGTTTTTTGTGCCAACCGCATTACCCGCTGCTTGCTGCTTTTGTTGCATATAGAGCATTTCAAAATTAATTGGATTTAAGAGAACAGGCGCAAAACCTGCTTTAATCACTAAATCTGAAATAGCTTCGCGTGCATATGGGAATAAAATATTAGGGCAGGTAATCGCGATAATCATTTCAAGATTTTCTTCTGGAATGTTACGTAATGCGAAAATACCTGCTTGTGTCACCTCAATGAGAAAAGCTGTTTTATCAGCAATTTTTGATGTCACAGTAATTTTTAAAGCAACTTCAAAATAACCATCAGCCAAAGGCTTGCCTGAATTACCTAATTCAATAGCGATTTGAGGTGCTTCACGTTGTGTGAATATTTCTGGAGAATTAGGCACTTCAACTGAAACATCTTTAAGAAAAAGTTTTTCAATAGCAAACCCAGGTTGCGCGCTTCCGTTTCCTTGTGGATCAATTTTTACGCTTTTTTCTGCTTTAGTTGATTTAGGTGCTGCTTTCTTTTTTTCTGCCATGTTATTTTCCAGTCACGCGGGCTTTAAGGCCGCTGTTATTTAATTAAACGAATACAGCATTCTATCTTTTTATCGAGAATATTTAAATAAAATAAGGGGAATCTTTCTAGGAAATCCCGAGAAGTGGATCAAGCTTACCTTCTAAGTCTAGCGCTCTTAAATCATCAAATCCACCTACATGGTAGTCACCGATATAAATTTGGGGCACTGTGCGACGTCCAGTTTTTTCAATCATCTCTTCTAAAATAGCCGAATCTCCGTCTACACGTATTTTTTTAATATCTGTAATCCCTTTTTTAGACAAAAGCTTTTCAGCATTTGAGCAATAAGGGCAATAAGCACTGGTATACATCTTGATTGATTTCATAGCGCAGTCACGTTAAGGAGTGTGAAATTTGATGACAAGCATTATAATTCATTAATCTTTAAGCAACATATACATGCCTTCTACTATGTTAAAAAAACCTGTGTTACTCATCATCTTGGATGGCTTTGGCCATAGAGAAGACGAAGACCATAATGCAATTAAAAATGCAAAAATGCCAAACTGGAATGGTTTGTGGAATAAGTACGCACATAGTTTTATTAATGCCTCTGAGGAATTTGTAGGCTTACCTCAAGGACAGATGGGTAATTCAGAAGTGGGGCATTTAAATATAGGTGCTGGGCGCATTGTTCAACAGGATCTTGAAAGAATTAATTCAAGCATCGCCTCAGGTGATTTTTTTAAAAATGCACTCCTTATCAATGCATTTAAATCTCTTAAAGAAAACGGCAAAGCCTTACATCTTTTAGGTCTTTTTTCCGATGGTGGTGTTCATAGTCATTTAGATCACTTCTATGCCATGTTAAAACTCGCGAAGCAATGTGATTTAAAAAATGTTTACGTTCATCCTTTCTTAGATGGTCGAGATACGCCACCTAAAAGCGCTTTGCAATATATCGAACAACTCAAATCTCATTTAAAAGAAATAGGTATTGGTAAAATTGCTTCTATATCAGGTCGCTACTATGCAATGGATCGCGATAAGCGCTGGCCTCGTATTGAGTTGGCATATAACGCATTAACCATGGGGTCTCCTATTCATGTCACAGATCCGATTGATGCGATTCACAAAGGATACCAAAGGGAAGAAACAGATGAGTTTATAAAACCCACATCTATTCATGATGAAAATCAAAAAGCCATCACTATCCAAGATGGTGACGCAGTTGTATTTATGAATTATCGATCTGATCGTGCACGACAAATTACAGATGCGCTTTTACAAGACAACTTTAATGCTTTTGAACGTCAAAAGAAAATTAACATCAGTCACTATTTCACGCTGACTCAGTATGATCAAAATGACAAAAAATCATCAGCTATTTTTAAACCGACATCGGTCAATAATTCGTTCGGCGAATACATCTCGAAATTGGGTTTAAAACAACTACGTATTGCAGAAACAGAAAAATATCCGCACGTCACATTCTTCTTTAATGGTGGTAATGAAACTGTATACGATGGCGAGGATCGCATTCTAGTTCCATCCCCTCAGGTTGCAACTTATGATCTAAAACCTGAAATGAGCGCATTTGAAGTTGCACAAAAACTTACCGACGCCATTCAAAGTAAAAAATATAATGCCATTATATGTAACTTTGCAAATGCTGATATGGTAGGTCACACGGGTAATCTTGACGCCGCGATTAAAGCAATGGAAGCACTTGATGCATGTATAGGTCAAGTGGTGAATGCGATGGAAACGATTGGTGGTGAAGTCATCATTACGGCAGATCATGGCAATGCAGAACTTATGGAGGATTATGAAAATAAACAAGTTCATACTCAACACACCACAAATGTGGTGCCTTTACTTTACGTTGGTCGTAAAGCAACAATTAAGCCCCATGGAAAACTCTCTGATATTGCTCCTACCCTGCTTCATCTCATGGGGGAAAAACAACCATCCGAGATGACAGGACAAAATCTAATTCAATTGAATGATTAAAGTCAAAAATATCCCATTGAATTTTTTAATTCAATGCATCTTCATATTATTTTTATCTCATCCTGCTTTAGCTGCAACTAAAGCTGATTCCGCGAAAGAAAATTTAAATGCTGTGCATGAAAAAATTGACCAGCTTAAAAAAGAATTGAGTGGCACACAAAAAGCGCAGGAAGATGCAACTGATCAATTAAAAAAAAGCGAAAAACAAATTAGCGATACGAATCGTTCACTGTATGAAATATCAGTTCAACAAAAGAAAAACTATACCAAACTTCAAGAACTCAAAGCACAATCCGATACAGTAGAGTCTCAAGTTGATCTCCAGAGAAAAATGTTGGGGCAACAAATCTACCAACAATATCTCCATGGCGATCCTGGTTATTTACAAATGATTATCCAATCTGAAAATCCGAGTGTTGTCGCAAGGAATATTCAATATTATTCTTATGTGGCAAAAGCTCGCGCTAAAAGCATTTATCAAATGCAAGGCAATTTAAAAAAGATTGAAGCCTATAGTCTGGAAACTGCTTCGAAATTAAAAGAAATTGCGAGTTTAAAACAAAAAGAAGAGATAAAGCGAACAGAGCTCGAATCACAAAAGAAAGATCGTGCCAAACTCATTGCAAGTTTATCTTCTAAGATTAATCAGCAGCGCAATGAAATTCAAAAATTAATGCGAGATGAAAAAAGATTGACTGATCTCGTTGATCGTTTAGCAAGATTACCTTCAGCGCCTATCCCTTCAAAACGTGAAGAAAAAGCATCTTCGAAAACACCTATTGTGCGTAATGAAACTATTCCTACAGAAACATTTGCAGGTCAAAAATTTGAATCGCTTCGAGGTAAATTAAGTTTGCCTGTAAAAGGAGATGTCATTAATCGATTTGGTTCTCCACGAGAAGATACCGGCTTGTCTTGGAAAGGTTTATTTATTAAATCTAATGAAGGCAATGAAGTAAAATCGATTGCAACAGGTCGTGTGGTTTTTGCTGACTGGCTTCGTGGCTTTGGCAATCTTATTATTGTGGATCATGGAGAAGGTTATATGAGCCTTTATGGCAACAATCAATCTACACTTAAAAAGACAGGGGAGATTGTGCGTGGAGGTGATGTGATCGCCTTAGTAGGTAATACAGGGGGCAATGAATCGAATGGACTTTATTTTGAATTAAGAAAGCTCAGCAAACCTTTTGATCCTCTTGCGTGGACTTCAATTAAATAAATTATTCACCAATTACATGCATCAAGATACGTCGATCATGTGACTGATAGCGATGTTCATATAAAAAAATACCTTGCCATTGGCCTAAAGCAACTTTACCTTGCTTAATCGGTATAGAGAGACTTGTTTGTGTTAATGCAGTTCTAATATGCGCCGGCATATCATCTTTACCTTCAGCTGTATGGATAAACAAAGGATCTCCATCAGGAACTAAGCGTTCAAAAAAACTTTCTAGATCAACTAAAACATCGGGGTCGTAATTCTCATTTATAAGCAGACTCGCAGAAGTATGTTGAACATAAAGCGATAATAAACCCTCTTTAAAGTCAGATTCATTTACCCAATCCAAAACTTTTTGGGTGACATCGTAAAAATGGCGACCCGAAGTTCGGATCGCCAATGTTTGACTAGCTTGTTTCATCAATTAAGGCTTTGCTTAAACTTTAGTAAATTTAAGTTTACCTGAAACACTATCAATCTTAATGGTATCTTTTGCCATAAAATGGCCTGCTAAAATTTCTTTAGCGAGTGGATTTTCAATTTCAGATTGAATCGCTCTTTTCAATGGTCTTGCACCATAAACTGGATCAAAACCTTCTTTTGAAATTTCTTCTAAAGCAGCATCCGTAATGTCTACTTTCATTTCAAGTTGCGCCAACCGGTCTTTTAAGTACTGCAATTGAATCGCTGCAATCGATTTCACATGATTATCACCTAACGCATGGAAAACAACTACTTCATCAATACGATTAATAAACTCTGGACGGAAATGATTTTTAACTTCGCCCATTACTGCTAATTTAATCACTTGATAGTCATCACCCGACATCGACTGGATCATATTAGAAGCTAAGTTAGATGTCATAATAATCACGGTATTTTTAAAATCTACAGTGCGCCCTTGTCCGTCTGTTAAGCGCCCATCATCTAATACTTGAAGAAGTACGTTAAACACGTCTGGATGTGCTTTTTCTACCTCATCCAATAAAACAACACTATAAGGTTTTCGTCGGACAGCCTCAGTAAGGTATCCCCCTTCTTCATAGCCCACATACCCTGGCGGCGCACCAATCAAACGCGCTACAGAATGCTTCTCCATAAACTCACTCATATCAATTCTGATTAAATGATCTGGTGAATCAAATAAAAAGTTGGCTAATGACTTACAAAGTTCCGTTTTACCTACGCCTGTGGGCCCTAAGAATAGAAAAGAACCGTAAGGTCGATTAGGGTCGCTTAGGCCTGATCGTGATCGACGGATTGCATCCGACACCACTCGTACAGCCTCATCTTGTCCTACGACACGCTCATGGAGTTTATCTTCCATTTTTAAAAGCTTATCGCGCTCACCTTGCATCATTTTTGAAACAGGAATACCTGTAGCACGGCTCACAACCTCTGCAATTTCATCGGCACCTACTTCAGTACGCAACATACGATTTGCTTGTGGTTTAGCCGTCTCAGCTTTGGTCGCTTGTTTAAGTTGTGTTTCTAATTCAGGCAATTTTCCATATTGCAACTCAGAGACTTTTTGCCATTCGCCTTTTCGTGTTGCCTCTTCAATTTTCAAACGTATTTGTTCAATTTCTTCTTTAATATGTTTTGAGCCCTGAAGTTGTGCTTTTTCTGATTTCCAAACTTCTTCTAAATTACTAAATTCTTTTTCAAGCTTCTTAATTTCATCTTCAATTAAGTCAAAACGTTTTTTAGACGCTTCATCTTTTTCACGACGCATTGCTTCACGCTCAATTTTTAATTGAATAAGTCGACGCTCTAATTTATCTAAAACTTCTGGTTTAGAATCAATCTCCATCTTGATACGGGATGCAGCCTCATCAATTAAGTCGATAGCTTTATCAGGTAAGAATCGATCCGTAATATATCGATGTGATAATTCCGCCGCAGCTACAATCGCAGGATCAGTGATTTCTACATTGTGATGAAGCTCGTATTTCTCTTGAAGCCCACGAAGGATCGCAATAGTAGCCTCCACTGAAGGTTCATCTACGAGCACTTTTTGGAATCGTCTTTCTAATGCAGCATCTTTCTCAATATATTTTCGATATTCATCTAGAGTCGTAGCGCCTACACAATGAAGTTCGCCACGTGCTAATGCAGGTTTTAACATATTGCCTGCATCCATAGCGCCTTCAGTCTTACCAGCGCCTACCATCGTATGGATCTCATCGATAAAAACTATCGTTTGACCTTCATCCAACGCAATTTCTTTTAAGACAGCTTTTAAGCGCTCCTCAAAGTCTCCGCGATACTTTGCGCCAGCTAATAAAGCTGCCATATCTAACGACAATACTCGTTTATTTTTTAATGAGTCAGGGACTTCGCCATTTACGATGCGTTGCGCCAAGCCCTCGACAATCGCTGTTTTACCCACACCAGGCTCACCAAT
>DAIOGA010000001.1:58806-88668 GCA_036745495.1 Candidatus Methylopumilus sp.
AATAAAAACATCTCGCTTGAGATATAAGCATCACCTAATTTTTGTGAATTCTTTTCGGTTAAATTTAAAAGATTATTTAAATCTCGAGATATTGAAATTTCACCTTGATTACCCTCAACTTTAGGTAGTTTATCAATAGATGATTTAAGCGACACTTTAAGCGGTGCTAAATTAACACCTGCATAAGATAAAAGTGAGGCCGTACTTCCGTCATCTTGGTCAAGCAAGGCTTGAACCATGTGAACTGGCTCAATATTTGGATTGTCATTTGCATTTGCAAGACTCTGCGCATCAGCAAATGCTTGCTGAAACTTTGTGGTCAATTTATCAAAACGCATGTTAATTCCTCATAAATTAGTCTAATACTTGTTATGTGGGGATGAATTAATAAATTTCAATTCAATTAAGAAAATAAATTAAAATATTAAATTTACGATACGAGTTTGATATTTATGCTAAAAATTCTGTTATGCCTATTAATGTTAATTAACTCCAATAAAGGCTTCAGCAAAACTCTAGAAGAGGGAAAGTTGGCACCTTCTTTTGAAACTATAACGATTAAAGGTGAAAAATTAAACTTAGCAGAGCAGGCAGGTAAAACCGTCATTATTCATTATTGGGCTACTTGGTGCCCTACATGTCGCGAGGAAATTCCGATTTTTAATACTTATTTCAAGAAACATCAAAAAGATAATCTTGTGATGATACTCGTCAGCATAGATGATGCAAGTGACTTATCTAAAGTGAAAGAAATGACAAAGTCTTATGAATTTCCAATTGCTATGGATCAAGACACAGACGCAAAAGGTTATGGTCGTATTTGGCGTATACCTCTTACATTTATCATCGATAAAAAAGGTATTTTAAGAAAAAATGCTTGGTTCGATGACGGCAACATTAACGAAGCCGTCCTCGAAAAAAATATCACGCCCCTACTTCAGGACTGAATTTAGTCCTTTGCTGGAGTTTTTGAATCCGGAGAATCTTTCTTAGTATCTGGTGCCTGTTTATCTTTCTCATGATGCATTTTTGAATGATCCATTTTCGAATCCATCTTGCCATCTGCTGGCTTTGAATTATTGTCGTTAGCAGGCATAGGCATTTCTGCTGCATAAATACTTACTGATATTAAACTTAATATTACTAATAATTTTTTCATTATATTCCCCTTAATTTAGAAATTGTTAGAAGTTGTACCGAGCACCTAATGTACCAATCCAAGTTGGGGCTAATTGATTGCCATTTACATATTGATAAATTGGCACCTGAACATAGCCATACACTTTGAAGTTTTTGTCTATATTGACTGTTGCACCTGGGCTTAAATAAACAAGCGTACCTCCTGTATTACCAGGATCTGCACCAGCATCAGTTGAACCTTCATCACGTCCAGAATGCTTAATATTCACTTGAAAAGATGGCGTTATAAGATCGTAAGTCATATAACGAACACCAAAATTAAAACTTAGAGAATTTCCTGGTTTATACCCTTCTCTAAAGTTAGTTGGAATTTGTGCCATAGTTTGTGCGAAATAATCCCATTCTTTATTGATTGAGCCAAAATGATAAGCGCCAACTAATAAGTCTGTCGTGCCAGATCCTGGCTGAAGACCCCTATCCAGAGAGTCACCGCTATCAAAAGTCTTTTTATAATCGCCTGTCGGTAATTTCACGCCTAACTGGAGACCTAAGTTATATCCAGATATAAGATAACGTCCAATTACCTTAATATCTCCAATGCTTTTTGTATGTGAAGTATCATAGCCGTGCGTGCCGTCCGTACTAGGATAGCCGCCGTTGCTACCGTAGGTGCTATGTGAGCGATCTATATAAGGAATCTGAACATTAATACCCCAGTCTCGGCTTGGACTATAATCAATGCCTGCTGTTACATAATTGTTCTTTGTTTTGTTTTCTACCTCTGCTCCTTGATCGTTAACTGCTTCCTTTGAAGTTTTGCCGCTACCTGACCGATATTGATCTTGATTTAAGTAGTCATAACGTAAATCTAATCGAATACCTGGAGCACCTGAAATACCTTGCGCATCCCAATCAGTGCTTAGGCTACAACCACAACTTGCGCAAGCATACACATAAGTTGGAATAGATACGGCAATTAAAGAGCTAATAATTAATGATTTTTTTAATTTCATTTTTAATCCTTGGTTCAAAAAATTACTAAAAAAGATTAAATTCAATTACAGAATTTAATCGTGATAGAAAGTTAATTTTTAAACTAAAGGTGGAGCTTGCGGAGGGTGTGAAGACCTAAAGTAAGACTGTATTACTGGAGTTTCGTATTCTAGAAAAAATTTCGCGGGGTTTGAAATTAAAGCTAATCCCAATTGGATATTGCCTTCAGGTAAATAATTCTTATCTGAAGCTATCGAACAATAAGCACAATGCACCATATTAATATTTGTATGATTTTTTTCTGGGCCCTGATTTTGCGTCGAAATAAATTTAATACCTTGGGAGGTACAAATTCTCTCTAAGTTATGGAAATTATTCTTTGATTCAACTGCGTGTGAAATTAATGGCATAAAAGATGTCAAAAGCATTGCAAAAATTGCAACCCAACTTCCTATTTTTTTATACATATCTTTCATAGCACGAATATATCATAAAAAATTACTAATTTTCTGAAAAACGCTCTTCGAGCCACGGATCAGCATCATTATGATACCCACGAACCTCCCAAAAACCTGGTCTATCTTCTGCGTGTAATTCAATAGCTTTTAGCCACTTTGCACTTTTCCATGCATAGCGTTTAGGCACCACCAATCTAACTGGGCCTCCATGTTCATTCTCTAGAGGCTTATTAAAAACATGATGGGCCACAATCACATCATCATCTAACATCACTTCTAGTGGAATATTGGTTGTGTAATCATCATAACTATGCAGCGTCACATAATGTGCTTTATCTAATGGCTTAGCCAAGGCTAATATATCTCTTGCTAAAACACCCTCCCATGGCACATCTAACATTGACCAACGCGTGACACAATGAAAATCTGAAATATCTTTTGTTTGAGGAAGTTTTAATAAGGACGCCCAGTCCAAATCAATCTCTTTTTCAACAAGGCCAAACACTTTTAATTTCCAATTACTTTCATCTACTTCAGGCCTAATGCCTAAATCAAGTATAGGAAATTTGGTAATCAGTGTTTGTCCTGCAGGAATGCGATTGTTTAAATTGGGTTCGTTTCGTTTTAAGCCTTTTTTGGCGAGAGCGATTTTACCTTCTATCAGTTTTTTCCAGTCAGGCATGATTAACTCAGTAAAGGTTTTTTATTTTTGAATGCGTCATAGAGAATTAAAGCAACGCCTATTGAAATAAAGCTGTCCGCCACGTTAAAAGCTGGCCAGTAATAGGCCTCATAGTGAAAATAAATGAAATCAATCACAAAACCATAGTAGCTTCTATCACAAAGATTGCCGATCGCTCCACCAAGAATGAAAGCAAGTGCCAAGCACAATAATGGATGCTTTAATCGCTGATGTATTAATCGAATAATCATCATGATTGCAGCAAATGAAATACTCATAAAGAAATATCTCTGCCAACCAGAGGCGCCACTTAAAAAACTAAAGGCAGCGCCTGTATTTTGAAAATGCACAATATTAAGAAATGAAGTGATTACCCAAGCACCGCCTAAATCTAAATGATTAAACACCCATTTTTTGGATATGAAATCCAAAATAACGATCAACAATGCAATCAAAATATATTTACGCATGCGATCTTACTTCGCCTTTTTCAAAAAGATTACTAATGCAACGATTACAAATGGTTGAATGTTCACGATGTGATCCAACTTCTTCACGATAATGCCAGCATCGATCGCACTTTTTATTTTTGCTTGCAGTTACATCGATATGTAAATCACCTTGTCTTTCATGAAGTTTTGCATATGATGTAATCATCGCAAATTTGAGATCTTCGTGAAGTGTTGATAGAGATTGATAGATATCACCTGATGCGTAGATGTCTATCTCGGCCTCTAGAGAAGAACCTACCAAACCTTTTTCACGTAATTCTTCAATTTTTTTATTTGTAATCGCACGTACATGAATAATATGTTCCCATGCTAACAATTCTCTAGCATTCAATTCATGAGCTGGAATGTCATACCATGTATCCATAAATACCAATTCATCACTTTGAGGCATAAGAATTTGCCAAATTTCATCTGCGGTAAAACTTAAGACAGGCGCCATCAATCTCATCAAGGTATGTGTAATATGAAAAATTGCACTTTGCGCAGCTCGTCTTGCTTTTGAGTTTTCATTTGACGTATAAAGTCGATCTTTTAAGATATCAAGATAGAATCCACCTAAGTCTTCAGAACAAAAGCTTACAAATTTTTGCATGCCTAAATGAAATTCGTAAGACGAATAATCCTGCTTGATATGGTCTTGCAGTTGATGTGTTAAGAATAATGCGTAGCGATCGATTGATAGCCATTCTTTTACCGGAAGCAAATCTTTTTTAGCATCAAAGTCACCAAGGTTAGCCAATAAAAAGCGTAAGGTGTTTCGTATACGTCGATATCCTTCTGCAACACGCTTTAAAATTTCATCTGAAATAGTAAGTTCACCGGAGTAATCCGTTGAAGCTACCCAGAACCTTAAAATATCCGCGCCATATTGATCCATAACTTTTTGAGGCGCTACAACATTGCCTTTTGATTTACTCATCTTGTGTCCACTACCATCCACGACAAAGCCGTGCGTAAGAAGAGATTCATAAGGCGCTCTTCCGTCAATTGCACAACCTGTGAGCAAACTAGATTGGAACCAGCCTCGATGTTGATCTGAACCTTCTAAATAAAGATCGGCTGGATAAGACAAATCTTCACGTTTTTTTAATACGGATGCATGTGTCGTTCCAGAATCAAACCAAACGTCCAATGTGTCACTTATTTTTTTATATTGATTGGCATCCTCGCCAAGCAAGGTCTTTGCGTCTAAATTAAACCAAGCCTCAATACCTAATTTCTCAACCTCTTTAGCAACGAGCTCCGTTAATTCATTTGTTCGCGGATGTAACTCGTAAGTTTCCTTATGAACAAAAAACGGCATAGGAACGCCCCAATTTCTTTGACGCGAAACACACCAGTCAGGACGGTTCTTAATCATCGCCTCCAAGCGAGCTTTACCCCATACAGGATAAAAGGTTGTATGGCTTACGGCTTCGTTTGCTTTGTCACGCAATGTTTTTTTATTATTTTCCTGATTCATGCCGACAAACCATTGGCGTGTTGCTCTAAAAATCACTGGTGTTTTATGGCGCCAGCAATGTGGGTAACTATGTGATAATTTTTTCGAAGCAAATAAACATTGATTTGCACTTAATGTTTCAATAATTTTTTTATTGGCCTCCCAGATGCTTTCACCTGCAAATTGTTCTACAAAAGAATAAAATTTGCCTTCTTCATTCACTGGATTGTCTACAGGCAATTGATATCGCATACCGACTGCATAATCTTCTAAACCATGAGCGGGAGCTGTATGCACAAGGCCGGTGCCAGCATCTAGAGTGACATGATCACCACATATAATAGGCACATTCTTTTTATAAAATGGATGATTAAGCTTGAGGTGTTCTAGATCCTGGCCTTTACAAGAAGCTAATTTCTTAAAAGACTCAAAACCATAATACGCAATATTTTTGTCAGCCAAATCTTCAGCAAGTATGAGATTGCCTTTTTCAGTACTATATAAACCATAATTCAAATCTGGATGAACACATACCGCTTGATTTGCGGGGAGCGTCCAAGGTGTGGTTGTCCATATGACTGCAAACGTATCTTTTATTTCTTTAATATTAAATATATTTTTTAAAGATTCGCTATCTGTAACCTTAAAGCCTACATCAATTGTTGGAGAAGTTTTATCTTCATATTCAACTTCTGCCTCAGCTAATGCCGAACCACAATCAACACACCAATGCACTGGCTTACTTCCTTGGTAGAGGTAGCCATTTTGGTAAATGTGCCCGAGCGCTCTCATAATATCAGCCTCAGTTTCAAAATTCATGGTGAGGTATGGTTTATCCCAATCTCCTAATACACCTAAACGTATAAAATCATTTTTTTGTTTTTCAACTTGTGACGCTGCATATTCTCGACATAACTCTCTAAATTTTTTAGGGTCAATATTTTTACCGTGGAGTTTTTCAACAACAAGTTCGATTGGAAGGCCATGACAATCCCACCCTGGAATATAAGGCGCATCAAAGCCAGATAAAGTTTTCGACTTAACAATAATATCTTTTAAGATTTTATTTACAGCATGGCCGATATGAATATCACCGTTCGCATAAGGAGGGCCGTCATGCAGAATAAATTTTTTAGCACCTTTTCTTTTTTGTCTTATTTTTTGATAGAGCTTAAATTCTTGCCAGCGCTTAACCCAAAGAGGTTCTCGTTTAGCAAGATCACCACGCATAGGAAATGGCGTGTCTGGTAAATTTAATTGATATTTATTTTCTTCGGTCATATGTTCTATTTTTCAAAATAACGTGTTGCGTGAACTACATCTTTTTTAATTTGCTTAATGAGTGCATTAATATTCTCAAATTTCATTTCATCTCTAATTTTTTCTAAAAAAGTCACTTGAACATGTTGACCATAAATGTCTTCATTAAAATTAAGCAGATGAACTTCTAGTAACAATTTTGGGGTGCCTGAAATTGTAGGTCTGACTCCAAGATTAGCGACGCCATTTCTATTCCCTAATTTTACCGCATATACGCCAGTTAGCGCCGGCCTCAAGTGCTTCATGTGAATATTGGCAGTTGGAAAACCCATTTGTCTGCCACGCTTATCACCTTCAACCACTTTTCCACTGATCGTATAAGGCCTACCTAGAAACTGATTTACTTCTTCAATACGCCCCTCTTTAAGACCTTCTCTAATGCGAGTACTTGATACCCTTTTACCATTCAAATCAATTTCTGGAATTTCAAATAACTCAAATGCATTCTTTCTTAAATCTTCAATTCCTGCTTGTCGCTTAGCTCCGAAACGAAAATCATCACCCACAATCAATAATTCAGCTTTTAATTGCTCTGTTAATATTTGATGCATAAACGCTTCGCTAGAGATATTTGAAAACTTTTGATTAAAAGCACAAACAAAAACTTTTTCAATGCCATAGCTTAAAAAAAACTCTAACTTCTCTCTTAATGTTGTAAGCCGAGTAGGTGCATTTTCAGGTGTAAAAAATTCCTTAGGGTGCGGTTCGAAAGTCATCACTGCAGGGGTGAGTTTTCTTTTTTTGGACTCTGCAATTAATTTTTCGATAAGCGCTTGGTGGCCTATATGAACGCCATCAAAATTACCAATGGTGAGGCCTATAGGCGTATTCGAACTCAATGGAAAATGTCTAAAGACTTGCATCGTGAAAAATTAAATAGCTCTTCGAATGAATGATTGAAGTCTTAATCCCATCATCCATAGCGCGCCAAAATAAACACTAGAACCAGCAAGAATAAGTATCACCAAATAAATTAATCTTTTCGAAATAGAATATTCAAGCCAAAGAGATGAGTCCCCTTTTAAGTAAAATAAAGTTAATCCCATCAAAGTTAATGCAACAAAAAGCTTTATTAAAAACTGAGTCCATCCTTCATGTGGCTTGTAATAATTTCCTTTTCTTAAATGGTAGTAGAGAAGACTTGCATTTAAACAAGCGCCTAAACCTATCGCAAGCGCTAAACCTGCGTGTTTAAATTGCCCAATAAATATCATGTTCATCAATTGTGTTGAAAATAAAGTAAAGAGTGCAATTTTGACCGGAGTTTTAATATTCTGTCTTGCATAGAATCCAGGTGCTAACACTTTAATCATAATCAAACCCATCAATCCGAAGCTGTATGCAATTGTGGCTTGTTGAGTCATTAAAACATCATGCATATTAAAAGCGCCATAATGAAATAATGTAGCAATTAAAGGAAGTGACAACACGGCAAGCGCAACAGCCGCTGGGGCCGCAAGAATGAATGTTAATCTTAAGCCCCAATCAAGTAAGCCCGAATATTCTTTTTGATCTTTACCTGAGTATGATTTTGAAAGGCTCGGAAGTAAAATTGTACCAAGTGCGACACCTAAAACGCCTGCTGGGAATTCCATCAATCGATCCGCGTAATAAAGCCATGAAACACTTCCTGTTTCAAGAAAGGATGCGAAGATAGTATTAATAAGTAAAGATAGTTGCGCGATAGACACACCAAAAATAGCAGGTCCCATAAGTTTGATGATTCGCCATACGCCTTCATCTTTAAGATCTAACTGATATTTGGGAATAAACCCTATCTCTTTTAAAAAAGGAATCTGGAAAACTAACTGAAGAACACCTCCAACAAATACAGCCCAAGCCAAAACTAAGATAGGTCTATCAAAATAGTCTGCAAAAAATAATGCCGCAAAAATAAAGGATAAATTAAGCCATACAGGTGTAAAAGCCGGCACTGAAAATTTGTTAAATGTATTAAGAATGCCTCCCGCCATCGACACCAAAGAAATAAAAAAGATATAAGGGAATGTAATTCTCAACAAATCAACGGTAAGCTGAAATTTTTCTGAGTGCTCAATAAAACCCGGCGCGCTAATATAGACAAGCCAAGGCGCTGCAAAAATACCTACACATGTAATAACAATAAGAAAAAGGCTCAATAGTGAGCACACATGATTAATCAAAAGGTGCGTGGCTTCATAACTTCGCTTATTTTTGTATTCAGCAAGAATTGGTACAAAGGCTTGAGAAAAAGCACCTTCAGCGGAAATACGTCTTAATAAATTGGGAATTTTAAAGGCTACAAAAAAGGCATCTGTCTCCATGCCTGCACCAAAAATTTTAGCGATTAAGCTATCCCTCACAAAACCTAAAATTCTTGATACGAAAGTCATGCTTCCGACGGTTGCGAGTGCTTTAAGAAGATTCATTGAATTTATCTATTTAAGTGTCACTAAATTAAAAAGATTTTAGCATGGAGGTCGTTTTATCAAGGTTTCCAAGAAAAATATTGATTAGCTTAGAATATCAAGGGGATATGGCTGAAATTTAGGTCTAAAATGAGCGTTTTATCTTGTATAAAACCTCAAATATCGCTAAAATTCTCGCCTTCGTAATAAAAGATATTAATTAAAGGATAAACATGGCAAATACCGCACAAGCTAGAAAACGTGCCCGCCAAGCAACGAAGCAACGAGCTCACAATGCAAGTTTGCGTTCAACTTTGCGTACTGCAATCAAAAAGATTTTAAAAGCAATTCAATCAGGCGATAAAGCGGCTGCAAAAACATCTTTCCAAGAAAATGTTTCAGTAATCGACCGTATAGCTGACAAAAAGATTATTCATAAGAACAAAGCGTCACGTCATAAACAACGCTTAAACGCAGCAATCAAATCAATGGCTTAATATCAAAGAGAGCTTCTCTCTTTGATCTAAGCAATTCCCAAAAACTTTCTTACTTCCATAGCCTTTTGAAAGGCTATTTCTAGTTTCTCATCTAGCACTGTAAAGTGGCCCATTTTGCGTCCTGGCCTTGCTTCGTGTTTTCCATAAAGATGCATTTTTAAGCCAGGCTCTTTAAAGGCTTTATCCCAGTCAGGCTCTTTTGTTTTGCTATTTGTCCAAACATCACCCAAAAGATTGACCATAACAGCAGATGAATGAAGTCTAGGGCTTCCGAGAGGAAGGCCTGTTAGCACCCTTACTTGCTGTTCAAACTGATTCGTCATATTAGCATCAATGGTGTAATGCCCAGAATTATGTGGTCTAGGAGCAATTTCATTTACAAACACTTTGCCTTCACTGATAAAAAATTCGACGCCTAAAACACCAACATAATTAAGTGCTTCAGCTACGCGTTTTGCAAGTTGATCTACCAAATCATTGATCGCTTGAGTTGATCGTGCTGGCACAATAGATACATCTAGTATGCCATTCGTATGGATGTTCTCTGAAACATTAAATGTTTTGATATGGCCTTTTTGATCTCGGGCTAAAACCAAAGAAACTTCCATATCTAAAGGAAGCATTTTTTCTAAAACACATTCTTGTTTTGAGAATTTATGAAAAGCTTCTATAGCTTCTTTTTGAGAAGCGACTCTTGCCTGACCTTTGCCGTCATAACCAAACCGTGCAACTTTCAAAATCGCAGGGTAAATAGAAGAGGTCTCTGAAGGAATATCTTTATCTTCCCGAATAATTTCAAAAGGACCTACAGGGAGACCTGACTCTTTTAAGAAAGTTTTTTCTAGTACACGGTACTGAGCAATTCTGACTGATTCTGCGGATGGACTTACATATATTTTTTTTGATAAAAAATCCATGCTATCAGCAGATACATTTTCAAATTCTGTAGTTACAGCTTCACATGTATTTCTGATCTCTTCCAATGCTGAAGAATCATCAAAGGCTTTGCATAAATGAATATCTGCGATGGCTCCTGCAGGACTATTTGGATCGGGATCTAAAACAGTCACCTTATAGCCCATCTCATGAGCTGCAATGACAAAAAAGCGGCCCAATTGTCCTCCTCCAAGAATGCCAAGCATCGCTGAAGGTAAAAGCGGCTGATCTAAATGATTCAAGGCTTCTCCGATAAATTCATATCAATCACTTTTTTTGCTTGCTTCTCTCTAAAGATTTCAAGCTTTTTAGCTAACGCTTTATTTTCATGCGCCAAAATAGACACTGCAAAAAGTCCTGCATTTGCAGCACCCGCTTCTCCAATAGCAAAAGTTGCTACAGGAATACCTCTTGGCATTTGAACAATAGATAATAAAGAGTCTTGACCTTGAAGATGTTTAGAAGGAATAGGTACGCCCAATACAGGTAATGTTGTTTTAGAAGCAACCATGCCTGGCAGATGTGCAGCGCCTCCAGCGCCTGCAATAATAATTTGATACCCTTCTTTTGCAGCATGTTCGGCAAATTTAAACATGAGGTCTGGAGTTCTATGGGCCGAAATGACTTGAGCTTCATAGGGCACTTCAAAATCTGCAAGCATTTGTGCTGCAAACTTCATGACTGGCCAATCACTATCTGATCCCATGATGATGGCTACAAGTTTTTTATTTTCTGCCATATAAAACTCCCTTTAAAAATCTTAAAGTAAAATTAAATTATCTCGATGAATCAAAGAAGGCTGATCAATGTAGCCTAATAAATTTTCTATTGAATTAGTGGACTTGCCCATAATTTTTTTTGTTTCAATTGCATTGTAATTAATAAGTCCGCGTGCGATTTCGCGTCCTTCTGTATCCAAACAAAGGACCGCTTCGCCTCGATCAAAATCTCCTTCGACTTTAGTTACACCGATAGGGAGCAAACTCTTTCCTTCTTTTTTAAGCGCTTCAACAGCGCCATCATCCAATACTAATTTACCTCTCAATTGTAAATGATCGGCGAGCCATTGTTTTCTTGCTGCAACTTTTAATTGTTTGCTTTCTAAATGAGTGCCTATCATCTCGCCTTGGCTTAATCGAATCAAAACATTCTCTTCTTTGCCTGATGCAATAATTGTATGAGCACCACTTCTAGATGCGCGTTTAGCTGCCAAAACTTTTGTCAGCATACCACCTGTTCCTATTGAAGAGCCTGCGCCTCCGGCCATAGATTCAAGAGATAAGTCTCCTGCAACGCCATGGTGAATAAGCTTAGCTTCCTTATTTTTTCTAGGGTCTTCAGAAAATAATCCTGGTTGATCAGTCAAAATAACCAAAAGATCCGCCTCAATCAAATTAGCAACTAATGATGCCAATGTATCATTATCACCAAAACGAATTTCATCTGTAACGACCGTATCGTTTTCATTAATAATTGGAATTACTTTAAGCTCTAAAAGAGTATTTAATGTAGAGCGCGCATTAAGATATCTTTTTCGATCCGCAAGGTCGTCATGCGTCAATAAAATTTGTGCGGCTTTTAATGCGTGTTGTGAAAAATTCTTTTCATAAATTTGTACTAGGCCCATTTGACCTATAGCAGCGGCCGCTTGTAATTCATTAATCAAAGTAGGTCTGGCTTTCCAGCCTAATCTTTGCATGCCTTCAGCTACAGCACCACTCGTCACCAAAACAATCTCTTTGCCTGATTTAACGAGATGAGCAATCTGCTCTACCCATGAAGCAATAGCTTTTTGATCTAACCCTTCACCATGATTGGTGACCAGGCTGGAACCCACTTTAATAATAATGCGTTGACTATTCGTTAATAACGATTTCATTTTGAATTTTTTTATTTTCTTCTATAAAAGTCATGATGTCATAAGTAAGCTCTTTACAGCCAACCCCTTTAATTGCGGAGATTGAATATACAGGACCCGTCCAACCAAAAGATTTTATAAATGTTTTTACTTTATCTGCAACGTCTTCCACCATGTCAATTTTATTTAATATTAACCAACGTGGTTTTTGGTATAAGAGTTCATCATATTTCTTTAGCTCATTCACGATAGCTCGTGCTTCATCTACTGGATTGATTGCAGGATCAAAGGGTGCAATGTCGACTAAATGTAAGAGTAATGTAGTTCTCGCAAGATGTCTTAAAAATTGATGTCCTAATCCAGCTCCTTCTGATGCGCCTTCAATCAAGCCTGGAATATCAGCAATCACAAAACTCTGATTCTCTCCAACCCTTACCACGCCTAAATTAGGATGTAATGTCGTAAAAGGATAGTCTGCTACTTTTGGTTTTGCAGCTGATACAGATCTTATAAAAGTAGATTTGCCTGCATTTGGCATACCTAAAAGTCCAACATCAGCTAATACTTTAAGCTCGAGGTAAAGTTCAAATTCTTCCCCGGGCTCACCTTTAGTGCATTGTCGTGGGGCTCGATTAATACTCGACTTAAAATGAATATTACCCAACCCGCCTTTACCGCCTTTAGCTAAAAGCGCCCTATCTCCATGTTGACTTAAATCAGCATAAGACTCTCCGGTCGCTTTATCTGAAATAACTGTGCCTACTGGTACTTTTAATATTAAATCTTCACCTTTAGCTCCATAACATTCAGCACTTCTTCCGTTTTCACCTCTTTGCGCTTTTAAGGTTCGCGTATAACGATAATCGACGAGTGTATTTAAATTTTGATCGGCTTCAAAAAATACAGAACCTCCCCGGCCGCCATCTCCACCGCTCGGACCTCCCATAGGCTCATATTTTTCACGACGAAATGTTGCAACGCCATTACCGCCATCGCCTGCGTAAATCTTAATGGTTGCTTCGTCTATAAATTTCATATATCAATTTACCAAATAAAAAAGCCCTATCAACTGACAGGGCTTTGTAGAATCTTAGAGTTGCTTAGACTGGAACAATATTAACGGTTTTACGTTTTAATGCGCCTTTGATGGTAAAGGTTACCTTACCGTCAGCCTTTGCAAAAAGAGTATGATCTTTGCCCATACCTACATTTACGCCCGGGTGCATCTTGGTGCCGCGTTGGCGAACAATAATGCTACCAGCTGAAACAACTTGCTCACCGAAAGCCTTTACGCCTAAACGTTTGGCTTGGGAGTCACGACCGTTTCTTGAACTTCCGCCTGCTTTTTTATGTGCCATGATTAATCCTTAAATTATTTAGCTGATATTTTATCGATTTGAATCTCAGTAAAGCTTTGTCTGTGACCTTGAGATTTACGGTAGTGTTTTCTACGACGCATTTTAAAAATTCGCACTTTATCATGGCGTCCGTGGCTTACTACGGTTGCTGTAACGCTAGCACCTCTTACAATAGGCGATCCTATAGTTACATTATCACCGTCAACGACTGTCAAAATTTGATCTAGAACGACATTCGCGCCTACATCGCCTGCTATTTTTTCAATCTTAAGCTTATCGCCTTGGTTTACGCGATATTGCTTACCACCTGTTTTGATTACTGCGTACATGATAAAACCTCAAACTTTAACAACTTTAAAAGAATCGCGAATTATACTTAAATTAGGCCTGTTAAGCAAATTCTTCAAGGCTAAAGATGAAGGTTTTTTGTCTATAAAGCTCATGCGGAGGGCTATGTTAAAATAAGTCTTTAACAACCCTTAAGCCTTGTTTTTGTGACCCTTAGCACCATTTTATCCCCAATTAAAAGCGATTTACTGGCCGTAAACGATGTTATTCGCGCTTCCCTTCACTCTGAAGTGCCTCTCGTAAACCAAGTCGCAGGCCATATTATCCAAGGTGGTGGCAAACGCTTAAGGCCTAGCACCCTTCTTTTGGTAGGTGGTCTATTTGGCCCTATTCGAAAAGAGCACCATGAATTAGCCGCTGTCATTGAATTTATTCATACCGCAACTCTTCTTCACGATGATGTAGTAGACCAATCTACAAAACGTAGAAATCACAAAACAGCGAATACCATTTTTGGAAATGCTGCGAGCGTTTTGGTGGGTGATTTTATCTACTCTAGAGCGTTTCAAATGATGGTGAAAATAAATCATATGAAGGTTATGGAGGTTTTGGCAAATACAACAAACACAATTGCAGAAGGTGAAGTTTTGCAGCTTTTAAATATCCATAACGCTTCTATTGAAGATGAGGATTATTTAAAGGTTGTTTACTACAAAACTGCCAAATTATTTGAATCTGCTGCCGAACTCGGTGCGATTATAGGTGGCGCTCATGATAATGACATTAAAGCTCTTGCTCAGTTTGGAAAGCATATGGGTATTGCTTTTCAATTGATTGATGATGTTCTTGATTTGTCAGGCAATCCCGAAGAAATAGGAAAAAATCTAGGTGATGATTTAGCTGAAGGCAAACCTACATTACCCCTCCTATACGCCATGAAAAAAGGGAGCGCTCAGCAAAAAAATATTATCAGGGCGGCCATTGAAAATGGCGGCTTAACAGAATTAGAGAGCGTTTTAAATGCTGTTAAAGAAACCAAAGCATTAGAATATGTGAGACAACTGGCAAAAGAAGAGATAGAAAAAGGCGAAAAACTAATTCAACACATTACATCTTCAGTTTATAAAGATGCACTTTTAGCACTCACTCAATTTGTAACATCGAGAGATTACTAATTTAAAGTAATAGGGTCGCCATTATCCGCACGGTAATAACTTAGATGCGCACACTTATTTGTCCCTGAGGTGATAGACCCATCAAAAATTGATTTACCGTTAAGATCCACTTGCGCATAACCATTGTTAAACAAAGTCACTTCCGCTTCTTTTTTTCCTTGTCGCAACAAGAAACTCATAGAGTGGTCATATTCGGATTCGGAGTACACTTGCCAATTATTACCGCCCGCGAGCTGTGAAAGCCAATTAGGTAGATCAACTTCTACTCTACAAATTACTAAATCACCCCAAGCAGACTGATCTTCTGCGGAAGTTAAGTTGTTTGATATATTTTGTAATTCACTCATAAGTCATAGTTTAAATCATTCATGATCTATTAATGGTGATTAATTCTATAATTTCAAGTAAATTTATTCATAATGTTTAAAAAAGTTTAAGGTAAATAATGTTTATTATCGGGATGACTGGTGGCATTGGATCGGGCAAAAGTGAAGCGCTAAAAATATTTGAATCTTTAAATATTAAAGTCATTGATCTCGATAAAATTTCAAAAGAAATTACAGAGACAAATCATCAGGCTATAGAAGAGATTAAATCAGCCTTTGGAAATGTATTCGATAAAGACAATCGATTGGATCGAAAAAAATTAAGAGAACTTATTTTTTCAGATAAAAATCAAAAAGTACATCTTGAGAAAATTCTTCATCCAAAAATTCTTGAAGAAGTAAAGAAAAAATTAAATGCTCTATCTGATGAGTCTTATGTGGTGATAGATATTCCTTTGTTATTTGAAACAAAGCAATACACAAGCCTCATTTCAAGATCGCTTGTCATTGATTGCGAAGTGAATGATCAGATTGAACGTGTTAAAAAAAGAGATGGTATCGATACTTCAATTATTCAATCGATCATGGATCAACAAATTGATCGTAGGTCCCGTATCGAAAAAGGTGATGATATCGTCCTCAATGATGGCTCAATAGAAAAGCTTACGGAATCGATTAAAGCATTACATAAAAAATATTTAAATTTAGTTGCTGTTAAATAAAATCAATCCGATAATGCCCATATGATCACATTTGAATTTCCGCTTAATGAACGCATTCGAAGATTACTTCGTATTGAAGAAATCTATCAAAAATTTGAACACCAATTAAAAAATACGCATGACTATTTTGAGTTTGGTTGTTTCAATACACTTTTTGAAATAGTGCAACTTGTATCCAGGTCCGATTTAAAAATTGACTTTCTTCAAGAGCTTGAAAGGCAAGAAAAGAAGCAATCAGCTCTCTTAGATCATCAAGGATTAAAAGAAGGCCAGCTTGATCCAAAAGAAATCATTCCAATGATACGAGTCGCTCGTAAAAAATTAGAAAATATAGATGTAAAACCTGGCTTTAATTTTAATAACAACTTATTTTTAGAAGAAGTAAAAAAAAGAATTAGCTCGCCAGGCGGCCTATTAGATGTTGATTTTCCAAATTTTCGTAACTGGGCAATTCACAAAACAAGAAAATCTAAACTAGAAGACTTTAAAGCTTGGGCGCAACCTCTCATGGTCTTCAAAGATGCGGCCTCTGTCATTTTATTAATATTGAGAAATCAATGTCACATAGAATCGATTAAAGCAAAAGAAGGGAAGCATCAGCAAACCATCGATCCCCTCAAAACATTTGACCTTATAAGGCTTGAGATTGAAAAAACCTTAAATATTTATCCTGAAATTAGCGCAAATAAATATACCGTCAATGTTTTCTTTAATCAACTTAACGAAGAATTAAAAAAAGAGCCTGTTAAATTAAATCTTGAATTTAAATACAGCATTTGTTGGTTATGAGCAAAAAGATTATTTTTGTAAATTGCCCCCAATGCAATCAGAGTATTGAGTATAGTTTCTCTAATGCATATAGGCCATTCTGCTCTGAACGATGCCGTATGATTGATTTGGGTCAATGGGCTAATGAAGGCTATAAAATTCCAATTGAAAACAATCCTGGAGATTTCAATGAAGACTCTATCTAAGAAAATTTTAAAATTCTTGCTTTTTTTTATTGCATTTCTAATCACGACAGAAATTTTTGCAGCGCCAGATATTAAAATTAATAATGCCTGGATTGCCTCTACTGAAGAAGGTGATGATATGAGCGTTGCTTATATGTCACTATTGAGCTCTGAAGATGTAATACTAACTTCAATTACCTCTCCGACCATCAAAACAATCGAAATGCATAATACGATTTTAGAAAAAGGTATTATGAAAATGCGCATGGCCCATGAAATTAAAATTGATCACGACAAAACTTTTGAATTTAAATCTGGTGGCAGTCACTTAATGCTTATGGATTTTAAAGGGCCCCTTAAAGCCGGTCAAAAAGTTAAAATTACACTGCATTTTAAAGACAAAAAAAATCAACCTTTTGATAAATCAATTAACGCTATTATTAAATAGCATTATTCCCAAATAGCTCTTTGCATTGCGATGCCATGTCCGCCATGGCGCCAAGATGTTGCAAGATTCTCTTGATTCAATCCACCTAAAGCATAAATTGGCATATCTAATTTATTTGCAAATTCACTAAAGAATTCCCAGCCTATCGGATCAGCGTGTGGGTGTGATTCAGTTTTTTGAACGGGGGAGAGAACAGCAAATGACATTTTTAAATCTTGTGCAATCATAAGCTCTTCTAGGTTATGACAAGACGTACCACATATTGAAAAATCTGGTCGATGTTTTAATTGAATCAAGCTATGTGACGGATAATGAACACCGTCAGCTCCAATATCTAGAGCGAGCTTTTCATTTTCATTAATTAGAACTTTTGCTTGATAAAGCTCTGCTAAATCTAAAATTTTTTGGGCTATTTTTTTTACATCCTGATAAGGTAAATTTTTTTCTCTCACCTGTATCATTTTTAAGCCTTCTTCTAATTTAATTTTCAATCGCTCAAAAAATAATGTTTCGCCCATCTCTGTAATATTTGTAATGGCATAAACTGGAGGTAGTAAAATAGATTTCAGTACAAATAAATTGGTAGGTAATATTGGAGCGACTGTTACGTAAGATGGATTTTGCCAATCTAATAACTGATTCTCACATGGTGTGATTTCACCGGTCCAGTCAGTGACTTTGAAAAAATAAATGTAAACCTTTTTATCTGGATAGGTGTAGCTACGTTCAAACCATAATGTCGCATCATTTGCAGAGATATTAATTTCTTCTTGAAGTTCTCGTTGAAGTGCTTCAAAAGGCGATTCATTTACTTCAATCTTACCACCTGGAAATTCCCACCAACCACTCCATCCTCGTCCAGGAGGTCTTTGAGCCATCAGAAGAAATCCATCCTGTCTTTGGATAACAGCTGCTGCTGCGCGAACAGTATTCACAATCTAAGTGCGATAGTCAGCATTGATTTTTACATAGTCATATGAAAAATCACATGTCCATATCGTTGCCTTTGCATGACCTCGATTAAGAAGTATTCGCATACTTATTTCAGGATGCTTCATGACTTCCTGGCCTTGTGCCTCAGTATAAGAAGATGCACGACCGCCTCTTTCTGCTACCAAGACATTCCCTAAAAATAATTGTATTTTTGTAATATCAAGCGAGTCGATGCCCGCATAACCAATGGCGGCCAATATTCTTCCAAGGTTTGGATCGGATGCAAAGAAAGCTGTCTTAATTAAAGGTGAGTGCGCTATCGCAAAGCCTACTTTTCTACATTCAGCATCATCAAGGCCAGATTCAACCTGAATGGTGATAAATTTCGTAGCGCCTTCGCCATCTCTTACGATAGCCTGCGCTAATTCAATAGCAACTTCACGAATACCATCTTTAAGAACTTCATAACTTTTATCTTCTTGATTGATTTCAATATGTTCTGCTTTTCCTGTAGCAATCAGAATAAACGAATCATTAGTGGATGTATCTCCATCAACAGTGATGCAATTAAATGATTCCTCTGTCACTTCTTTAAGAAGTTTATCGAGCAAGATTTGATTGATAGAAGCATCAGTTGCAATAAATGAAAGCATAGTAGCCATATTTGGATGAATCATGCCAGAGCCTTTACTTACACCCGAAATAACAACTTCTTTATCTTGAATCTTTATTTTTCTCGACGCAGCCTTTGGCGCAATATCTGTAGTCATAATCGCTTCTGCTGCATCTATCCAATGAGATGGGTCTAAATTTTTTATTGTGTCAGGCAATCCGTTTTTGATTTTATCAATGGGTAGACTTTCTAAAATAACACCCGTAGAAAATGGTAAAACTTGTTCTGGTTTAATTGACAGAAGTTCGCTGACAGCCTTACATGTTTCTTTAGCCTTTAATATGCCGTCTTCACCCGTGCCAGCATTAGCACAGCCTGTATTCACAATGAGCGCACGAATGCCAGATGTATTTTTTAAATGTTCTTTACAGAGAAGTACGGGTGCTGCACAAAATGCATTTTGCGTAAAAACGCCAGAAACTTTTGAACCTTCGCCAATAGTCACTAATAGCAAATCCTTGCGATTAGGTTTTTTAATATGCGCTTTAGCAATACCAAGTGATATGCCTTTAATTGGAAAAATAGAATCGATGGTAAGTGCTTTAAGATTAACTGGCATAGCTTATTCTTTTCTCCAAATAGTCCCCTGGGGTGTATCTTCTAACACAACGCCATTTTCAAGCAATAAAGATCTAATGCGATCTGCTTCTTTAAAATCTTTACTGGCTTTTGCTTCATGTCTTTGAGAAATTAACGCATCAATATCAAGAGAGGTTTTTGTATCCCCTTTTAGAAAAGTTTCTGGGTCTCTTTCTAGAAAGCCAATTGTCTTTGCAAGACTTTTAAGTAAGTTAGCAAGTGGCGCAGATTTATTTTTATTAATTTCATTTGCTAATTCAAACAAAACGGAAATGGCTTCTGGGGTATTAAAATCATCATCCATAGCTTCTTTGAATTTATTTGCTAATGGATGACTCCAATCTACCTCAGCATGCTCGATGTTAAACCCCCTTAAACTTACATATAATCTTTGTAGTGCTAATTTTGCATCATCAAGATGAGCGTCTGAATAATTTAAAGGGCTTCGATAATGAGCTCTTAAAATAAAAAATCTAACCACCTCTGGATCAAATTTTTCAAGCACTGTCCGTATTGTGAAAAAATTTCCTAAAGACTTAGACATTTTTTCATCATCAACGCGAACAAAACCGTTATGCATCCAATAATTAGCCATCTTACAATCGTGTGCAGCTTCAGATTGAGCTATTTCATTTTCATGATGAGGAAATTGAAGGTCTTGTCCACCCCCGTGAATATCAAAATGATGGCCAAGATAATGAGAGCTCATAGCTGAACATTCGATATGCCAGCCTGGTCTTCCTTTGCCCCAGGGCGAATCCCAACTAGGCTCATTAGGTTTTGCAGATTTCCATAAAACGAAGTCCAATTCATCATGCTTATTTTGGTCAATATCAACCCTTTCACCTGCGCGCAAATCTTCGATTGATTTGCCTGATAATTTTCCATATTCATTAAAAGATCTTACTGAATAAAAAATATCTCCATTTTTAGCAAGGTAAGCATGTTGCTTTTCAATTAATTTTTGGATCATAGAAAGCATGTCTTCAATATGTTCGGTTGCTTTTGGCTCTACAGAAGGACTTATAACACCAAGGGCTTTAGCATCAGCATTCATCTCGTTTATATATCTTTGAGTTAGGCTTTGTATAGATTCATTGTTTTGAATCGATCGATTGATAATCTTGTCATCTATATCAGTAATATTTCTGATGTAATTAACGCTGTATCCTGAGAGATCAAACCAACGTCTTACCATGTCAAAAATAACCATCACACGTGCATGACCAATATGGCATAAGTCGTAGACCGTCATGCCACAAACGTACATATTTACTTGCCCTTTTTGGATAGGCTTAAAAGTCTCTTTATTTTTTGAAAGGGTGTTATAGATTTTAATCATTGCAAATAAGCCCGTAAGGCTAAGAAAAACAAGGAGATAGTGAAGGGCTTATTCATAAATAACATATAGATGATAAGGGTGCTATTTGGTAGAATTATGCTAAATTTATTAGGGTAAATCATACCATGCCTCAAAAAAACGAATGTTCTAATATTAAGAATTTAAAAGGTTTTTTACTGTTTATCCTTTTATCTATATCTACATTTTTTATCGCAAATGAAATTTACGCAGCTGACGACTTTAAATCAATCATGCAATTGATTGAAAAAGGCGAAAAAGAAAAAGCGGCTCAACAAATCGATCAATATCTCAAAACAAACCCGAATGATCCTCAGGTTATTTTTATTAAAGGGGTTGTAAATGCTGAGCTCGGAAAATATAACGAAGCTATACAAGCATTTACTTATCTCACCGAGAAACATCCAAGTTTGCCTGAACCATTTAATAACTTAGCAGTACTTTATGCTGAATTAGGCGACTATGACAAAGCCCAAAAGGCACTTGAATCAGCTATCAAAACTCATCCTAGCTATGCAACTGCACACGTTAACTTAGGCGATCTCTATACAAAACGTGCAACAGTCGCTTATAACAAAGCTTTGGAAATTGACAAAACAAATGTGCAAGCTAAAACAAAATTATCTCTTATTAAAAAACTCTTTAATGCAAATGATATTAAACCGCCGGTCACCCCGACTTCAACTCCAGTTCAAGTAGCGGCTAATAATGATGTCAATAAAAAGCCTGTAATAGCTCAATCAACCGCCGCAAATCCGACGCTACCAACTGCCGCTTCAGCTTCCAATACACAGCCGCCGAAAAATTTACCTCAGGAAACGCCTGCGGTTAAAAATAATGCGTCTAGTATCAGCGAATCAGAAATTAATACTTTCATTACAGAATGGGCTGAAGCTTGGTCCTCAAAAAATATTAATGGTTATTTAGCTAAATACTCTCCTAACTTCAAAACGCCTAATGGAGAAAGCTTTGTTGACTGGCAAGATTCAAGAAAAAATAGAATTTTAGGTAAAGATATAATTACTGTGGAAGTATCAGAACCAAAAATATCAAGAAAAGGCGATAGTTTTGCTCAAGTAACTTTTAAACAGAAATATACATCGAATAAATTAAGTCAGATATCAAGCAAAACTCTCATCTTAAGAAAAGATGGCGCAGCGTGGTTTATTGAGCAAGAGTATTCTGGCAAGCAATAATTGATGAAAACTTTCATCAACAATTTTCTAAAAAAAGAATTTCGCTTTTTTTTAATCTTAACGATTCTTTTTAATATTTCCCAAGCTTCAAGTGAAGAAGTATTCATTTCAAACAAAAATTTCAATACTGCTGACTTGAGATACGAAACACCGGAGAAGATGCTTGTAAAATCTTTAGTGGAAATTTCTGAAGGCAAAGTAGATATAGCGCTTCAAACCATCGATACTCTAATAAAACAAACACCGAATTTTAAATTAGCCTACCTTATTCAAGGTGATTTGCTTTTGGCTCATGCAAAACAAATTAATGGTATTGGTGACGAGTCTAAGGGTGAAAAAAAAGAAGAGATTGAAAACTTTAAAAATGAAGCAAAAGTCAGAATTGAGAGATACCTCAATAGCCTTAACCTTCAAAATGAACCAAAAATTTTTGCTCAGCTAAATGAAAAAGATAAATATCTTTTTTATGTCGATGCATCCAACTCTCGCCTTTATCTATACGAAAATATCACCGGGAAGCTTTCTTATAAAGACGATTATTATGTGTCTATAGGCAAGAATGGATTTGGCAAACAATACGAAGGCGATAAGAAGACACCAGTAGGCGTTTATTTTACGGGGAAGAAAATCAAAGAATCCTTATCTGATTTTTATGGGGATGCTGCCTACCCTTTAAGTTATCCAAATGAAATTGATAGAAAAAATAAACGAAATGGCTCAGGCATATGGCTTCACGGAACGCCAAAAACAACATACAACAGAGCGCCTCTAGCAAGTGATGGATGTATTGTATTAAGCAACCCTGATCTAATGAAGTTATCCCCTATTTTAGATGGCAATAGAATTCCTATCATCATTTCTTTTCGCTCACTAAAAGATTTGGAATCTACTAATAAAAATTTGGCTGAAAAAAAACTTTCACTTGCTAACGCTATAGAGACTTGGAGAAAAAATTGGGAAGACCAAGATACTGACAACTATCTAAAGTTTTACTCAAAAAACTTTTTCAGCGAAAAAGATAACTACGACACATGGGCCCAGAGAAAAAGAATCATCCAAGCTCAAAAACTTAAAGTTTCTGTTGGTTTATCTGAAATTTCATTTTTTGATTACCCAAATACAGAGAATGAAATAGTTTTAGTAGATTTTATACAGGACTATCAAAGCCCTACAATTAACAATAAAATGAATAAGAGACAGTATTGGATTAATGAAAATAACGAATGGAGAATTATGTATGAAGGCGGCGCTTAATTTAATCAAATTACTTTTTGTTTTTTTATTGTTTTCGCCATTAGCACATGCAGCTAATCCAATTGTTGAATTTGAAACCAATCAAGGTAATTTTAAAATTGAGCTTTATCCTGAGAAGGCACCAAAAACTGTCAGCAATTTTTTATACTATGTAGATAACGGTTTTTATAAAGAAACTATTTTTCATAGAGTCATTAGTAACTTTATGATTCAAGGCGGTGGATTCACCAGAGAGATGTCAGAAAAGAAGACACAGCCTGCAATTACTAATGAATCAAATAATGGGCTGGTAAATAGCGCAGGGACGGTTGCAATGGCTAGAACAAATGACCCTAATTCTGCAACGGCTCAATTTTTTATTAATCTTATCGACAATAATTTTTTAAACTATACAAGCCCTGAGCCAAGCTCCGTTGGTTATTGTGTTTTTGGCAAAATCATTGAAGGTATGAATGTAGTTCATAAAATTGGTCAATTACCTACAGGCAACTCAAGAGGTTTTTCGGATGTGCCTATTAGGCCTGTCATAATCATTAATGCAAAACATATCAATTAATATTTTAATAAAGGAATCTAAGTGATTACACTCTCAACTAATTTAGGCAATATTGTTTTAGAACTTGATGCTGAGAAAGCGCCTATTACCGTCGAAAACTTCTTAAGTTATGCAAAAAATGGTTATTACAATGGCACAATTTTTCATAGGGTCATTGACGGGTTTATGATTCAAGGTGGTGGATTTGATTCTTCAATGAAACAAAAGCCCACTGAAAAGCCTATTAAAAATGAAGCTAATAATGGCCTTAAAAATAATAAATACACTATTGCGATGGCAAGAACTTCTGTCCCTGACTCAGCCACAAGCCAATTCTTCATTAATGTAAATAATAATGATTTTTTAAATTATCCAGGCCAAGATGGTTGGGGTTATTGTGTTTTTGGAAAGGTTACTGAAGGGACTGATGTAGTAGATAAAATTCAAAAAGTTGCCACAGGCAACTCAAGCGGCCATCAAGATGTCCCTCGTGAGGCTGTGACGATTCTTAATGTAACTATTGAGTAATATTGTCTAATCAAACTATATTTGTATCAGACATTCACTTGTGCGAAAGTCGTCCAAGTATTACTGATACTTTTATAAATTTTTTAAATAAAATAAATAATCAGGTCGACGCGCTTTATATACTTGGGGATCTTTTCGAGTATTGGATAGGTGACGACTCAAAGCAACACGAAAATGTAATTGAAGCCCTGAAAGAATTAACGGATCGACATATTCAAGTTTTTTTAATGCATGGTAACAGAGACTTTCTCATGGGATCAGGCTTTGAAAAAAAAACAGGTGCTGTTTTATTAAATGATCCGACGCTCATCGGAATTTATGGAAAGAAAGTGCTCTTAGGTCATGGAGATATCCTCTGTACTGATGATATCGAATATCAATCTTTCAGGGATAAAATTAGAAGTGAATCATGGAAAAATGAATTTCTAAAAAAATCTCTTTCTGAACGAGTTGCAATTGCTAATGAATTTAGAAAAGAAAGTGAATTAAATAAAAAAAATAAATCCCTGGAAATCATGGATGTGAATAAAGAGGAAGTAAATCGAACCCTCATTCAATTTAATTATCCAGATTTTTTTATTCACGGACATACGCATAGACCAAATTGTCATTCAATTACGCTTGATGGTCATCAAATGCAACGGATAGTTCTTGGTGACTGGTATGAGCAAGGAAGTTATTTGATTTTCAATGCACATGGCATTGAAACACATCAAGTTTAATTTTTAGAAAACTCTAAAGGTCTTCTTTTTTCTGCTACTTTATCTAATACGCCATTGATATATTTATATCCTTCAATTCCACCAAAAGTCTTAGCTAATTCAACACCTTCATTAATAGCTACTTTATATGGAATGGCTGCGTCATAAATGAGCTCATAAATTGAAATACATAAGATTGAATGCTCGATAGGACTTAATTTTTCAATAGGTCGATCAATGAAGCTTGAAATTTCAATATTTAATTGATCCATATTACTCATAACGCCATCAAAAAGATTCTGATAAAAGGTTTCATCTGCTTTTAAGTAGTCTGGGTCATCTTTAATATCTTTTTTAATTTGATTAATATCAAACTGATTTAAGATGCCTCGATAAATACTCTTCATCACAAGCTCTCTAGATTTACGTCTATTATTTATGAGCTTTTTTTTCTTTTTGATTGGCTGCGTTTCTAACATTAAACTGACTTTAATAAATGGATCATTTGTAAAGCGACTTGAGCAGCCTCTTTACCTTTGACTGAAGTCCGCTCCATAGCTTGCTCATCGTTTTCTGTAGTTAATATTGCATTAACAATTGGCATACTGAATTCTAATTGAACATCCATAATTGATTTTGCTGAGTGATTTGCCACAACTTCAAAATGAAAAGTCTCTCCTCTTATTACAGCGCCTAATGCAATCAGTGCATCAAATTTTTTTGATTGCGCCATCTTTTTAAGAGCTAAAGGACTTTCTAAGGCGCCAGGGACTTTTGCCAATATGATGTGATCATCTTTTACACCAAGATTAAGAAGTTCATGATGGCAGGCCTTAAGTAAAGCTTCGCCTACATGCGGATTGAATTCTGACATCACAATACCAATAGAGAATGATTCTCCATTTGATTTTTTTACAATCTCTCTCAATTTACAAGGTCCTATAAAATTACTTTTAAACAAAAAAGTAATTTTAACTTATATGAGAGCTATCTTTAGTTTTTATATGAATTAATGAAACAATATCCAGGCCTTTTGTATGGTACTCCATATCCCATAAGAGATAGGTATACCAACGGCTGACCAGGCAAGTAAAGTAATCAAAGGTGTTTTTTCGGCCTTTCCAATAACTTCTTTTGCTGAAATAAATTTCTCATGCGCTAATTTTTTTTCAGCTAGCAACTCTTTGTCAGTCATAAAGAATTTTTTAGCGACGGGTCTTACCATAAGATTTGCAATAAATCCGATAGCAAGCATCATTGCCAATATATAAAAGATAGGCGCATAAATTTCTGAAAAGGGGACTTGTGCTTCAACCCTCATATCGTGCATATAATTTACAATTACAGGGCCCAGGATCCCAGCAGTTGACCAAGCCGTTAAGATTCTCCCGTGAATTGCACCTACAAATTGAGTACCAAACATATCGGCCAAATAAGCCGGTATTGTTGCGAATCCTCCACCATACATAGAAGCAATAATACAAAAACATGCCGCAAAAAGCGCTAATGATTTTGATCCAGCCATATAGGATGCGGTGACATACATCAAAATACCAAGCGTAAAAAATACGATATAAGTTAGCTTTCTTCCTAACTTATCTGAAATACTGGCCCAGAAAAAACGCCCAAAAATATTAAATAAAGAAATTAAACCTACAAAGCCTGCACCAACAGCTGCTGCAAGCACTAATAAAGACTCATCTTTTTTAAGGTCTGCGAAGCCCAGATCTGCATGGCCAATTAAAGCGCCGCCAAACGTCTCTTGAAGCATAGGTGCCGCCGCTCCAATAATGCCAATACCCGCTGATACATTCATACAAAGCACTAACCATAAAAACCAAAATTGTGGTGTTTTATGAGCCTTATTTAAATGCACATGATTAACTGCAATCATATTGTTATTTTTGTTTTTAGGTGGATTCCATCCTGCTGGCTTCCAACCTGATGGAGGTACGCGATAGCCTAAAGAACCTGAAATCATAAAGAGACTATAAATAATGGCTAATACTACAAATGTTTGCCAAATGCCAGGTTGAATAATGCCGTTAGCTTCTGTGGAAAATTTTGTCATTAACATAGTGGCGAGCGGAGAACCAATCATAGCGCCTCCCCCAAAACCCATAATTGCCATGCCAGTTGCCATACCTCTTTTATCCGGAAACCATTTAATGAGCGTAGAGACGGGAGAAATGTATCCTAAGCCTAGGCCAATACCCCCAATCACACCACTTCCAAGCCACATCATCCAAAGTTGATGTGTGTAAATACCGAATGCAGAAAGTAACAATCCGCCGCACCAGCATAACGTAGATACAAGCCCTGCTTTCCTGGGGCCAGCTCGCTCTAGCCAGCTTCCCCAGAGGGCTGCCGAGCAGCCTAGAAGGACAAAAAATAAGGTATACATCCATCCTAAGTCAAATTGAGTCCAATTACAGTCGGTAGCTGTTAAGGCTCGAAGTGTTCCATGAAGCTTATCTGCAAAAGTTGCCGCTCCAGCAGCACATGCCGCCAAAGGCTTGCCATCGCTACCTGTTAATATATTGCCCAAAGGTTTCCAAAAGACACTAAATCCATAAGCCATACCAATTGAAAGGTGAATTGCTAATGCAGCAGGCGGAACCAACCAACGATTATAGGAAGCTTTAGCGGTGATATATTCTTTTGAAAAAAAATTAGACATACTCATTCTCCGAAAATCAATAATTCAATATTAAATTAATTCTAAAAAAATTACCTTATTCTTTATGAATTAGATAATGTCATTAAAATGTCATATTAATGTCATACGATCATAATCAATCTATTAATATTAAGAAACTATGAAAGCTAATATACTGATCGTTGAAGACGAAAGCCCTATTCTTGAGCTTTTAGCGCTTAATATTTCTCAAGCCGGATACAATCCATTAAGAGCTATAAGTGCTGAGCATGCAGAAAAACTAATTAGCGAAGCGCTCCCCGATATTATTTTGCTCGATTGGATGTTGCCCGGCATGTCGGGAATAGATTTTGCAAAGAAATTACGCGGCAATGCTTTAACAAAAGCAATCCCCATTATTATGTTAACGGCACGCAGTGATGAATTAGATAAAGTCAAAGGCTTAGAAGTTGGCGCTGATGACTATATTACAAAGCCTTTTAGTCCCCGTGAACTTAATGCTCGAATTAAAGCCGTCCTTAGAAGAAAGGCGCCTGAGCTCACCGAAGACCTTTTAACAATTAACGGTTTAGAATTAGATCCTGTATCTCATCGGGTAACAGGAAATAATAAGCCATTAGAAATGGGTCCAACAGAATTTAGACTGCTTCATTTTTTTATGAGCAATCCTGAAAGAGTTTATTCAAGAAGTCAGTTATTAGATAAAGTTTGGGGAAGTCAAATTTTCATTGAAGATCGAACAGTAGATGTTCATATCAGAAGATTAAGAAATATTCTTGCCAAATCTCAGCATGAAAATTTAATCCAAACCGTTCGTGGCTCAGGCTACAGACTCTCTACAAAATAGAATTTACCTAGATCACTTCAAGCATTACTCGCTATAATACTCGTACGTTTTTAGCGAGAAAAACATTGCAAGATATCCGTTGGAATACTTTTTGGGTTTTATTACTTGTATCTTTTTTATCTCTTATTATTTGGGGATTTAAAAGCATAGAAGCTGCTTCATTCTTTTTCATCTCATGCCTGTTTCTTTATTTACTTTCTCATGTCTATTGGATTTATCGTCTAAACAAATGGCTAAAAAGTCCAAATTTATCAACCATTCCTAATGGATCAGGTGTTTGGGAAGAAATTTTTGCGACACTTTATCGAGAATACAGAAAACAAAAAAAGAGTAAATCTGAACTTACGACGACGCTAGGCAGATTTATGACAGCGGCGGAGGCTATTCCTGATGGCATTATTGCATTGAATCAGAATAATGAAATTGAATGGTGCAACAAACCTTCAGAAAAAATGCTTGGTATCCATTTAGCTAAAGATATCAATCAGCCTATTAATTACTTATTACGTGAAACAAGTTTTACTGAATACCTCAATGACAACAAATACGAGGGTACGCTTAAATTGATTTCATGGCGAAATACAGGCAGATCATTCGAAATACTCTTAGTTCCTTTTGGTGTAAGTCAAAAACTTCTTATCTGCAGAGACATTACACAAATTGAAAAAAATGATTCTATTAAACGTGATTTTATCGCAAATGTTTCACATGAGTTAAAAACACCGCTGACTGTGATCGTTGGATTCTTAGAAACACTTTCTGATATGAAAAATGAATTCAATACAAAAACACGCCCATATCTTCAAATGATGCTTGAGCAATCAGATCGAATGAAAAAATTAGTTGAAGACCTACTTCAACTTTCGTCTATAGAATCCAATGCGGCGCCTGCAGAGAAAAAAGAAATAGATATGACTCAGCTCTTTAAAAACTTAAAAAAAGATTCCGATTTGGTTTCTGGAAAATTGCATAAAATTAATATGTCCATTAATAAAAATATTGCTTTATTAGGATATGAAAAAGAAATTTATAGCGCCTTTTTAAACCTTGTGAGCAATGCTATTCGCTATACCAAAGAAGGTGGCTCTATTCACGTAATATGG
>DAIOGA010000001.1:88768-91801 GCA_036745495.1 Candidatus Methylopumilus sp.
AATATCCAAAGCTTACGTACGCTCATGATTAAGCTTTACAAAAGAAATCCTTCGGAGCTAAAGAAAAGCACTTCAGATGATGCAGAAAAAATGGTGAATTGGGTATTCAATGGCAATCATAATTGGAATTTTGAGGTCATTAACAATCTTCAAGGCACAGATGCAATTTATCTTGCTTTTAATGAGGACTATAAAGGTGATCGCGTCCTACCTTTTATTGTAGGTATTTACACAATGCTCATCAAAGCACATGGAGGGAAAAAAGAATTTTATTTATTTGATTCAGTTGATCCCCAACTTTTATACAATGCATCTCGCAATATTGAAACAGCCGTATGGAAACTTTCTAACGCTAAAGATGCTTCTGGAAAACCTTTTTTACTTGCGAATGAATTAACCGAAAAAGAAAATAATCTATCTTTTGAAAGAGAGTTTGGAAAAATTATTGGTAGAACTGATTTTCTTGCTTTTACGCTTTCAGAAAAAATGGAGCGAAGCATTACAAGAGTTATTCAAAACTTAGCTACAGGGCTATTAATACCTATTTAGAAACTATAAAAGTATTTTTTCAATTCCGCCCTTAGTTGAGCTTTCTACATAGTTTTGCATCCAATTGGCGCCTAATAAATTTTTAGCTAATTCAACGACTATGTAATCTGCTGTTGTATTTGTATCTTCCCCATAACGAGCTAATCCTTGCAAACAAGAAGGGCAAGAAGTAAGAATCTTAACTTCACCTAATGATCCTGGTTGATCAACACCCATCTTCTGAATGCCTTTTTCAATCTCTTCTTGTTTTCTCTTTTTTACTTGCGTTGCAATATCTGGTCTACCAACAGCAAAAGTTCCAGACTCACCACAGCAACGATCATTCAAAGATACATCTGTATTCATCAATGCATTGGTAACTTTAGTAGGTGCATATGTTTTCATTGGGCTATGACAAGGATCATGGTACATATATCTAGTGCCTGATACACCTTCCATTTTTATACCTTTTTCCATGAGATATTCATGAATATCTAACAATCTACAGCCAGGAAATATTTTTTCAAATTCATATTTTTGTAATTGGTCCATACAAGTTCCACAAGACACAATCACTGTTTTAATGTCCAAATAATTAAGCGTATTTGCTACTCTATGAAATTGCACACGATTATCAGATGTTATTTTCTGGCCTTTATCATGATTGCCAGATGATGTCTGTGGATAGCCACAACATAAATAGCCTGGGGGAAGAACAGTAATAGCCCCAACCTCATACAACATCGCTTGAGTCGCTAAGCCCACTTGAGAGAAAAGTCTTTCAGATCCACATCCAGGGAAATAGAACACCGCGTCAGAATCTTCATTAATTTTTTGCAGATTTCGAATTACAGGAACGACTTTATCATCTTCAATACCAAGAAGAGCTCTTGATGTCTTTGTAGGCATATTTTTAGGCATAGGCCTATTTAAAAAATGCACAATCTGAGATTTAATCGGCGCTTTACCAATTGTTGATGGTGGATTATTTTTAAATAAATTAATGCCACCAAGTTTTTTCAATAGATTATGTCCGGCCTGTTGGGCTTTATATCCAAAATCAACCATTAGGGTTCGCATGATTTTAATAGTGACTGGATCTTTCATATTTAAGTAGCTCATAGCCAATGCAGTACCTGGACTAAAATGACGCTTGCCTTGCTCTCTTAAAAAGTTTCTCATAGCGATTGAAACATCACCAAAATCAATATCTACAGGACAAGGATTTAAGCATTTATGACAGACTGTGCAATGATCAGCAACATCATTGAACTCATCAAAATGTTTAATAGAAATACCACGCCTTGTTTGCTCTTCATATAAAAATGCTTCAATAAGAAGCGATGTTGCTAAAATTTTATTTCTTGGGCTATAAAGCAAATTGGAACGTGGTACGTGTGTTGTGCATACGGGCTTACACTTTCCACAGCGCAAACAATCACTAATTGAATCTGCTATTTCTCCGATAGCAGATTGTTCCATAATGATTGACTCTTGCTCTAAGAGCCCAAAACTTGGCGTGTAAGCATTTTCTAAACCGGATCCCGGGAGTAATTTGCCTTTATTAAAATGCCCATAAGGGTCTACCTTATTTTTATATTTCTCAAATGCTTCAATTGTGCTTTCGTCTAAAAATTCCATTTTGGTAATACCAATACCATGCTCACCAGAAATGACGCCGTTAAGACTTCTAGCTAAGGCCATTACTCTTGCTACCGCTTCATGAGCTTCTTGCATCATTTGGTAGTCATCTGAGTTAACTGGAATATTAGTATGAACATTACCGTCTCCGGCATGCATATGAAGAGCTATAAATACTCTGCTTTTTAAAGTATTTTTATGTATTTGGTCTAATTTAAGCAAGAAGCTTTGATATTCTCTTCCACTAAAAATCTCATGGAGCGGTTCTTTAAGTTCTTTCTTCCATGAAATTCTCAACTCATAAGACTGAAGCGCTCTAAATATATTTTCATATTTATATTCAATATCATCATGTCTTTCAAGAAGACTTGAGAGTGGGCCATCCAAATTGTCGAGCATTTGGCCCCATTTTTCTCTTAACCCATGAATTAAATCGATGCTCATTTTTTGCTTAACTTGATTAAGCTCTGGATCTGAATTTAAACCTTCTTCTTCATAAATAAACTTATCGTGCTCAATAAAAGTTTCTAAGTCATCTAAAAGTTTTAATTTATTCCTAATTGAAAGCTCAATATTAATTCTTTCAATACCATCAGAATATTCGCCAAGCTTTGGAAGTGGGATAACGACATCTTCATTAATCTTGAATGCATTAGTATGTTTTGCAATGGCTGCTGTTCTTGCACGATCAAGCCAGAAACGTTTTCTTGCATCTGCTGATACCGCTATAAACCCTTCACCATCTCTTGAGTTGGCTATCTGTACAATTTGAGAGGCTGATAAACCTACAGCATCTTCATCGTCACTTGCAATATCAGCAATCAAAACCATACGAGGACGTTCTTGTCTTGCGGCTTTGGTGCT
>DAIOGA010000001.1:91901-124384 GCA_036745495.1 Candidatus Methylopumilus sp.
ACATGAGATACTCTTGCTAAACCATCAAATTGAATATTATCTTTTTTAGTAAATTTTTTTAATTTAGAAAAAATCTTCCTTCTAAGTTTTTTGACTAACTTAAAATCGCTTTCGAAAGTCTTAACAGCTTTGTTAGCCGCCTCAGCGAGCTCCATAACTTTCGCATTGCCAGAACTCCGCTCTTCAATCGAATGGATGCGGTGATACATAGCATCTACTAATGCTTTGAGTCTTTTTGGATTCTCTAAGAGATCATCTTGAAGATAAGGATTTCTATTAACCACCCATAAATCACCCAGCACTTCGAAAAGCATTCGAGCAGATCGGCCTGTTTTTCTTTCATCTCTTAGTTCATTTAGGATGTTCCAGATATTTTCGCCTAAGAATCGAATGACGATTTCTCGGTCTGAAAACGAAGTATAGTTATACGGTATTTCACGCAATCGACTGATTGGAAATGGTTGCGTTTTAAAAATAGATTTGACTGTTGGTGCGTTCATTTAAATATATTTAATTTAACCATGAGCATATCATGTAGCAGGGTTGCTAACAACGTTATAACCCATAGGGTTATTGAACTTTAGGTAAAAAATTCAGTTAAAATATGAGCTCAATCTACTCGGTTTAAAGAACCTTTTTCTCACCATTTTATGAATCCAATAACTTCAACAAAGTTCAGATTAATTTCTCAAAGTTAGCCAAATGCTCTGGATAAAAACTTTACATATTATCTTTATGGTGACTTGGTTTGCTGGTCTTTTTTATTTACCAAGGCTCTTTGTTTATCACGCAATGAGTAAAGATAAAATTAGTCATGAAAGGTTCGTAGTCATGGAAAGAAAGCTTTTTTTTGGCATCATGACGCCAGGGGCTTTCTTAACAATACTTTTCGGAGGGTGGCTATGGAATCTCTACGGTGTTACAGAGCAATGGCTACAAATCAAACTGGGTCTCGTCATTTTATTAGTCATCTATCATTATCTTTGCTTCAAACATCTTGTTGATTTTAAAAAAAATAAAAATAAGCATAGCCATATCTATTTCAGATGGTTTAATGAAGTGCCTGTATTGGCTCTTATTGGCATAATCTACCTCGTCGAATTTAAACCACTATGAGTATATTAATTTGTGGCTCATTAGCTTTCGATACCATTATGGTATTCAAAGACCAATTTAAAAATCATATCCTGCCTGAAAGCATTCATAAATTAAGTGTGGCTTTTTACGTGCCAGAACTTAGAAAAGAATTTGGTGGCACTGCGGGGAATATCGCATACAACCTTAAACTTCTTGATGAGAATCCTCTTATCATGGCAACAGTAGGTAACGACTTTTCAATTTATTTTGACTGGCTTAATCAAAATGGAATTAATACTCAGTATATCAAAGAGATCAAGGCTCTCTATACAGCTCAGGCTTACATCACAACCGATCTAAGTGACAATCAAATCACTGCATTTCATCCTGGCGCTATGGTGGAATCTCATCAAAATAAAATTAAAGAAGCCAAAAACATATGTTTAGCAATCATTGCTCCAGATGGCAAAGATGGCATGATCAATCATGCCAAAGAATGTAAGGCCCTTGGTATTCCCTTTATGTTTGATCCTGGACAAGGCTTGCCTATGTTTAATCGCGAAGAACTTTTAGAGTTTATTGATGATGCTACTTATATTGCAGTGAATGATTACGAAGCAACTCTTTTGTCCGAAAAAACCTCTCTTTCTATAGAAGAACTTTCTAAAAAAGTAGAGGCATTAATTGTCACAATGGGTGCTGAAGGCTCCATCATTTACGCCGACAACAAAACATATAAGATCGATCCTATTAAAGTTGAAACACCTGTTGATCCTACTGGATGTGGTGATGCTTATCGTGCAGGCTTACTTTATGGAATTTCTAAGAAGTGGGATTGGCAATCGATAGGTCGATTAGCCTCCGTCATGGGGTCAATTAAAATTCAAAATCAAGGTGGACAAAATCATCGCCCTACCCGAGATGATATTGAAACGCTTTATACAAAAAAGTTAATTGAAGAAAATAGATAATTAAATATCTTTCGAATTTGTTTTTACTGAGAAAACTGATTTGTCATCAAGTCTTAAGGCCGTTAAAGTTCTGCCCCAAACACAGCCAGTATCAATTGCAAAAATGTCTCCTCTTGTCACAAGGCCAAGAGCAGACCAATGGCCGAAAATAATCGTATTATCCTTTGTTTTTCTTTTGGGGAAATCAAACCAAGCCTTTAATTTTTTGGGCATATTTTTTAGCTCCCCCTTATAAGAAAAATCAATAGCTCCGGCTGAAGTTAAAGCCCTTAATCTCGTTGTCGCATTAATGATGATTCTAGCTTTATCATTTTTATTTAAAGTGTTCGACCATTTATCTGGCTTATTGCCATACATGGAAGATAAAAATTCTATGTACTTTTTGCTGCGAAGTTGCGCACTGACTTCTTTTGAGAATTTGATGGCGTCCTTAACAGTCCATTGAGGCAAAACCCCCGCATGTACCATTAAATGTTTTTTTTCGTAATGAACTAACGGGAGAGACCTTAACCATTTAAAAAGAATATCTGAATCTTTTGCTTTAAGAAGTCGCGATAGAGTATCTTCATCGTCTGCCTCGATAACTTTATACTTAATAGCCAAGGCATGCAGATCATGATTACCTAGAACAGCTGTCACTGAAGATTTATTTTTATAACACCACCTTAAAACTTGCAATGACCCGTTGCCCCGATTAATCAAGTCGCCAACAAGCCAAAGCTGATCCCTGCCTCGCTTAAACTTTATTTTTTTTAATAAGGCTAAAAAAGAATAATAGCAACCTTGCACATCACCAATTACATAAATTGCCATGAATGATTATTTTTTAAAATTAGCACCCGAAGAGTTTGTCATATATAAAACTGCTCCTGCAACTTCAGCATCAGATAAAGATGCATTGCCGCCTCTTGCGGGCATTGAACGAATGCCTTTAAGAGCATGCTGCACAAGCGTTTCGTAACCTTGAGAAATTCTTGGCGCCCAGGCTTGTGTATCGCCAAATTTTGGTGCATTTAACATACCTGCTTGATGACACATTGAACATACTGCTTTATATACTTCTTCACCTGATTTACCACCTGATGCAGCTCCTTCTGCAACTGCTTGTGCTAATTCGACTTTTGCTACAGGCTGAATATTCTCTTTAGCTTTTGTTTCCGCTACTTTTGAATCTTCTTGAGGCGCTGGACTTTTAGATTTATTTGTATCAATAATGATTAAGGAAATTGGTAATAACAAACCTATAAAAATCACTGCTAACAATTGATGTATAAAATATTTATCTGATTTTGTGCTCATAACGAATTCCTATAATTAAAATTGAAGTGAAATTTTGAAATAATGATCTAATAACAAAGCTGAGAATATTAAACTTAAGTAAACTATAGAATACTTAAAAGTCTTCATTGATAATTTATCACTATAGTTTTTATAAAGTTTAACTACGTAATACAAGAAAATTGCATTCAGAATAAGTGCTGATAAGAAATAAATAAGGCCACTCATACCAGAACCGACCGGCATAAAAGTTACTGCTATCATAATAATGGTATAGAGGAGGATATGAAGTAATGTAAAGGACTCCCCATGTGTCACAGGGAGCATTGGCATGCCTACATTTTCATAATCTTTTCTACGGTAAAGAGCCAGCGCCCAGAAATGTGGTGGCGTCCAGCTAAATATTATCAAAAATAAAATTAGCGATTCAGGTCCAACAACATTATTAACCGCTGCCCAGCCTAAAATTGGTGGCATTGCTCCGGACGCGCCTCCAATAACGATATTCATTGGGGTAGCTGGTTTTAAAAAGATAGTATAGATCACTGCATAAGCAAAAAAAGTTCCAAGAGTAAGCCACATTGTTAACGGATTCACTAAGTAAAATAAAATTAAGAGGCCGATGCCACCGAGTAATGAAGCAAAAATTGAAGTTTGTGATAAAGAAAGTTTTCCGGTAACTGTTGGCCTACCTTTTGTTCTTGCCATAACAGCATCAATTTTTTGCTCAATAAGACAATTAAAAGCAGCGGCGGCACCAGATACAAAGCTGATACCAATAATTGAAGCTAATAAAATATCAACTGGAACCATTCCTGGTGTAGCTAAAAACATACCAATAACAGCTGTAAATACAATCAAAGCTGTTACTCTTGGTTTACATAAAATGAAAAAATTCTTCAAATCAATATGTAATCCAGATAATTTATTATTTATTGCTTTAGCCATAAATTTAAGATCTTAGCTTTGTAATTTTAGAGTTAAGTATCGCTGCGAGAACAACAAGGCTTGCAGCGCCAAAAGTATGCATGACAGCAAGAATAATTGGTAAATGTAGTAATAAATTAGCAACCCCAATAATAAATTGAGCGGTTATCACAAATAATAAAATGTAGCCTAAGTTTCTCATCGCCTTGTATTTTAATATGACACTCGCAAGATAGCCAAAAAATAACCAGGTAATCAATGCACCTAATCGATGTATCCATTGTATTGTTTCAAATACTGCTAAAGGCAAATCCGAACCATCACTCAATTTACCTAAATCTCTAAAGAGATCAAAAGCATCTTTGAAATTAAGATTGGGCATAAGGGAACCATGACAGGTCGGAAAATCTGTACATGCAAGGCTTGCATAGTTTGTACTTGTCCAACCGCCTAGAAAAATTTGAATGAACAGCACAAATAAAGACAGTCTTACTAAAAAAATTTCATGTTGGTACTTAAGAATATTTGGTTGAATTTTCCCCAAGTAGCGATGGGTTATAAAAGTTAAGAGCCCAAGTGTAGTCATACCACCTATTAGATGCGCAGTTACTACAATAGGCTTTAACAAAAGTGTAACTGTCCACATACCAAGTAATGCCTGAAAAATAACCAGAAGAACTATGCCGTAAGGTACGATTGGGTTTACTCTTAAAACTTTCTTATTTTTATAAGAAATAATTCCGATTAAGAAGATCATCAGCCCTAGGAATCCTGCAACATAGCGATGAATCATTTCCTTCCAGGCTTTAGCTGTTTCGATATGTTGCAAAGGAAAATTTAATTCTGCATTCTCTATTGCTGTCTGACTTTCGGGAACTGAGAGCGTTCCGAAACATCCTGGCCAATCCGGACAACCAAGACCAGCATCAGAGAGCCTTACGTAAGCTCCTAAAACAACCAAACAAAAAGCAGTAATTGTTGTAAGTAGCAGTAATTTTTTAAAGTATTTCATTTATTTAAAATTTGTATAATCTATAATCAATTAAATTACTAAAATTATATCATTCATCAGTTATGACAAAAAAATATCAATGGATTGTGGCGGCGCTAGTAGCCATACTATTTTTGGGGCTTATTACTAACACTATCCTCCCTAATAAAGCACCTAATCTAAAAGTCTCTTCAACAAAAGGAGAGACAATGATGATTTACGATAAAAATTATAAATTTACTATCATTAATTTTTGGGCAACAGATTGTCCTGGATGTATTAAAGAAATGCCACAATTGGCAGATGCTTACAATAAGTATAAAAAGCAAGGCATTCAAATTATTGCTATATCTATGTTCTATGATCCGCCCAGTCAAGTTTTGAACTTCATCAAAAAAAATGAAATTCCTTTTCCTGTTGTTATTGATGCTGACAATAAAATTGCACAACGATTTGAAAATATTCGATTAACACCCACTTCTGTTTTGATTAATCAAAAGGGTCAAATTATTGATCAGATTGTAGGTGAAATCGACTTTGATAATTTAGAAAAGTTATTATCAAAAAATCTCTAATTATCCCGCCCAAGAATATTTAAGAAGCCTTACGATGTCTTTGCGTATCTCTTGCGGCTTTATCTTATTGCTGTAAACCATCATTAAATTTGACATAGGGTCAACTACATAAACATTCTCACTATTGATAGCCTTAAATGCAGGTGGTCTATCAAACTGTAAAGTTAGTTTTGCAACATCCTCCAATGGCTTATTAAGGATAATTAAATCTGGATATTTTTCATGAATCTTATTTATATTTTTATCTGATGTAATAAGAATTCTCTGAACTCTTGGAATGTCTTTGTCAAATGAAACATGAATTTGGCGTAAATCATATAATCTATTTTCACAAACACTGTTACATTCATTTGTTAAATAAACAAGGCTCCATTTATCTTTCATCAAGCCTATCCCTTTAGGCTCTTTAGAGTAATTACTAGCATTCTCAAAATGATCTGGTACATTTATTTTTATAATGGGTTTAATGAGCTCTCCATAACTATAACTAGCTGGATGCCAGTCATATCGATACATCAACATAACAACAACTAATGGCGCTATGAAAATTAGAGTCATAATAATAACTATTAATTTATTTTTGTTAATTCTCATTTGGTTATCCTTTTTGAATTCATTTTTGTTATATTATTTTTTTTAAACCCTAAATATAAATAAATTAAAATAGAAGCTATAGCAAATCCATACCATTGATAACCATAACTTAAATGTGTTTGAATTCGGTCGTCTGGCCTTACCCAATGCCTTGCAAACCCACCTTCATTATTGGGGGACATTTTTAAAATAATAGGCAATACCTTTTTGGGAACAAGCTGTGTATATAAATCAAGATCTATATTTTGCCAAACTTTATTCCATTCTTTAGTATTCGTTTTCTTTTCCAGTGTATAAAATTTATGGCTAGGCACCCAAATAAAGCCTTCAACACTTTGCGGAGTTAAAGGTGTATTTACTTCTGGAATTTGATTATGGTTTTCAGATGCTTCTATCCATCCTCGATTTACGAGAATAATATTTTCAGAACCATCAATTGCCAATGGTGTAAGTACATAATACCCGGCGCGCTCCCCATCAAACTGATTGTCGAGAAGTATTTGATATTGTGGTAAATATTTCCCAAGAACGCGAACTTTTTTATACCGCATTTCATCTAAATTGGAGAAATTAGTTGGTAGCTTTGCAGGGGGATCATTTTCGTATTTGTTATACTGCGCCTGCAAAGATAACTTAAATTGCGCTTTGTTAAGCTGCCAAGAACCCAATTTCATACATGTGATCGCAAGTATCAATGTAATCAATGTAGCCTTAATGGTCGACTTGAAATATTTATTTTTAAATTTCATTTTTAAAATTGCAAATTAAATTTGCGAGCTGCATAATAGATGCACTCGATTATCGGACGAATCATTATGTTTATTAAATTGATCATTGTAATTTTCTTAGTGCTTATTATTACCAGCTTATTTACAGCTTTATTTTCTCTAGGAAAAAATAAAGGCACTGGAAATAAAACTGCGAAGGCATTAACAATTAGAATCGGATTGTCTTTCTTGTTATTTATTCTTTTGCTTCTAGGTTTTCAATTCGGTATTATTGGTCATTAAGAAAATAAAAAAGGCGATACTAAGATCGCCTTTTTTTGTTTCTGTGTTTATTTTTATAGCCAATAAACAAATACAAATAAGCCGAGCCAAACCACGTCAACAAAGTGCCAATACCACGCAACACCCTCAAAACCAAAGTGGTTTGAAGGGGTAAAATGACCCTTCATACTTCTCAATAGAATAACAATAAGCATTAAAGTTCCAAGCATTACGTGAAATCCGTGAAATCCTGTTAGCATAAAGAATGTAGCGCCATATGCACCTGCACCTAATGTAAGGCCCATTTCTGTATAAGCGTGGTGATACTCCATGGCCTGGCAAATTAAGAATGAAATGCCTAATAAAACAGTTAAAAATAAACCGATCACAAGTTGCTTGCGATTTTTCTTTAATAAACCCCAGTGTGCCCATGTAACAGTTGCACCAGATGTTAAAAGTAAAAGTGTATTAATTGCAGGCAATCCCCATGCGCCCATAGGCGTAAACTTAGCGGCCACATACTCTTTGCCTAACACGACACCACCTGGTCCAGCTGATGGCCAAGCATCAGTAAATCCTTTGTACATAGTAAATTCTGGATCGAATGATGCCAACTCTGGAATTGCAATGATTCTCATGAAAAATAAAGCACCAAAAAACGCTGCGAAAAAAGCAACTTCGGAGCCTATGAATGTAATCATGCCCATGCGAAATGATTTATCTTCCCATTTTGAATAGGCACCTTCTTGGCATTCTGAAACCACACTCGCCATCCATTTAAAAATCATGGTGAGGGCTACTGTAGCGCCAAATATCATCATCCATTTACCTATAGAAAAGCTATTAAGCTTGAAAACAAACCCTGTAAGAAGCGTTAAAAGTCCCGCGGATAATAAAATAGAATAATTAGCCGAATGAGGAACAAAGTACTGCCCTGATTTTTGAGTTTGAGTTGCCATCTTTTAAATATTCCTTCGTTTTCTGAATTTATTAAAAATAATCTTTATTTTACAGCACTATAAAATGCGTAAGACAAAGTCACAGTATTGATGTCTTTCGGCAAATCGGTGCTTATATAAAACCTCATTGGAAATATTTTTGTTTCACCAGCTTTTAACTCTTGACGCTGAAAACAGAAACATTCCAATTTTTTAAAATAAGGTGAAGCTTGTCCAGGACTAAGGCTTGGGATTGCCTGTCCAGCTACTACCCCATTTGTAATATTTTTAGCTGTAAATGTCACAACTAAAATTTCCCCAGGATGAACATTTACGCTGCTTTGGTTTGGATAAAAATTCCAACCCAATCCTGGCATTACTGTACTTGTAAACTCTACCTTAATTGATCTTGTCAAATCAACTTTAGTGGTTGATTCATCAGCTACTGAATTTGTTTTTCCGTTAAGTCCGGTTACTGTACAAATTAAGTTGTAAAGTGGAACTAAGGCAAATGCAAATAAAATCGATCCTAAAACTAACCCCGATAACTTAATAACTAAACGCTTATTTTTCTTTCTTAAATTCTTATTCTTTAATGATTCCATAAAAGAACCATAGATAGTTTGTACCAAATCAAAGCAACTACAATAAGAATAATTGCTAAATTTCTATTTCTTCCTTTTAGCTTTTTTTCATTTTTAGTTTTATCGGTCATTTTTAAAAATCAAGGCTGAATTTTCTCAGCCTTGATACTTTAATTATTTGATAGTTGGTTGCTTTGTAAAGCTATGATAAGGCGGAGGTGAGGATAATGTCCACTCAAGACCTCTAGCGCCTTCCCAAACCTGACCAGTGGCTTTTTTGCCGCCCCTCATGCATTTAATAATATTGTATGCAAAAATAAGTTGTGACAAACCTAAAACAAAAGCTGCTACTGTAGAAATCGCATTAAATTCTGCAAACTGGAGGGCATAGTCAGGTATACGACGAGGCATGCCTGCAAGGCCTAGGAAGAATTGCGGAATAAATGTTAAGTTAAATGATATAGCGGTTAACCAAAAATGGAGCTTACCAAGTCTTTCGCTAAACATGTAGCCAGTCATTTTTGGAAGCCAGTAATACACGCCAGCCATAATCCCCATCATGCCGCCAGCAAAGAATGTATAGTGAAAATGTGCAACTACAAAATATGAGTGGTGATATTGAGCATCAGCAGCTACGTCAGCAAGGACTAGCCCTGTAAGGCCACCCACACCAAAAATAATGATCCAACCTACAGCGAATAACATCGGCGTTTCAAATGTCATTGAACCCTTCCATAAGTTTGCAATCCAGCAGAAGAAGAGCACTGCTAAAGGTAAGGAAATAGACATAGTTGCATACATAAAATAAGCCAACGCAGGAATCGGCATACCAGCAGTAAAGAAATGGTGGGCCCAAACAACTAGAGCTAAAACACCAATCGCAATTAGTGAATAAACTTGAGCTTTATATCCAAATACAGGCTTTCTTGTGAATGTTTGAAGAATGTCTGGCATAAAACCCCAGATTGGTAACAACACAATATAAACCTCTGGATGAGCGAAGAACCAGAACAAATGCTGATATAAGATTGGATCGCCGCCGCCAGCTGCATCAAAAAAGTGTGTGCCGAAATGTCTATCAGTTAGTATCATGGTTACCGCCCCTGCAAGAACTGGAAGCGTTGCAACTAAAAGAAATGCTGTTACCAACCAACCCCATGCAAAGATAGGCATTTTCATCAACGTCATGCCAGGTGCACGCATATTAAAGATAGTTACAATTACATTAATTGAACCAAGAATTGAAGATATACCTAATGTATGAATTGCAAAAATAGCAAAATCGACACCGATACCACCTTGAATAGATAAAGGTGTATAAAAGGTCCATCCAGCGCCTGCTGCGCCATCACCCACACCAAACAAGGCTAAAATAAATGGGAGAATTAGGAGTAGAGCTGCGGGAGGTAAGAGCCAAAAACCCCAATTATTAATTCGAGGAAGTGCCATATCTGGCGCGCCAATTTGTAATGGGATCATCCAGTTTGCAAATCCAGTAGCAGCTGGCATTAATGCGCCAAAAATCATAATCAAAGCATGATTACCAATTAGTTGATTATAAAATTCTGGCTTCATTAACTGAAGGCCTGGTTGAAAAAGCTCAGCTCTCACTGCGAGAATCATAAGCCCACCAATAAAGAACATGATCAAGGAAAATATGAGATACATACTTCCAATGTCTTTATGATTGGTTGTTGTAAACCAATGCTTCATGCCTTTTGGATGATCATGGTGATCATCATGATGAACTGCAGCTTTTGTACTCATTTTTATTTCTCCAAAAAAACTTAATTAATTGTTATTGTCTTGCTGCTTTAACTTGTGATGGCTGAAGCACGTCACCTACCGAATTACCTAAGCCATTTCTTTCATACGTAATCACAGCTGCAATATCTGTATCATTTAAAATTGATTTCCATGCCGGCATAACATTCTTGCCATTAAGTAGTCGATCTAAATGGCTATCTTTTAGATATTTACCATCCGCACCAAATATAGGGCCATTAGCAATTTTACTTCCCGTTAATGCTGGGAATGTTGGAGGCAAACCTTGTCCGCCGGGCTGATGGCATACTGCACAATTTTTTAAGTACACCTCTTTGCCTTTAGCAACCAAATCATCTTTTGACCATTGCTTGTCAGCGCCTGCGTTTGCTGCAGCTAATTTCACTTTTTGATCTTGTGCCCACGTTTTAAATTCTGCGTCTGAGACAGCATCTACAACGACTGGCATAAAACCGTGTCCTTTCCCACATAACTCCTTACATTGGCCTCGGTATGTTCCAGGTTTTTCAATTTTCACCCAAGTCTCTCTTAAGTATCCAGGAATTGCATCTCGTGCAGAGCCAAAAGCTGGCACCCACCAATTGTGAATTACATCTGTTGAGGTTAAAAGAATTCGCACTTTTTTACCTGCTGGTAGAACTAAACGGTTATCAACTTCAAGAAGGTAGTCTTTGCCTTTAGGGGCTTTGTTATCTATCTGATCTTGAGGAGTGCTTAAGTTACTAACGAACTTGATACCTTTTGCTTCGCCATCCATATATTCGTATTGCCATCTCCATTGCAATCCCGTGACCTTAACCACCATATCGGCATTTGTTTTTGTATCTTCCATTAAAAGAATACTGTGAAATGCAGGTATACCCATCAAAATAAAATCTATGTAAAGGAGAATAGCAAAAGGCACCATTGTCCAAATTATTTGAGATTTAGTGGTTGGTCCTGTGTTCTTCGATGCTTTGTACCCTCTACTCTTTCTATGGGTAAAGATTGAATAAATCATAATACTTAGCACCACTATAAATATAACCATGATAATGACCATAAATTTATTGTGTACTTGAAGCGTATCAAGTGCCATTGGTGTAGCTGGTGTTGGGAAGTTCCATGAGAAGTCTGCAAGAGCACCCAAAGAAGTAAGTGTGAAAAGTAGGCCAATAAATAATTTATTCAAAAACTGCATTTTTATCCCTTAAATTTTGAGGATTGTTATAAAGAAGGTTGTCACAAAAGTACACAGACCAAAATCCTAACAATATCCCTTTTTTAAATCAATACAAAAAGTCATAAACATTGAATTTTTTTATATAAAATTAAACGCTCTTCTTCGCTTATAAAATGGGCAATTTGAGTGTCTTTTCCATGAGACCTAATAGCAATATGTGTCGGCTGATTAAAATAACCCTTTATTAACCTGAACTTAGACCAGTCGCGATTAAATTCCATGATATTTTTTTTCTTACCCTGAATATTCTCAATTTCTATCTTTCGATTACTAAATCGTAAAATCTGAACAAAAGTACTTTGGTAGCAAGTTTTGTATAGCGCATAACTTAACAATCCAAACTCAAGCCCATAAAAAGGAAGTGCCAAATAAGCATTAATATAAGTTAATAGTCCCGCCACGAACAAAATCACTATCGACAGTACTACATAAATTTTTTTTATTGTTTTCCACGCTAAAGAAGGATTGGGGCGAATAATAAATTCATTGAGCGACCCCTTCTTTAATTTTCTATGTTCAACCATGATTTTTTAACTAGACTGTAATGAAAAAATAAAGTTTAAATTATTTGGTGCCGGGAGCGAGAATCGAACTCGCACGCTGTTGCCAGCGCGGGATTTTGAGTCCCGTGCGTCTACCAATTCCGCCATCCCGGCTGAGGTAGCTGATATATAATCGTTCGTTAATTATATCAATCAATATACATATATGCGAATTGAAGAGTTTGATTTTGAGCTTCCTGAAAGCCTGATTGCACAAACACCTCTAGATAAAAGAGACGAGAGTCGTCTTCTTGTATTAGATAAAAATACAAAATCATTAAACGATAAAAAATTTACAGATTTTGTCGATTTATTACATCCGAATGATCTTCTAATTTTTAATGACACACGCGTCATTAAAGCGAGATTGTTTGGGAAAAAAATCACCGGTGGAAAAGCTGAAATAATGATTGAGCGCATCGTAGATAACAATCATGCACTTGCACATTTAAAAACATCAAAAAAAATATTAAATGGCACTATCTTTGAGATTAATAAAGACGTGTCGATTCAAGTCATCAAAAAAGAAGGTGATCTTTTTTATATTGAGTTTAATTCAAATTTATCTACTTACGATATCCTCGAAAAATACGGCCATATTCCTTTGCCTCCTTACATCGAAAGAAGTGCAAATCCATCTGATGAAAAAAGATACCAGACTATTTATGCAAAAGAATTAGGGGCTGTCGCAGCGCCGACGGCTGGACTCCACTTCACCGATGAAATCTTCAAGGCCTTAGATAACAAAAAAATTAAATATACTTTTCTAACGCTTCATGTAGGTGCTGGTACTTTTCAACCTGTCAGAGAAGGTGATCTTGATCATCATCAAATGCACAGCGAATCTTTTAACGTACCGGAGAAAACAATTCAAATGATTCATGATGCCAAATCAAATAATGGCAGAATTATTGCTATTGGCACCACCGTCTTAAGAGCGCTTGAAAGTAAATTTTCTGAAGAAATTATTCAGCCTGGCTTTAAAGAGACTTCTATATTTATCAAACCAGGTTATGCATTTAAAATTGTGGATGCATTGCTCACCAACTTCCATTTACCTAAAAGCACTCTATTTATTTTAGTTTCGGCTTTTAGTGGAAGTGATACTATGAAGAAACTTTATCAACACGCTATAAAAAATGAATATCGCTTCTTTAGTTATGGTGATGCTACATTTATTGAACGGTCTTAATTAACAACTAACTTTAAAAGATACATCTATGAAAATTATTATTGCGCTATGTTTTTTAATATTTAATTATTCCATTTATGCGGACGTACTGTCTGAAGCAAAATCTGAAATTAAAATTACACTTGCTAAGAAACCCACAACACGTCCTATGACTGTAGCTTTCATTCCTGGACAAAAAAAATATTATATCGCCGATGGCGGCCTAGCACCTCTCGGCTCCGAGACCGAAGCGCCTATCTCTAAATCACTTATTCACACCTACGACCAATCTGGAAAATACTTATCTTCAACACAAGCGGGATTCGATAACCGATCAATTTTCTACAATGAATTAACTTTCCAACTTACAACCATCACTTACAACATATCCAGTGAAGCTGGTTTTGCGCCTAATACAGGTATATTTTCTTTAGACCTTGACTCTCAGGGCAATTTAAAAGGTACGGCAAAAGAAGTTTCTAACTTTAATCCTGCATTTGGAGACTCAGCAACGATGCCTTCATTTGACTCCAAAACGAATCATTACTTTGCCAAACAAAAAAGAAGTGAAAAGGTCATCATTATTGATGCAAACGATGGCAGTAAGTTGGGAGAAATTAATTTAGATCTCAAGTCGGCTGGTGTCGCATTCGATGATTTGAGTGATAGTTTTATTGCGGCCACCGGTATTGATGGAGAGGAATTAGCTATTCTTGATGTCGACCATAAAGCAGTTTTAATCTTTAATACTAAAGGTGGTTATATTGGCAAATCTACTTTACCAAAGGATATAAAGCTAAGAGCGCAAAATCATTTTAACGGTCTTGGCTATACAAATAATTTATTCTTTATATACAACGAATCTGAAGGTGAGTTTGGGACTTATTACGGATTTAAAATTTCTAGTAAATCCAAATAAAAACGCACCCCTTGGGGTGCGTTTTTAGCTAAGAACTATTTAAAACAATTATTTAATTGCAGATGCAAGTCTTCCTGCTAAATTACCTGCAACTACGCCCAAGATACTTGAAACTAAAACAATAGCGACTGGATTAGATAAATCCATTGCACCGATGCTAGCTGCACTTGGTGATAGTGTAAAAGCTGACGCAAAACCTAAAACGTTTACGCCAACGTTAGCGACTTGAGACACTTTATCTGCAACCAACACAAGAATGAGTGCTGCTATACCAACGCCTACTGCGATGTTTGCGCCTATGACAGGTAATTCAATACCTGCTAAATAAACAGCAACTGATGCAATGATTGCGCCGAATGTCATTCCGATAACTGTCTTTTGCATTGCGTCTGATTTGCCAACTAGGCCAGAAGCAGCCCAAGCTATAAAACCAATCGCGATACTTGCAAAGCTGAGATAACCACTTCCGAGGAAAGTCCAAAGACCTGCTACTACACCAACACTGATTGCTACTGCTAATGATTTCGACATAACATCTCCTAAGTTAGTTGACTTTATATACACATCAAAGAGCTATAGTACTTGAGCACCTAGTTATCAATTGGCCCTAGTCTTCCAGGTCATCGATTACTAACTACTTGCCGAATATTAACCCTTTTTTTTAATAAATACACCCCTTAATTGTAATTATTTTGTAATAAATGCTTGACAAAAATAACTCAATTAAATCATGTAGTTAAAAATAAAAAGGATTAAATGTTTAGAGACGTAATAAAGATTTAATTTCTGTAACTATTTGATTTTCATCAATTAACTTAGATTCTTGATCTAATCGACCTTGGAACTCAACTTTTCCTTCTTTTAAATTGCGATCTCCAATAACGATTCTGTAAGGAATACCTATTAATTCCATCTCAGCAAACATGATCCCTGGACGCTCACCTCGATCGTCAAGTAAAACATCGATACCTATTGCTTTAAGGGCATCGTAAATTTTATGCGCTGAAGCTTTAACTTCAGCACTCTTGTCATAACCTATTGGTGCAATCGCCACTTCAAAAGGTGCAATATTAATCGGGAAAATAATGCCTTTATCATCGTGCGACTGCTCAATAGCCGCAGCTACAATCCGCGACACTCCGATACCATAACAGCCCATCTCTAGAGTTTGACTCTGGCCATTTTCATCTAAGTATTCTGCATTCATAGCCTTAGAGTACTTATTACCCAATTGGAAAATGTGACCCACTTCAATACCCCTACATATTTGAAGTGTGCCTTGTTTGTCTGGACTCAGATCACCCTCGACCACTTTTCTTAAGTCTGCAAAAAGTATTGGCTCTGAGAGGTCTCGAACAAAATTCACGCCCTTTAGGTGAAGCTTGGGTTCATTTGCACCACAAATAAAATCAGACAGAATTCCGACGGACTTATCTGCCAGAATTTTTATGGAAGATTTAACTCCAACTGGTCCAATAAATCCTGGTGGGCATTTAAGATGTTCCTTCACTTCCTCGTCCGTTGCAAAACGGAAATTCTCAAAGTCTTTTACTTTGGATAATTTCACTTCGTTAAGCTCATGGTCGCCTCGCAAAAGGACCAAGAAAAATTCATTCGCTTCATTGGCTTGGTTAATAAGCGCGATAGTTTTCACTGTCTTTTGAATCGAGGCGCCAATCAACTTAGCAACGTCTTCACATGTCGTTTGTTTTGGTGTGTCAAATTTAACCATCGATTCTTGAGCATCTGGCCTTTTGTCATTCTGAAGAATCGCCTCTGCTAATTCAATGTTAGCCGCGTAGTCAGACACTGAACTATATGCAATCGCATCCTCGCCAGAATCAGCTAAAACATGAAACTCATGCGACCCATCTCCTCCGATGGCACCCGTATCTGCTTTCACTGCTCTAAACTGAAGGCCTATTTTATTAAAAATATTGGTATAGGCTTGATACATTGTCTCGTATGTTTCTTGTAATGAAGTTTTTGATGTATGGAAAGAATAAGCATCCTTCATTAAAAACTCGCGAGCACGCATCACACCAAAACGAGGTCTTATCTCGTCCCTAAACTTCGTCTGAATCTGATAAAAGTTAATGGGCAATTGCTTGTAACTATTAATTTCTTTTCTTGCAATATCCGTGATGACTTCTTCGTGCGTCGGACCAAAACAGAAATTTCGATCATGGCGATCTTTGATCTTTAACATCTGTGGTCCAAATAAAGCCCATCGACCTGTCTCTTCCCATAGTTCAGCTGGCTGAATGGCTGGCATTAATAACTCTATCGCGCCAGCTTTATTCATTTCATCTCTCACAATCATTTCAATTTTTCTTAAAACTTTTAAGCCAAGCGGCATCCATGAATAAAGGCCTGAACCCAAGCGCTTAATAAAGCCTGCGCGAATCATAAGCTTATGACTGATAAGCTCTGCTTCTGAGGGTGCTTCCTTCAAAGTTGAGATGTAAAATTTTGATGCAAGCATTTATATTCTTTCTTAATTTAAAAAGCTTTTATTAAATCTAAAATGTTTTCCCAAACTAATTTCTTATCTTTTGGGTTTTTAAGCAAATGATTTATATCGAGCGTGTGCTTAATGTTCAAAGTGACATTATTCATCAAATCAATTGTTTTGTATTCTTCAAAAAACTGATTATTTAATCCAAAAGCTAATACATGTTTTGGGGTAGCATTTAAACATAGGTCGCCTATTTGATCTTTGGTAAGTCTTAATAAATGATTCTTTTGGAATGTATCTGCACCTATCGACGTTGAAATAAATTTTGCAATATTTAAAAATAAGTCTTGGGCAGCATCTTCAGTTCCTGGTAAAAATTTTTGACTTAAAAGCAATAAAGATTCTTCTGCATAATTTATTTTGAATCCAAAAAATAAATCAGCCTCTATAAATTTTGCAGTCTCTTTTGCAAGAAGCTCATCATTAGGCTTGTCTTTTAATTTCCAAAGAGGAAATAATTCAAGCTCCTTTAAGATTCTTTTTTTGTAATCAGCATCCATCAAATCACGAGCCCCATTAACACGGCGTCTTCCCGTCCTTCTTTAGCACGATAATAATCTTTTCTAATGCTCATTTCATTAAAACCATGTTTATCATACAAATGAATAGCAGCTTGATTGGAAACTCTTACTTCAAGATAAATCGTTTTTGAGTAAGCCAAATTTGCTCGACGGATAACTTCATTAAGTAAATGTGATCCATAGCCTTGCTTTTGCATACTTTTTTTTATACTTATATTAAGGAGATGACACTCATCTAATACAAACATGATGACGGTGAAGCCTATGATTTCATCATTAACTTTCATCATCAAACATGTGTGATTTGATTTTATCGAATCTAAAAAATTACCTCGCGTCCATGGATAAGCATGAACTTCATTTTCAATCAATTCAATCGCGCTTAAATCATTCTCTTTAAACTCACTAAATTGCATTCAATGCTTTTCGCTCTTCGGTAGTAAAAGCCACTTTATTTCTTAAGTAAACAGGCTCAGCATGAATTAACTCGAATATTTTATTTTTAATAAAAGGTATTGCGAGCTTTGAAATAGATTTGACCACTTCATAGGGGCCATCTATAAGATCTTCAATTTGTTGGCCAAAGTGATCTTTCATTTCTCGCTTATATGTTTCGATTGCATTGCCAATCAAAGTCCAGCCTGATTCTTTAAGTTGAGGTAATTCATCTGGCTTATAAACACCTTCAAACATAGGCTCTGAAAATGTTTTACCTTCTTTTATATAAGCACTGAAATATATCTCCCCCATTCTGGCATCAATAACACTGATCACTTTATTTTTACCGGAGCTATCAGCAAGTGCTAAAAGATTATTCACGCCAATGACCGGAATTGACGCACCATAACCTAATCCGTATGCAATCCCGCAGGCAATTCTAATACCTGTAAATGAGCCTGGTCCTCTTCCAAATGCTATAGCATCAAGATCTTTTGTAGCTAAGTCATGCTCACTTAATAATTTATTTATTTCCGGCAAGACAATTTCTGAATGTGTTTGCCCAGCCTTGATATTAACCGAATAAAAATCTTCATGAATCTTCAAACCTAAAGACATATATTCGGTGGAGGTATCTAAGGATAAGATCTTCATAAATTAAATTTTTTCTAAAAATTGGACAACTTCTAAATCATCTCGAGTTCGAGCAAAAGGGGGCAGGCTCTGCCACATTTTTTTTCCATAAGCTTTATCAATAATTCTTGTATCACATATGACAAGAACGCCCTTATCAAACTCATCTCGTATTAATCGGCCAGCGCCCTGTTTTAAAGTTATGACTGCGTTAGGTAATTGGTATTCCATAAAAGCATTTTTGCCACTTTGGTTAATTTTATCAATTCTCGCAGCCAGCACGGGATCTTCTGGCGAAAAAAATGGTAATTTATCTATCACTACTAATGACAAAGCATCCCCCTTCACATCTACACCCTCCCAAAAACTTAAGGAGCCAATGAGAATTGCGTGACCATGCTCTCTAAATTTATTTAAAAGATGATTTCTTGAACCATCCCCTTGAAGGTAAATTGGATAATCCAATTGATCTGTTTCAATTTTGTCTTGAAGCAGTGTAAATATTTCTCGCATAGATTTTAATGTCGTACATAAAATAAACGCTCTACCTTTGCTAGCTTTAATAAAAGGGTAGATTTGATTCACAACTGCGAAATTAAAATTCTCGTGATTGGCATCCGGCATCGATTTAGGCACAAAGAGCAAAGCTTTTTCAGCATAATTAAATGGGCTCTCTTTAGAGACTGAATCTGCATCCATCAAGCCTAGTTGGTTTTTGAAATGATCAAAATTAGTTTTTACAGCGAGCGTTGCTGATGTAAAGATCCATGAAGTTGATTCATTATTAATATGTTTTGCAAACATATCAGCGATCGACAGCGGCGTATTATTAAGCTGCACGGACTGGGAATAAACTTCGACCCATTTAATTGAATTACTATCCTTATCATCACGCCAAGAATCAAAATTCGAAAGTATTTGATGGGTGCTATCAAAATACTTTTCAATCTCTGTATCTCTATCTTTATGATGTGCTAATAACTCAATTAATTTTTTGATTTTTTTGATCAAGTCTTCGTAAGCAAAGTCAAATCGACTAAAAGAAGAAATTTTTTGATAGGGATATCGATTGGACTCTCTTGGGAATACAAGCCTAAAATCTTTATTTGCTTTTTCTAAGTCATTTAAAATAGGTTCGAAATCCGAAACATCTTTCATATGTTTTAAATAAATCTGATAGCCATCTTGGACGATCTCACTGATCTGACTGGTTGAAATATTTTTTCCAAAAAAAATGGAAGCGATATCTGGAATCTGGTGAGCTTCATCAAAAATGACCGTTGCAGCCTTTGGAAGAAGTTCAGATATACCTTCCTCCTTCATATTAAGGTCGGCAAAAAATAAATGATGGTTGACGATGGTAACATCCGCGGCTAAAGCTTTTTTTCTGGCGTTCATGACAAAACACTCTTTATAAAAACTACAGTCCTGACCCAAGCAATTTTCTTTGGTAGAAGTTACTTGCGGCCATATAGATGAGCTTTCTGGAATAGTCTCTAATTCTGCTCTGTCGCCATCTTCACTATGCTTTGCATGTTGATTGACGAGGTGTAAATAAGTGACATCTTCTTTAGTCATAAAAGCGCCTTCAATCATGGCGTTTTCTAATCTCAAATGACATAAATAATTTGATCTGCCTTTCAGCATAGCTAGACTTACTGGAACTTTTAATGCATCCCTAATCATAGGAATGTCTTTAGTGAATAATTGATCCTGTAAATTTTTAGTCGCTGTAGAAATAATAATTTTGCCGCCAGACAGAAATGCAGGTACAAGATATGCAAAAGTTTTGCCAATACCCGTCCCCGCCTCAACAATTAATTTTTTTTTATGTGTAATTGCTTCGTCAATTAAGACGGAGATATCGATCTGCTCTTGCCTAACTCGATAGCCATCGATGCTATGAGAGAGATCGCCTTTTTCACTAAAAAATTGTTTGATAAATATTTCATTCATGATCATGCGATTATCTCATGCTGATGAAAATCGGATTTCATAAACCCCTTATAAATGGTAAAATCTCATAAATTTACTCATTTTCAAACTATGAATTTCAAAGCTTTACTCATTTTTTTAGTCCTCGCATTTTCCAGCCCATCTTGGGCGGAGGTTGACTCATCGAATTTAAGTGCTTTAGACACAATTTCAGTTTCGGAAGTAACGCCAGCAGCTGATCAGCAATGGAAAAGCGATATTTCTCTGATTATTGATAAAGCTTATGAGCTCACAGGCATTAAATATAAATTGGGCGGCTCAAAACCAGAAACCGGTTTTGATTGCAGTCAGTTTGTAAAATATGTCTTTGAACAAGCTTTAAATTTAAGCCTCCCTCCAAGCGCCAGATCCTTAAGCAAGGTGGGTGAAACGATTAAATTTGAAGACTTACAACCAGGTGATCTTGTATTCTTTAATACACGGAAATCTAAGTTTTCTCATGTCGGTATCTATGTGGGAAATAATGAATTTATTCATGCACCACGAACAGGCAAAACTATTCGCGTTGAAAGTCTTACAAAAAACTACTGGCTTAAAAGATTTAATGGTGCAACAAGAGTTGAGCCAGAAGAAACGCTCTAGAGATCGGTATGGCCCAGATTTTTCTCTGGACTAATTTTATCCCTGATCAACTTTTTAATATCTTTAATATCAAGAAATCCTCCGAAGTCTGATCTAGAATAGATCTTCTCTTTATCCAAGAAAATTTCAAAAATACCGCCCGATTTAGGGGTTAATGTAACAGATAAAATTTCATCTTGAAAAGTCGTCAGTATTTCCTGCATCATCCATGAAGCTCGAGGAAGCCAACCACATTGCGTACAAAATTGAATCTCAATTTGATATGTTTTAGATTTAGTTCCCATAGTTCAAAGTTATTCTTAAAATATATTTATAAAAGCCTATTGATATAAGGTAAACAAAAAGACAGAATGCTTTATTATTAAATAATTAATGCTTAATAGCTTATTACGAAAGTCATTCATGCGTTCAAAAATCGAAAAATTTACCCTCATAGCCTGTGGCGCTATTATCGGTGTTCTAATCAGTTTAAATTTACCTGTCTTTGCGGATAAGGCCGAAAAAAACAATCTTCCTATTGATGAGCTTAGAACTTTTGCTGAAGTTTTTGGCAAGATTAAATCTGATTACGTAGAGCCTGTAGAAGACAAGAAGCTTATTAATGAAGCACTCAATGGCATGCTGACCGGTCTTGATCCTCATTCTTCTTTTTTAAACGTCGAAGACTTTAAGGATTTAAATCAAGCAACCCAAGGTGAGTTTGGTGGTCTTGGTATTGAAGTTGGTATGGAGGATGGTTTTGTAAAAGTCATATCTCCTATTGAAGATAGTCCAGCTTATAAAGCTGGGTTAAAGAGTGGCGATCTTATTATGAAATTAGATGAAACTTCTACAAAAGGCTTAACACTTAATGATTCAGTTAAAAAAATGCGCGGCAAACCAGGAACTAGCATTCTGTTAACCGTATTAAGGAAAGGCGAAACAAAACCTTTAACTTTTAATTTAGTGCGTGCTGTTATCAAATCACAAAGCGTTAAAGGTAAACTAACTGAACCCAATTACGCTTATGTTCGTATTGCTCAATTCCAAGAACATACAGGTGAGGATTTAGCGAAGCTCCTAAAAAATCTTCGTCAGCAAAATAAAACCCCTCTCAAAGGCATATTGCTTGATCTTAGAAATAATCCGGGTGGCTTATTAAATGCTGCTGTCGGCGTATCTGCAGCATTCTTGCCGAAAGGTGATTTGGTTGTTTATACAGAAGGTCGTGCGCAAGATTCAAAAATGCACTTAACTGCTGTACCAGCAGATTATCTAAAAGGTGGTGGCAAGGATGATTACCTCAAAGATCTTCCGGAAGATATCAGAACAACGCCTATGGCTGTTTTAGTAAATAATGGATCAGCATCTGCATCTGAAATTGTGGCGGGTGCGCTCCAAGATCATAAAAGAGCTTTAATTGTAGGTATGCAAAGCTTTGGTAAAGGGTCCGTTCAAAGCATTCTGCCTATGAATAACGGTACAGCAATCAAGATGACGACAGCGAGATACTTTACCCCTAATGGAAGATCCATTCAGGCAAAAGGTATTGTGCCTGACATTATTGTTGATGATGGAAGTGACCCTTCATTCATGACTAAAGAAGCAGATCTCACAAACCATCTTTCAAATCCAAAAGATGCTGATGCGAATGCTGCATCCAAAGATAAAGATAGTAAACCTGTGACGCCGCCAGTCAAAAAACCTGAAGAAGAGAAAAAGAAAGCTTCCGATACACCATCAGGTCCAATTGAGCCAGGTAGCAAAGCGGATAAGCAATTTCAAGAAGCAATGAATATCCTTAAAGGTCTTCAAATTATTCAAAACAAATGATTGATGATCTCATCATTGAATTTGATAAGGGCCTAAAGGTTTTATTTACCAAACCTAAAGGCTCGAGACCAAGACCCGATCTTCACATTGAAGACACCGAATTAACTCCGGAAGAAAAAAAACGCACAATCGAATTGATGCGCGTTAATCACGCAGGTGAAGTTTGTGCTCAAGCTTTATATAGCGGACAACTTCTTTTTAATCCCTATGGTGAAGGGGCAGAATCTTTAAAAAAAGCTTCCAAAGAAGAAATCGATCACCTTGATTGGTGCAACTCTAGAATCCATGAATTAGGAGGCAAAACAAGCCTTCTCAATCCTATCTGGTATACGGGCTCTTTCTTAATGGGATCTTTTGCAAGCGCCTTAGGTGAAAAATATAACTTAGGTTTTTTAGCTGAAACGGAACGACAAGTAACACAACATTTAACAGGCCACCTAAACAAAATTTCTAAAAAAGATCTTAAGACAAATAAAATATTAGAAGTAATGGCGGATGATGAAGAGCAACATGCAATCAAGGCAAAAAAACTCGGTGGTATTGAATTGCCTCATCAAGTCAAAAAAGCCATGTCATTAACATCAAAAGTGATGACAACACTTTCTGCAAAAATTTAATTGATGCAAAAATTTAATGACATTCTATTAACGCTCGACGATTCAGATCATATTGATCGTATCGAGATCTATAGAAATAATTCTTTGATAGGTACTATCGAAAATAAACCAGGAAGCCAAGGCTCCATAAAAGTCTATCAGCATCTCTGGAAACTCTTTGGTGCTATTACATTAGATGCTGCAATTGAAGGTCTTGATTTATATTCGGAACATACTGAAGACGCACAAAAAAATCCTGGCAAGCATCCAAACATTGATCGCCTTCTTTCCGTGATGGAAAATGAAGAGTCTCTTGATTTAAAAATAATTAAAAATTAATTATTTGGTTAAGCGTCTTCTTTAATTTCGAAATCGTGTGTAATTTCGACTGACTTAGATAGCATAATGGATGCCGAACAATATTTTTCAGCAGACAATTTAATCGCACGCTCTATTTGATCTTTATCCAAGTCTTTCCCCTTCAACACAAAATGAATGTGGATCTTAGTGAAAACCTTAGGGATTGTTTCGGCCCTTTCAGCTTCAATTTCAGCATAACAATCACTAATAGCTTGTCTTGATTTCTTTAGGATCGTGACTACATCAAATGATGTACACCCACCCATGCCTATGAGCAGCATCTCCATAGGCCGCATACCTAGTTTTCTGCCACCCAGCTCTTCAGGGCCATCAAGAATCACTGAATGGTTAGACTCGGATTCGCCTATGAAACATACATTTTCGATCCATTTGACTCGGGCTTTCATTATTTAACTCCGAGCAACTCAACATCAAAAATTAAAGTAGCATTCGGAGGAATTACACCGCCAGCGCCGCGAGAACCATAACCCATGTCCGGAGGAATGATGAGCGTTCTTTTGCCATGAATTTTCATGCCATCCACCCCGTCATCCCAGCCTCGAATTACTTGACCACCCCCTAAATTAAATACAAAAGGATCATTACGATCTAGTGAGCTATCAAATTTTTTACCTTTGCCATCTTTTTGATTCGGATCATATAACCAACCTGTGTAATGAACTGTCACAGCGAGGCCTTTTTCGGCTTGCCGCCCATTTCCTAGAACGGTATCTTTAATAATTAATGAAGTAATATTTTTTTCCAATTTTATTTCCTTTTGTGAGATTTGTAATTCAGCGGATGCCAAATTAACATTAAATAAAATGATGCTAAAAGCTAAGATAGATTTAATCACGTTCGCATATCGCATATTAACACTCCGTCAAGTTCAATTAAGATAGGCCCAATCAATTAGATCATCTTGTATTTTAGATGATTCATTTGCCTTGGGGTCATTCGCCATAAATACAAAAACTTTTATATCGTTATTTTTATCAAAAATATATCCGGCAATAGCACTAACATTTTTGATGCTGCCGGTTTTTAAATAAGCATGCTTAGAAACAGATAATTTTTTTCCTCTGTTTTTCAAAGTGCCATCAATACCCATATTTGGAAGCGATGCAATAAATTCAGGCATATAAAGACCGCTATATGCTTTTTCTAATAAGAAAGATAAATCTTCTGCACTTATTTTCGCATTTCTTGAAAGTCCGGCACCATTATCCATCTCAAGAGAATTAAGCTTCAATTTTTGCTTTATCAAAAACTCTTTAGCAAACCTTCCCGCTTCATTTTCAGCAATTGGAGAGCCACTATTTTCTGCGAGCATGGTGAGTAATAAATTCCTAGCAATTAGATTTTGGCTATATTTATTTACATCTCTCACGATAAGACTTAAAGGTCTTGATTGATGCTCATATAGCTTATGTGTATCAGTAACCTTTTGATATGTATTTTTAAAATTGCCCTCAATAATCCCCCCGTGCATTTTCCAAAGTTTTTCAAATAGCTCTTTAGATAAGCGATTGTGACTTAATATTGATAAATCGATATCTTTACTATCACATGCTTTATCAAAGGCACCATTAAATACAATCTCCGTTATATTAGATTTTGTTTCCACCTCGTAATCAAGGGCATCCTTCCATTCGTTGCAACCTTGGTCTGAAAGTTTTAAATGATTAATGACTTTTAATGTTTGGATTTCAGGAAAAGTTTGTATATTAATTTTTTCATTTTTTATTGAAAAATTAAAATTGATAGTATTTTCATTCACAACGAAAGATTTTGGATTCACGTTATAAGCACGATATTTTTTATCGTCAATAAGATCTTGATTTTGTAGTTCGCCAAAAAAACTTTCATCAATAATAATATTGCCATGAATATATTGAATGTCCTGCTGTTGAACTCTTTCAATAATTTCTGAAAGATCTGCATAGGTGAGAGTGGGATCGCCATACCCTCTAATAATGAGGTCACCGTAAAGATGTTTATTTTTTATATTGCCCTTATAAAGCACTTCCGTCTTCCATTGATACTGCGGACCTAAGAGCTGGAGCCCAGCGTATGTCGTAACTAATTTCATAACAGAAGCCGGATTGAAAGCTTTTTGTTCGTTATAACTAAAAACTTTAGCCCGTTTAGAAATATTTTTAATATAAAAAGAGTAATTATCTTTTGAAAGTTCTGAGCGATTAAGTATCTTATTTATTGCATCAATATCCGAATCCGCAAATACGGCATCCAACCATAAGAAAGAGATAAGAAGCAGTATTCGCATATTTATATGGATGACTGAATAACTTCAAAAGCGGTATCAATCATAAAATCTACTTCATCATGATTGATAATATAGGGCGGCATGAAATAAATGGTATGGCCTATCGGCCTTATTAAAAGTCCACGATCAATCGCTTTCGTACTTATTTTTTTAAGTGTCTTTTTTGTAACCCCCTCAAGGTCAAACGCCCATATCATTCCTATATTTCTTAAATTAGAAATAGGTAATATTGAGAACGTCTTCATGCGCTCTGAAATATAAGCTGAGGTTTTATGGTTTTGATTAATCACATCATGATTTTCAAAATAATTTAATGTGCCTAATGCAGCGCTACAAGCGAGTGGGTTTCCAGTATAACTATGTGAATGAAGAAAGCCTTTCTCTATCTTGTCTTCATAAAAGGCCATATAAACGTTATCTGTTGTTAACACAGCTGACAAGGGAAGATAGCCACCGGTTAATCCTTTTGAAAGGCAAATAAAATCAGGTTTTATATTTGCATGTTCAAATGCAAACATCTTTCCTGTTCTTCCGAAACCTACTGCAATCTCATCATCAATAAGATGAATATGATATTGGGTGCAAAGCTCTCTTGCTTTTGCTAAATAAATTGAGTGATACATTCCCATCCCGGTTGCACATTGCACAAGGGGCTCTAAAATAAAAGCGGCTATATATTGATGATGATCTTCAAGATATCTTTCTAAATCTTGAATACATCTTAATGCATAGGATTCTGCTGTTTCACCTTTATCTGCATATCGCCAATCGGGCGTTTTGATAGGATTATTTTTTTTTATTAATGAAGCATAATTTTTACGAAAGAGTTTAATGTCTGTCACAGATAAAGCGCCAAGCGTTTCACCATGGTAACTATTTTCCAAATAAATTATTTTATTTTTTTTGGGTTGGCCTTTATTCTTCCAATAATGCACGCTCATCTTAATAGCAATTTCAATCGCATTAGATCCATCGCTGCCATAGAAAGCGTGGCTTAGACTTGTGAGGTTACTTAATTTTTCAGAAAGCTGTATAGCTGGCTCATGTGTTAAACCTGCGAGCATGACATGCTCAACGAGATCAAGTTGATCTGTGATGTATTTTTTAATTTCGCTTTGATTGTGGCCGAATAAATTGACCCACCACGAACTAATTGCATCTAAATATTTTTTATCATCATAATCAAATAGCCAAACACCATCGCCGCGCCTAATAGGAATGATAGATTGCGCCTGTTGAATTTTCATTTGCGTACATGGATTCCACAAACTTTTTAAGCTTCTATCGATGTAATACTGATTCTTCATATATTAGGGTGCTGGGTTCATATGCGTGAGATGAATGATTTCAATTTCATCTAACAACTCTTTAGAGAGAGTGATGTTGTAGGCCTCAATATTTTCTTTTAGCTGATCAAGCGATGTGGCTCCTATGATAGTTGATGTAACAAACCACTGGTGATAGGTAAATGCCAAAGCCATCTCCGTTAAAGTTATGCCATATTTCGTTGCTAAGGTTTCGTATGCTTTTACAGCAGGAAAAACGTTAGGCTTATCATATCTTTGCGCAAAGCCTTTGAAGAGTGTCACACGTCCTTTTGCGTCGATATCTTTTAAATACTTTCCGGTAAGATGGCCAAAAGCCAATGGTGAGTATGCTAAGAATCCAATTTTTTCTCGGTATAAAATTTCCGTCATACCAAACTCCAATCCTCTATTGATGAGGTTATAACAATTTTGAATCGAAGCTATGAGAGGTAATTTTTTTTCTCTTGCAATGCGAATAAATTCCATCACACCCCATGATTGTTCATTTGAGATACCGATATATTTAATCTTGCCTTCTTGCACAAGCTTGCTCAATGCTTCTAGCTGTTCATGAATTGATACCCACTCTTTTAATTTTGAGCCTTCCATTTCAGCATTAGGATCAAATTTATATTGGCCAAACATAGGTACATTTCTTTCGGGCCAATGGAGTTGATATAGGTCGATATAATCTGTTTGAAGTCTTTTTAAAGAACCTTCTACTGCCTCACGTAAATTTTTCTCATCGAAGGCTTTAGGGCCATTTCGAATCCAATTAAGCGCCCTTCGTGGCCCTGCAGCTTTAGTTGCCAAGACAACGTCTTCCCTTTTTTGTTTTTTTAACCAATGACCTACAATTGTTTCTGTTTTTGTAAAAGTATTTTCTTTGGGGGGAACAGGATACATTTCGGCCGTATCAATAAAATTAATGCCGCGTGATATAGCCCAATCAAGCTGTAAAAATGCATCGGATTCTGTATTTTGTTCACCAAAGGTCATGGTGCCCATGGTAATGGGTGAAATAAGCAAATCCGACTGCCCTAGCCTTCGATAATCTTGCTTTTCTATGTAATAGCTCATATAAAAATAATGTTTAAATTCATGTATTTAATGAAATAACACTTGAAATTTTAGGCTTTCGTCCCTATTATTAGCACTCTATGACATTGAGTGCTAATCACTCATGTTTTCGATTTTGATTAATTTTCAAAGAATACACTATTAGGAGAATATGAAATGAAAATTCGCCCTTTACATGACCGCGTAATTGTAAAGCGTCTTGAAGAAGAACGTACAACAGCATCAGGCATTGTTATACCTGACAGCGCAACAGAAAAACCAGACCAAGGCACAGTTCAAGCTGTAGGTAATGGAAAAATTCTCGAAGATGGCAGTGTTAAAAAACTAGACGTCAAAGTAGGCGACAAAGTTTTATTTGGAAAGTACGCTGGCCAAGCCGTTAAGGTTGATGGCGAAGAGTTACTTGTGATGCGTGAAGAAGACATCATGGGCATTGTTGAATAAAGTCTTAAACATTCATTCATAAATATTTTGGAGAAATAAAAATGGCAGCAAAAGACGTAAGATTTGGTGACGACGTTCGCCAAAAGATGATTACCGGTGTAAATATTTTAGCGAACGCAGTAAAAGTTACACTTGGTCCTAAGGGAAGAAATGTTGTTTTAGAGCGTTCATTCGGCGCACCTACTATCACTAAAGATGGTGTATCAGTTGCAAAAGAAATCGAACTTAAAGATAAGTTTGAAAATATGGGCGCACAAATGGTTAAAGAAGTTGCATCTAAAACATCTGATATTGCAGGTGACGGAACAACTACGGCAACTGTATTAGCACAAGCTATTATTCGCGAAGGCATGAAATCAGTCGCAGCGGGTATGAACCCTATGGATCTTAAAAGAGGTATCGACAAAGCTGTTGAAGGCGGAGTTGCTGAGCTTAAAAAATTAAGTAAGCCATGTACAACAAGCAAGGAAATTGCGCAAGTTGGCTCTATCTCTGCCAACTCTGATCACTCTATTGGACAAATCATTGCAGATGCAATGGATAAAGTAGGTAAAGAAGGTGTAATCACAGTAGAAGATGGATCAGGCTTAACAAACGAGCTTGACGTTGTAGAAGGTATGCAATTCGATCGCGGATACCTTTCACCTTACTTTATTAATAATGCAGATCGTCAAATTGCATTATTAGAAAATCCATACGTTTTATTGCATGATAAAAAAATCTCTAACATCAGAGATCTACTTCCAGCACTTGAACAAGTTGCTAAATCAAGCCGCCCTCTCCTTATTATCGCTGAAGATATTGAAGGTGAAGCTCTTGCGACTTTAGTAGTCAATAACATTCGTGGCATCTTAAAAACTGTTGCAGTCAAAGCCCCTGGTTTTGGTGACAGAAGAAAAGCAATGCTTGAAGATATTGCAATTCTTACTGGTGGCACAGTAATTTCAGATGAAGTAGGTTTGAAATTAGAAACAATTAAAATTGAAGATTTAGGTCAAGCAAAAAGAATTGAAGTGGGTAAAGAAAATACCATCATCATCGATGGCACAGGTGACGAAAAAAATATTAAGTCACGCATTGCTCAAATCAAAACACAAATCGAAGAAGCGACAAGCGACTACGATAAAGAAAAACTTCAAGAACGTGTTGCAAAACTCGCAGGTGGTGTTGCTGTGATTAAAGTAGGTGCAACGACTGAAATTGAAATGAAAGAAAAGAAAGCGCGTGTTGAAGATGCACTTCATGCAACAAGAGCTGCTGTTGAAGAAGGTATCGTAGCTGGTGGTGGCGTTGCTTTAATTAGAGCTCGTGATGCAATTGCTAAAGTTAAAGGTGAAAATGCAGACCAAGAAGCAGGTATTAGAATCGTACTTCGCGCTGTTGAAGAGCCTTTAAGACAAATCGTTGCAAATGCTGGTGTAGAACCATCAGTAGTAGTTAATAACGTAGTGGCTGGTAAAGGCAACTATGGCTTTAACGCTGCAAATGAAACTTATGGCGACATGGTTGAGATGGGTGTTTTAGATCCTACTAAAGTTACTCGTTCTGCATTACAACATGCAGCATCCATAGCCGGTCTCATGTTAACAACTGACTGTATGGTAGCTGAACTCCCTAAAGACGACGCTCCAGCAATGGGCGGAGGTGATATGGGTGGCATGGGCGGTATGGGTGGCATGGGCGGTATGATGTAACTCAAAAGCAGCAATAAAAAAAGACCTCTTAAGAGGTCTTTTTTTTAATCTTTTTTTTATCTTCCAATAATTTAGGATAGCATTACACCTCATGAATGCATCCCTTCCCAATCAAAATCAATTCAAAGATCTAAATGAAAAACAAATTGAAGCTGTCACGCTTCAAAATGAATCTGCACTCATTTTAGCTGGCGCAGGAAGCGGCAAAACTAAAGTATTGACTTCTAGAATTTCATGGCTTATCCAAACGAATGTGGTGAGTCCTTTTGGACTTATTGCCGTAACATTTACCAACAAAGCTGCAAAGGAAATGCTACAAAGAATAACCATGCAACTCCCCATTAATACAAGAGGTATGTGGGTGGGCACATTCCACGGTTTATGCAATCGATTTCTTAAAACACACGCAAGAGATGCCGACTTACCTGATACATTTCAGATTCTGGATAGTCAGGATCAGTTATCTCTCATCAAGAGAACTATGAAAACCATGAATGTGGATGATGAGACTTATGCACCAAAACAAGTGCAGCACTATATTAATGGATGTAAAGATGAGGGATTAAGAGCTGCTCATGTCGATACTTACGACACACATTCAAAAAAATTAAATGAAATATATCTTGAATATGAAAAGCAATGTCAAAAAGAAGGCTTAGTTGATTTTGGTGAATTACTTTTAAGATGCTATGAGCTTTTTGAAAAAAATGCAGCAATACGTCAACACTATCAAGATCGATTTAAACATATTCTGATTGACGAATTTCAAGACACAAGCGAACTTCAATATAAGTGGTTAAAACTTCTTGCGGGCAATAGTAGTTTTGTATTTGCTGTAGGTGATGATGATCAATCTATCTATAGCTTTAGAGGTGCAAGGGTTGGAAATATGAAAGACATGGAAAGAGACTTTCATGTCAAACAAATTATTAAGCTCGAACAAAACTACAGATCTAAAAGTAATATCCTCAATACAGCAAATGCCATTATTGATCATAATAAAAATAGATTGGGCAAGAATTTGTGGACTTCAGCTGGAGAAGGTGACCCTATTAGAATCTATACCGGCCATACAGATATTGATGAAGCTAAATTTATTGTAGATGAAATCAAAATGCTTCATAGAGAAGGCGTCCCACTAAATCATATTGCTATTCTTTATAGAAGCAATGCTCAGTCTCGGGTTCTTGAACACAACATTTTTTCATCTAACCTACCTTATCGTGTCTATGGCGGGTTGCGTTTCTTTGAGCGCGCCGAAATTAAACACGCTATCGCTTATCTAAGACTCATTGCAAATAAAAATGATGACAGTGCTTTTTTAAGAATTGTGAATTTTCCGACGCGTGGCATTGGTAGTCGATCATTAGAAAGCCTGCAAGATATTTCTAGGCGCGATAATTGTAGTTTATGGGATGCCGCACAGAAATCATCAGATCACGCGCCTGCAATCAAAAAGGGCTTGCCTTACTTCATCCATCTCATAAAACATATTGAAAGTGGTTTTGAAGGGCTAACGCTTCCTCAAATGATTGATCTTATTATTAATGAATCAGGACTTAAAGATCACTATACCAACGAAAAAGATGGTCTTGATAGAGTATCCAACTTAAATGAATTAGTTTCTGCTGCCGCAACTTTTCTAAATAATGA
>DAIOGA010000001.1:124484-134860 GCA_036745495.1 Candidatus Methylopumilus sp.
ATTAATACTATTAATTTTAAAAATAATGTAGATCAAATTGAGGAGAATTATTCGCAACCTACTCAGCAGAAACATACTTGGCGTATTGGTGAGTCTGTCATGCATGAAAAATTTGGCCAAGGAACTGTTCTAGGCTATGAAGGTAACTCCGACGACTTAAGAATTCAAATTAAATTTAATAAAGCAGGCACGAAATGGCTTGCGATGGAATACGCAAAACTCTTTAAACGCTAATAGCTTTTGGCGGATTTAAAAATATCTCGGTAACTGATATATTGAAATGCAAACATCACTGATGTGATTACAAGTAATGCAAAGAAAATAATCGCGCCCATCAATGAAGGTCCTATCGAAGGAAAGAACGAAGCTAGAGACCCGATCAACAAGCCACACGACAACATAAATAATATCGCTGTTGTTGAAAAAATAAGCCATGAAAGGCCTAATGGGGCAATATACATTAAGCATCCTGCGATACTTGATTTGATCGATTTAAAGAGTGAGTAATGGTTATAAACGATTAACATCGGTGAAAACCAAGTCGCCATAAGCAATGGAAGTAAAAGTAAGATTAATTTTCCTATCATTGGTACAAAATTATTGATTACACTGACCAACTCATTATTGTTTTCTGATAATTTAATAAATTCTTGCATTTCAGAATTTAAGACTATCGTCACTAAGCCAGCATAAGTTAAACAGATAAGGCCAAGTGTTAATAACGTAGCTAGTCTAGGTTTAATTTTTTCATATATTGCTAAAAATTTTTCAGCCTTATTCTTGTCATGAATTTTGTAAAAGTTCACTGCGAATACTAAAAATATTGGCCAAATCAAAATAGATGCAATTGAAAAAACTTGAATCATAGGCATTGAAGGCAACAACATAAAAATAAAGAGATAAGCTAGACTCAGCATCAAAGATTGATTGGGTGTTTTTTTGAAGAGCATAAAACTTTCTTTATTCCAACGAATAGAATCTCGGAATGTAATTTTTTTCATATTAATTGACCTTAAAATTTATGAACCAATACGTTGTTTTAAAATTTTCTTAAAATGATTGGGGTCTTTTGTATAGGTAAGCTCGCCCTCTTCTACATGATAGAAATCGTTGAGCCTTGAAACCCAAAATCTTAATGACGCCAATCTCAATACATCATTCCAAGCTTGATCTTCATTATCATTAAATGATCTTATCTTTTTATAGGCATCTAAGAAAGCATTCAATCTAGCTTTGTCAAAAGAACCGTCATCATTCACACACCAATCATTCACAGCAATTGCCACATCTAAAATAAGATAATCTGTGCATGCATAATAGAAATCTATAAAACCTGTTACTTCATCATTTAAAAAAAGTACATTGTCCCTGAATAAATCTCCATGAATCGTGGATATAGGGAGCTTATAATTTTGTTTTTCTTGATAAAGAATTTCTTCTTTTAATAATTGACTCTCATCTTGAGGCAATGCATCAAATAAAGATTCAGCTGTTTTTTTGATCCAGTTAAGATTTCTTGTGTTTTGATGTTGGGCTTCAAAATTGGCTGATTTCACATGGAGCTCCGCCAAACTTTTACCTACAGCCGCACAATGATTGACTTCGGGATTTGTAAGCTCTTTCCCCTTTAAACATGTCACGATTAAAGCAGGTTTATTTTTTAAAATGCTTAAAGCTGTACCATTTTTTTTAAAAATTGGCTTAGGACATAAAAACGAATGCTCAGCTAAATGAGCCATAAGGTCTACGAAATAAGGGAGGTCTTCTATCGTGTTTTTTTCAAAGAGCGTTAATACAAAACGATCATGCGCTGTTATCAAAAAATAGTTGGTATTCGTGATGCCAGATTTAATACCTTGGTAATCAGTGAGATCATCCAAAGCATAATCTTGAAGCCAGGTTTTTAATTCTTCGATATTAACTGATGTGTAAACGGACATAAAAAAAAGGGCCTAAAAGCCCTTTCGAAAAAAAATTTAGAATCTAAATATTACCCATTTAGGCACTGTTAGAGGTTGGCTTGGGCCGTCATATCTTGCCCAGCCACCGTCTTGATCTTCCTTCAATAAATAATATGAAGGTCCGCCAGCAGGTGGCGTCACTTTCATCATATAAAGCTCGCCATTAATTCGGTATTCCTCAACAGTGTCAGCGCCTTTTTTAGTGATCGTAATTTGAGGTTCATCCACAATATCACTTTCAAAATTCTTTGGTGGAGGCTTCACCTCCTCTAAAGGTTCGAGTTTTTTTTCAGCCATGGCATTTAAGCTCATGAAGGCAGTTGCGAATAAAAAAGCTTTGATTGTGTTTTGTATTTTCATAGACAAGATTCTAGCAAAAAACCTATAGATGGTATGGTTTATTTGACAATTTATAAGTAAAGCTGAGCTTTTCGTTCCGCCGGCGTTAGGGTAAAACCAATTGATTCATAATGATTAAATATTGCATCTACTATCTCTTTAGGCTCCTCAAGAATCTGAATCAAATTCAAGTCTTTTTCTTGCGCCATCCCTTCTTTTACAATCTTGTCTTTTAACCAGCCTAGCAACCCAGACCAAAACTCTTTTCCTACTAAAATAATAGGGATTTTTCTTGATTTACCCGTTTGAATAAGTGTAATCACTTCCATTAATTCATCCAAAGTTCCAAATCCACCAGGTAAAACTACGTATGCTGAAGCGTATTTAATAAACATCACTTTACGCATAAAGAAATATTTAAAATTAATTGAAATATCTTGGTATTCATTCGGCTTTTGTTCATGAGGTAAGTTGATATTAAGGCCAATACTGGGACCCTTGCCTAAAGAAGCTCCTTTGTTAACGGCTTCCATAAGACCTGGGCCGCCGCCAGAAATTACGCTAAAACCAGCGTTGGATAAAGCCTCCGCTATATCAACAGTGAGTTTGTAGTAAGGATGGTCTTCACTCACCCTAGCACTTCCGAACACAGATACAGCTGGGGTTATTTTTTTAAGTTTTTCGGTAGCGCCAACAAATTCTGACATAATTTCAAATGCATACCAGGATTCACTTTCATTATGAGTTTCATCAAATAATTCTGGGCCGTTAAATTTAGGTATCTTTTTATCTGCTGACATAAAAACTTTCAAAGTTAAACAATGAAAACACTATTATTGGTCGATGGCTCTTCTTATCTCTATCGGGCATTTCACGGATTGCCTGATCTTCGGAACAGTCGCCAAGAACCTACCGGGGCTATTTACGGTGTATTAAATATGCTCCGAAAACTTCATAAAGAGTTTCCTTCTGATTATAGCGCTTGCGTTTTTGATGCAAAAGGAAAAACTTTCAGAAATGATCTTTACCCCGAGTATAAGGCTAATCGCTCAGCGATGCCTGATGACTTAAGAGCTCAAATCCAACCGCTCCATGACGCAATTACTGCGATGGGCTGGCCTATTATTATTCAAGAAGGTGTTGAAGCTGATGATGTAATTGGCACATTATGCAAAGAAGCTACCCAACATAAATTTAATGTCGTTGTTTCTACAGGCGACAAAGATTTAGCACAGCTTGTAAATGGCCATGTCACTTTAATTAATACGATGACGAATGAAAAACTCGATATCGAAGGTGTCAAAAATAAATTTGGATTAATGCCGAGCCAAATTATTGATTATCTAACGCTTATTGGAGATACGTCAGATAATGTACCCGGCGTTGAAAAAGTAGGTCCTAAAACTGCATTAAAATGGCTTAATGAATATCAAACGCTGGACAATATCGTAACTCATGCCTCTCAATTCTCAGGGGTAGTCGGTGAAAACTTAAGGAAAGCACTCGATTGGATTCCTAAAGCTAAAGATCTTATTACAATTCGATGTGATTTAGATATCGATAAAAATTGGGACAATTTAAAACCTAAAGAACAAGACTCATCCGCGTTAGAAAACTTATACCAAAGGTTTGAGTTTAAGAATTGGCTTAATGAAATTAGAGAAGGTAGTCCTCAAGTAATTTCACCAAATAAAAGTAGCGAAGAAAAAGTATCTATTCAATCACCAAGTCATTTTATTTCTAAAATTAAATACGACACAATATTTGAAGAAACTACATTACATATTTGGCTAGAAAAAATTAAAGAAAAAAAATATTTATGTGTCGATACGGAAACAAATTCACTCGACCCAATGCAAGCAAAAATTGTAGGTATATCAATGTCAGTGACTCCAGGGGAGGCGGCTTACATTCCTTTAGCGCATGATTATCCTGGCGCCCCTCAACAGTTATCGCTTAATGCTGTATTAAATTTAATGAAGCCTATATTAGAAGATGAAGAAATAAAAAAAATTGGGCAAAACATAAAATATGATGCGCATGTTTTTTTAAATCACAATATACATCTTAAAGGCATTAAGCACGATACGATGCTACAAAGCTATGTGACAGAAAGTCATCAAAGTCATGGCATGGATAATTTAAGCTTGAGACATTTAGGTCATACCTGCATAAGTTATGAAGAAGTTGCGGGCAAAGGTGTGAATCAGCTGAAATTTAATGAAGTCGATATTGATGTGGCGGCCCATTATTCATCTGAAGATGCCGACATTACATTGCAATTAAATCAATTTTTTAATCCTGCAATTGAAAATGATGCGTCACTAAAGTTCATTTATGAAAATATTGAAATGCCCACAGCTGAAGTTCTTTTAAAGATTGAAAGAAATGGTGTGCTTGTAGATGACAAAAAATTGAATGAACAAAGCCATGAAATTGGTAAAAAAATTCTGCTACTTGAAGAAGAGGCTTATCAATTAGCGGGGCAACCTTTTAACCTCGCATCACCCAAACAATTACAAGATATTTTATTTAATAAATTAGGTATTAAGTCTTTAAAAAAAACGCCTTCGGGAGCGCACTCTACCGATGAAGACGTCTTGCAAGAATTAGCCCTTGATTATCCTTTACCTAAACTACTACTTGAACATCGAAGTTTATCTAAACTTAAATCAACTTACACTGATAAATTGCCAAAAATGATTAATCCTAATACTGGACGCATTCATACCAGCTACAACCAAGCGGTCGCAATCACAGGACGTCTTGCAAGTTCGGATCCTAATTTACAAAATATCCCTATCAGAACATTAGAGGGTAGAAAGATAAGGGAAGCATTTATTGCAAACGAGGGGTCATCTATTTTATCTGCAGACTACTCACAAATCGAACTAAGAATTATGGCTCACTTATCTCAAGATAAAAGATTACTTGATGCATTCAAGAACAATGAAGATATTCATAAATCCACAGCAGCTGAAATCTTCGGATGTGATCTTAATAGTGTCTCCCAAGAACAAAGGCGTTATGCCAAAGTCATTAATTTTGGCTTGATTTATGGAATGAGTGTTTTTGGTTTATCGAAATCTCTAGGTATTGAACGCAGCGCCGCCTCAAATTACATAGAAACTTATTTTGCCCGATATCCTGGTGTTAAAAAATACATGGAAGATGCAAAATTATTTGCTAAAGATAAAGGTTATGTAGAAACATTTTTTGGAAGGCGATTATGGATTCCAGAAATTAATGGTTCGAATGGTATTAGAAGAGCTGCGGCAGAAAGAGCGGCAATCAATGCGCCTATGCAAGGCACTGCAGCCGACCTCATTAAATTAGCAATGATTGCCGTTGATCAATGGCTTTCTATAAATGTGCATTTAAAAACAAAAATGATTATGCAAGTTCACGATGAGCTTATATTTGAAGTACCCCAAAATGAAATTGAAATATTAGAAAAAGAATTGCCTCGCTTAATGGAGGGTGTTGCAAAACTAGATATTCCCCTTATCGTTGATATCGGTGTTGGACTTAACTGGGATGCGGCACATTAAAATGGAATTTGGTGCTTTAATTATTGGCGATGAAATTTTATCTGGCAAAAGACAAGATAAACATTTCGAATATTTACAAAAAACATTAAAAAAATATGAGCTTTCATTGTCATGGGTGAAATATATTCAAGATGATTCGAAAGACATCATTCAATCTATCAAAGAATCCATAAAACCGGATACAGTAGTTTTCTCTTTTGGGGGTATTGGTGCAACTCCCGATGACTTTACAAGACAGGCTGCAGCAAAAGCTTTTGATCTTCAATTAACGAGAAATAGTGAAGCCGTGACGCGCATTGAGGAACAGTTTGGTGAAGAAGCTTATCCTAAAAGGGTTTTAATGGCAGACATTCCACAAGACGCATTATTAATTCCAAATGAAATTAATAAAATACCTGGATTTAAAATTAACAATCATCATTTTTTGCCGGGCTTTCCAGAAATGGCATGGCCGATGGTTGAATGGGTTCTTAATACTCACTACCAGGAATTATTAAATCAAAATGATTTCGTCGAAGCTTCAATTTGGATTAATGATGTGAGTGAAAGTAAATTAATTGATTTAATGAATGAAATTGTAAAAAAATATCCAGAAATTAAACTTTTTAGTCTGCCTAAATTAAACCCCGTAAAGACTATTGAACTTGGCGTTAAAGGCCCATCAAAATTAGTTAATGAAGCCATATTAGAAATACAAGTCAAAATAGCCAATTTGGGCTATGAATGGCATAAGTAATTTGAAGTCTTCACTTTTATAAAAAGCCATTTGCCTATAAAATAGGCAACTTTCCCTAAGTAAATATTAAGACAGTGCAAATAGGTTCCATTTCCATTAAAAATAATCTCGTAGTCGCTCCCATGGCAGGCGTTACAGACCGTCCTTTCCGTCAACTTTGTAAAAAGTTTGGTGCTGGCATGGCGGTAAGTGAAATGGTGACATCAAACTCACTTTTATACGGCAGTCAAAAAACACTTCGTCGCGCCAATCACGAGGGTGAAGTAGATCCAATCTCAGTTCAAATTGCTGGCGCTGACCCAAAAATGATGGCTGAAGCAGCTCAGTTTAATGTAGATCATGGTGCTCAAATTATCGATATCAATATGGGCTGTCCTGCAAAAAAAATATGTAATGTTATGGCAGGATCAGCGCTTCTCAAAGATGAACCGCTTGTCCAAAAAATATTATCTTCCGTGGTTAAATCTGTAGATGTTCCTGTCACATTAAAAATAAGAACTGGTTGGGACACTAAAAATCGCAATGCTATAGAAATTGCAAAAATTGCCGAAGACATTGGTATTAAAGCATTGGCTATTCATGGCAGAACAAGGGCTTGTTTATACATGGGTGATGCTGAATATGACACCATCGCTGAAGTAAAACAGTCAGTCAAAATTCCCGTTATCGCGAATGGTGATATCACTTCACCAGAAAAAGCTAAATTTGTTTTAGATTACACGGGTGTAGATGGGGTAATGATCGGAAGAGCCGCCCAAGGCAAACCTTGGATTTTTAGAGAAATTGACCACTATCTTAAAACAGGAAAGCATTTAGATAATCCATCTACTGATGAAATCAAAAATATTACGATTGCTCATGTGAATGAGCTTTATGATTTTTATGGTGAAAATGCAGGATTAAAAATTGCCAGAAAACATATTTCTTGGTACACAAAAGGATTAAAAAATTCTGCGAATTTTAGACACCATATGAACACAATTGAAGCAATAGACGAACAAATTAAAACGATCGAAGATTATTTTAATTTTCTTTCAATCGAATCCCCTTATATAAAGTACGAAGAAGAAATGTTGGTAGCTTAATGGAAAAGAAAACAGATATCCCCGATTGTGTAAATGAATCTTTAGATCAATACTTCAAAGACTTGGATGGCGAACATCCAACGAATGTTTACGATATGGTCATTGGTATAGTAGAGAAGCCTCTATTAACTTATATTATGGGCATTTCAAAAGGCAACCAGAGTAAAGCTGCAGAAATTCTTGGTCTTAATAGGAACACGCTCAGAAAAAAATTAAAACAACATAAGATTGATATCTAGTCATGATTAAAATAAAAAGAGCTCTTATAAGCGTATCAGACAAAAAAGGCATTATCGATTTCGCTAAGACGCTAATTAAGTTTAACGTTGAAATTTTATCTACTGGAGGTACGGCAAAATTATTTGCTGACAATAATATTCCTGTCATCGAGGTCAGTGATTATACAGGCTTCCCTGAAATGCTTGATGGGAGAGTAAAAACACTTCATCCAAAGATACATGGCGGCATCCTCGGAAAAAGAGATGACGAAAAACATCTACAAACGATGATTAAGTCTGATATTCCTTTAATTGATTTAGTGGTCGTGAACTTATATCCATTCGAAGAAACCATATCCAAAGAAAATTGTCCGCTCTCTGAAGCTATTGAAAATATAGATATCGGTGGTCCAGCAATGATTAGATCGTCAGCTAAAAATTACAATGGTGTAGCTGTGGTCACTGATGCTTCGGATTATAAAATGATTGAAGATGCCTTAAAGCAAAATGATGGTGCACTTAATCTGGAATGCAGATTTAATTTGGCTAAAAAAGCTTTTGAACATACTGCGAAGTATGATTCAGCCATTTCAAATTATCTTAATGGATTGGATACAAATAAAAATGTAACTTATCCCAATAAACTTAATCTCACATTTAACAAAAAAATGGATTTACGTTACGGAGAGAATCCGCATCAAAGCGCATCTTTCTATGTTGATGAAATAGCTAATAAAGGTTCATTGGCAAGCTTTAAACAATTACAGGGTAAAGAACTTTCATACAACAACATAAATGATGCAGATACAGCATGGGAATGTGTTAAAAGCTTTAAGCTTCCTTCTTGCGTCATCGTAAAACATGCAAATCCTTGCGGCGTAGGCTCTTCTGAAGACCTATTAAATGCTTATAAAAAAGCATTTTCAACTGATCCAACTTCAGCATTTGGAGGCATTATTGCTTGCAATACAACACTAGACAAAAATACTGCATCTCAAATTATTACCCAATTTGTAGAGGTTGTAATTGCTCCATCTTACGATCCTGAGTCACTTAAAATATTTGAATCAAAACCAAATATCAGATTGTTAGAAGTTACATTAGATAACAACTTTAATGCTTTTGAATTAAAGAAAATTGGTGGTGGTTTATTAATTCAATCGCCAGATAATTTCAATATCGATATGAATCATTGCAAAATAGTTTCTAAACTCAAACCTAACGAGGAGCAAATGGCTGACATGCTTTTTGCATGGCGTGTCGCTAAGTATGTCAAATCAAATGCAATTGTATTTTGTAAAAATAATCAAACTCTAGGTATTGGCGCAGGCCAAATGAGCAGAGTAGATAGCACTAAGATTGCTTCCATCAAAGCTCAAAATGCAAATCTTGATTTGACAAATTCAGTGGTTGCTTCTGACGCATTCTTCCCTTTTAGAGATGGCATTGATGTACTGGCCGCGGCTGGCGCAAAATGCGTTATTCAGCCTGGCGGAAGCTTAAGAGATGAAGAAGTCATCTCTGCTGCCGATGAATTAGGTCTTGTCATGTTATTTACTGGATATCGTCACTTTAGGCATTAATTTATGAAAGTTCTAGTCATTGGAAGTGGCGGTAGAGAACATGCGATGGCATGGAAACTTTCTCAAAGTAACAAAGTAAATTCAGTTTTTATTGCTCCAGGCAATGGTGGAACTCACCTCAATCCAAAATTCAAAAATATTGATCTGATTGATATTAATCTTCTTGCAAATTTCGCAATTGAAGAAAAAATTGACCTGACTGTCATTGGCCCAGAGCTTCCACTTTCTAAAGGTATTGTTGATTTATTTCGATCCAAACATTTAAATATTTTTGGGCCCACTCAAAAAGCTGCTCGGCTTGAAAGCTCTAAAGATTTTGCTAAAGACTTCATGTATAGGCACAACATTCCTACTGCAAAATATAAAACATTTAAAATGCCTAATGATGCTCATCGCTATATTGATGAGCAAGGCGCACCTATTGTAATTAAAGCAGATGGATTAGCTTCTGGAAAAGGTGTCATCGTTGCCATGACAGAAAAAGAAGCTCATGATGCAATCGATTTTATGCTTGTAGACAATAAATTTGGCGATGCTGGGGCCAAAGTTGTTATTGAAGAATTTCTTGAAGGTGAAGAAGCTAGCTTTATGGTGATATGTGACGGAAAAACAATTCTGCCGCTTGCTACAAGCCAAGACCACAAAAGGCTTTTAGATGCTGATCTGGGTCCAAACACAGGTGGGATGGGAGCATATTCACCCGCGCCTGTGGTTACTGAAGAAATTTATTCCAAAGTGATGAAAGAAATTATCTGTCCTACTATCGATGGCATGGCTAAAGATGGCATTCCATTTACTGGATTCCTTTATGCAGGTTTAATGATCAGCAAAAAGGGCGATATAAAAACATTAGAATACAATTGTCGAATGGGCGATCCTGAAACGCAACCCATTCTCATGAGA
>DAIOGA010000001.1:134960-225203 GCA_036745495.1 Candidatus Methylopumilus sp.
CCTGCATCTGACTACTGTCCTCCATGGCTAAGAGGAGGAAGTCAAAATATTGCTATAAGACTTCCCAAAGTTAATAGCACTTTAAATTTATTAAATTCAATTAACTTTCCAATCACTTCAACAAGTGCTAACTTAACTCATAAAAAATCTATCAAGACTCTCAGGGCATGTAAAAATCTTTTTAAAAATGAAGTAAAAATTATTGATGGAAGAATTGGTACTGAAAAAAAACCTACAACTATTCAAGATTTTGTTAGTAAAAAAATAATTAGAAAATAATATGATTAATTCAAATATAGTTTATGAGTACTTTAATAACCTTCAAACAAATATTGTTGAAACACTTCAGATTGTTGATGGAAAAAACTTTATTAATGATTCATGGCAACGAAAAGAAGGTGGTGGTGGCACTTCTTGCCTTTTAGAAAATGGAAATGTATTTGAGAGAGCTGGCGTTGGTTTTTCACATGTTTTAGGTGATAAGTTGCCTCGCTCAGCAAGCGTTGCTCATCCAGAAGCGGCAGATAGAAAATGGGAAGCAATGGGGCTTTCACTTGTATTGCATCCTAAAAACCCTTACGCGCCGACAGTGCATATGAATGTAAGATTTTTTATTGCAAAAAAATTAGGTCTTGATGATATTTGGTGGTTTGGTGGTGGTATGGATTTAACGCCTTATTATGGATTTGACGAAGATGCGATTCATTTTCACCAAACACTGAAAACAATGCTTGATCCCTACGATAAAAAACTTTACCCAGAATTTAAAAAAAATTGTGATGAATACTTTTATCTAAAACATCGTAATGAACCTAGAGGTATTGGTGGTATTTTTTATGATGATTTTAATCAATTAGGTTTTGATAAATCTTTTAATTTAAACAAATCAGTAGGCGATGTTTTTTTAAATGCTTACCTACCTATCCTTCAGAGAAGAAAAGATAACCATTACACAGAAAAAGAAAGAGACTTTCAACTATATAGACGTGGCCGTTACGTTGAATTTAATTTAATATTTGATCGTGGCACTTTGTTTGGTTTGCAATCTAATGGACGAACTGAATCAATTTTAATGTCGATGCCCCCATTGGTTCAATGGAAATATGATTGGAAACCAGAAGCAGGAAGCAAAGAGGAAAAGTTATACGCATATTTTTTAACAAATAAAGATTGGTTAGATCATGAATAATCTATTTACAAAAATTTTTAGAAAAAAACATATTAACCATAAGCATCCGGCTCATCTAAAAAAATGCCTGAGTGCACTAGATTTAACACTACTTGGTATTGGTTGTATTATTGGTACAGGTATATTTGTATTAACCGGTATTGCTGCAGCAAATCAAGCAGGTCCAGCAGTCATTTTATCTTTTATAGTTTCAGGCTTTGCATGTGCTTTTGCGGCATTGGCTTATGCAGAACTTTCGTCATCAATTGGTGGCTGTGGAAGTGCATATGGTTATAGTTACGTTGCATTTGGAGAGTTTTTCGCATGGATTATCGGTTGGATTCTACTGATGGAATATGGCATGTCTATTGCGGCAGTTGCTAATGGATGGTCTGGGTATTTTAATAATGCGCTCACCGCTATGGGCATCGGCCTTCCAGAATCATTATCAAAAGCACCATCATTAGGCGGCATAGTAAATCTACCAGCAATGGTCATTATTTTAATCATTATGTCTTTACTCATCATAGGTGCAAAACAAAGTGCCAAATTTAATGCTGCAATGGTTTTTATTAAGCTCCTAACTATTACATTATTTATTTCGGTCGCTATTTTTAATGTCAATCCAGCAAATTGGCATCCTTTTATGCCTTATGGATGGTTTGCAACTTTACCTGATGGAAAAACTGTAGGTGTTCTTGCAGGGGCTTCATTAGTATTTTTTGCCTACGTTGGTTTCGATGCGGTCTCAACTGCTGCTGAGGAAGCAATCAATCCACAAAGAGATTTACCTAGAGGGATTATTTTTTCACTCGCCTTTTGTACGGTGATATACATTATCGTATCGTTATTACTTACAGGTGTTGTTCCCTACCAAGAACTTAATGTATCTTCCCCTGTGGCTTATGCACTTCAAAAAATAGGCTTTCAAGGTGCCTCTGCAGTTGTAGCTACTGGTGTTATTGCTGGCCTCACAACAGTAATGCTTGTACTTTATTATGCTTTAACAAGAATTATTTTTGCGATGAGTAGAGATGGATTGTTACCGCATACTTTAAGTGAAGTGAATAAAACTACCAATACCCCTGTAAGAGTTATCGTTTTCTGTGGTCTTATCATCTCATTAATTGCGGGCTTTATACCGCTCGGCACATTAGCTGAAATTGTTAATATTGGAACGTTAGCAGCTTTTGTGATTGTTTCATTAGGTGTAATTTTTATAAGGAAACTTCATACAAACAATAAAGCCACATTTAAAAATAAATGGCATCCACTTATTCCTGTCTTAGGAATTTTTTCATGTAGCGCTTTAATGTTTTTCTTACCGGCTGAAACTTGGATAAGATTTTTAATCTGGATATTAATTGGTATTGTTTTCTACTTTATTTACTCTATAAAGCATAGTCATCTAAATAAAAAACCGGCCTAAGCCGGTTTTTTATTACATTATTACTTGATTAAAGAGAAAGAACCCATTGAACGATTGTTTTAATGTCTTCGTCTTTAACTTGCGGGCTATTTGCCGGCATTGGAACTGGGCCCCAAACACCGCTACCACCTGCTTTAACTTTAGCGACTAATCTTGCTTCAGCGCCTTTGTCATTTTTATATTTAGCAGCAACATCTTTATAAGCTGGTCCAACCACTTTGTTTTGAACGCTATGACAAGCTAAGCATCCGCTTTTTTGAGCTAATGCTTCAGCAGCTTTAGCATCAGCAGCTTGAGCTTGATTTGCCACAAACGCACCAACCATTGCAATACTTAAAATTACTGATTTCATATTATTTCCACCCTTAAATTGATTTTGCGATAGTTATGATACTCCTAAACTTATTTAAATTAAAAGTAATTTAAATAAAATTAGGGCCCTAATATTCTTGAACTAAATACTCAGCTATTAGGTTATGAGACTGATTTGGATAAACCATGACACTATTTTCGAGAGCATTAACACTTTCTACACAGATCATTTTTTTCCATTCATGTTCAGTGCCCATATCAACCATAGTTTTAACTTTTTTATCCCAGGGCGTCCAAATAACTGTTGATTCACTATTTTGCTTTTGAACAGTAATTTTTCGATTAAACCCTTCATCATGGATCACACATGTATCTCTTGTATTTAAATAAACTCTATCGAACTCAGCATCAAATTTAATTTGATCTTCTTGAGTAAATTTTTTATATCCTCTAACCTTGTCTGAATAGATTTTATTTTCTAACCCAGTCACCTTAATATTTTCTATATCGCTTACTTCAAAATAAGTGTGATATCCCTCACCAATCAAAAAAGGCTGTTCAGAAAGATTTGTTGTTTTGAGGTCTAGATTAATTGAATTGCCAATTGTGATAGAAAGTTCTAAATTAAATTGATATGAAAGCTGTCTATTCACTTCAGGAGTTGGAAGCATCACCAATGTAACTTTGGTGGCCCCATTTTCTAAGTCAATAACTTCATTAATGCGCCATGGAATGACTCTAGCAAATCCATGCGGACAAAAACTTCCATCAGTAGGGTGTGCGCCAAACCAAGGCCAACATATAGGTACGCCACCTCGAATGGATCTTCCATGCAAATACCTCGCGTTGCTTGAAAGCCACAACACTTCATTTTTTACATTGTGCGGCTTCCACTGCATGACATGAGCTCCCTGCAGGGCAATTTTTGCTGAAGCTAGCTCATTATTAATTGTGATAAATTTTAATCCAATTTCATTTTGCGTAATCTTGTAGCTTTGAGCAGCTGATATATTTTTCTCGGTTATCATTTTAAAAATTAAATTTCCTCTAACTTTGAAATATCTCGAATAGCGCCTTTATCTGCACTTGTAGTTATTAACGCATATGCTTTTAATGCTTGGGACACTTTTCTTTCTCTTGGTTTTGGTTTCCAACCGTTTTTTCCTTTAGCATTCATCTTATTTTTTCTTTGAGTAAGTGTCGTATCATCAATTATTAAATTAATTGTTCTATTTGGAATATCGATTTCAATTTGATCGTTTTCTTCAATCAGTGCAATCTCTCCCTGTTCTGCAGCCTCAGGTGATACATGTCCAATACTTAATCCTGATGTTCCTCCAGAAAATCTGCCGTCAGTTAGAAGTGCACAAACCTTGCCAAGATCTTTTGATTTTAAATAAGTCGTGGGATAAAGCATTTCTTGCATGCCAGGGCCACCTCTTGGTCCTTCATATATGATTACAACAATATCGCCGGCAACAATCTTGTCTCCTAAAATAGCTGCAACAGCTTCGTCTTGAGATTCAAAAACGCGCGCGCGTCCATTAAATTTCAATATACTTTCATCAACGCCCGCCGTTTTAACGATGCAACCATTGCGTGCAATATTTCCAAAAAGTACTGCAAGACCACCATCTTGGCTGTATGCATTTTCTTTGTTACGAATACATCCAGAAGATCTGTCGTCATCTAAAGTTGGGTAAAGCATACTCTGACTAAATGCTATCGTTGTAGGTATTCCTCCTGGCGCAGCGCGATAAAAGTTTTTTACTTCCTCATCTTTGGTTGTGACAATATCCCAATGATCTATTGCTTCGCCCAAATTTTTAGAGTGTACTGTCGAAACATCCCTATGAATTAATGATGCGCGATCAAGCTCTCCTAAAATTCCCATCACACCACCAGCTCTATGAACATCTTCCATATGGAATTTAGCCGTAGCAGGGGCTACTTTTGCTAAGCAAGGTACTTTTCTTGAAATGCGATCTATATCCTTCATCGTGAAATTTACTTTAGCTTCGTTGGCGGCAGCCAGTAAGTGAAGCACGGTGTTTGTAGAGCCTCCCATAGAAACATCTAAGCTCATTGCATTTTCAAAAGCTTTAAAATTTGCAATATTTCTAGGCAAGACACTTTCATCATCTTGTTCATAATATCGTTTTGCTAAATCAACAATTAGTTTTCCGGCATTTTGGAATAACTTTTTTCTAGCCGCATGTGTGGCTAAAGTACTGCCATTGCCGGGTAAGCTTAATCCTAGTGCTTCCGTAAGACAGTTCATTGAATTTGCTGTAAACATTCCTGAACATGAACCACAAGTTGGACAAGCTGATCGTTCAATTTCATCAGAGTTTTTATCAGAAACTCTTGTGTCGGCACCTGCCACCATAGCATCCACTAAATCTAATTTCTTAATTTCATTATTCCAATTAACCTTACCAGCCTCCATGGGACCGCCTGATACAAAAACTACGGGAATATTAATTCTGAGCGCAGCCATGAGCATACCCGGTGTTATCTTGTCGCAGTTCGATATACAAACAATGGCATCTGCACAGTGAGCATTTACCATATACTCAACGCTATCTGCGATAAGATCTCGGCTTGGTAAGCTATATAGCATGCCGTCATGACCCATAGCTATCCCATCATCCACTGCAATGGTATTAAATTCTTTCGCAACACCGCCATGTTTTTCAATTTCTCTTGCTACAAGCTGTCCTATATCTTTTAAATGAACATGTCCCGGAACAAATTGAGTAAATGAATTACAAACTGCAATAATTGGTTTTGTAAAATCCTCGTCCTTCATGCCTGTGGCTCGCCATAATGCGCGTGCACCAGCTTGATTTCTTCCATGCGTTGTCGTTTTAGAGCGATATGCGGGCATAATGACCTCTTACAATTACAATCAATTTAAACAATTATTTTAACTTATAATGACTACAAACTTATGCTTATTCATCCGCAAATAGACCCTGTAGCGCTTAATCTTGGACCGTTTCAAATTCATTGGTACGGAATCATGTATCTTTTTGCTTTTATAGGATTCCTTCAGTTAGGCAAAGTTCAAATCAGAACTCGTCCATGGCTATCTTGGAATGAAAAGATGCTGGATGATGCTTTTTTTTATGGGGCTATCGGCGTTATTGCAGGCGGTCGTTTAGGTTATATCTTATTTTATCAACTGCAATATTATTTGCAGGAGCCGAATGAAATTATTGCATTATGGAAAGGCGGAATGTCATTTCATGGCGGATTTTTAGGTGTAGTTATTGCCATGATTCTCTTGGCTAAAAAATATAAAATATCACTACTCTCGATTTTAGATTTCATTGCTCCTTTGGTTCCCTTAGGGCTTGCTTTTGGTCGCATTGGAAATTTTATTAATGCAGAATTATGGGGAAGACCTACCCAATTCTTCTTGGGCATGATTTTTCCTAATGTGGACAATGTTCCAAGACACCCATCTCAACTTTACGAAAGTTTCTTTGAAGGCTTGGTTCTCTTTGTATTGCTTTGGTTTTATTCAAAACAAAAAAGGGAAACGGGTCAGATAGCTGCTTTATTTTTAATACTATACGGAACATTTAGATTTTTAGTGGAGTTTACAAGAGAGCCTGATTCGTTCTTAGGATTGCTCATCTTCAATCTTTCGATGGGGCAATGGTTGTCCATACCCATGTTCTTAGCTGGTATTTATCTTTTTAAGAAAAACTAACAACAGCGTTTTATACCGCTCCATTTTTTATCGAGTGTAGCTTGATAAAATTTTTGCTTACTCATCAATTTATGTTTTTTTGAACATTGCTTATGGTTCATCAAATATAAATCATATAGATCATCTCCTGATATTCTGCGCATGAATTCATATATTGATTTAATTACTTTTAACATAACTTATTAATTCTTTTTGAAAAATGAAATTCTTAACATATCAACAACAACTGTCCACAAAATAATCAGCAAAAATAAAGTAATAAAAGCGTCTAATTTTTGATTAAAAATTAATTGGTATGTAATAGAAATTTTACTATCTTCAATAAGTCCAGCATTTATTTTTTCTGTCAGATCTCTTGCCGCCGCAATAAATCCAACTCTAATATCTTGGCTAAATATTTTTTGATAAGCAGCTGTCGTCGTTACAATAATGAGCCAGATTAAAGGCAGTCCTGTAACCCAAGCGTATTTTAATTTATTCGATTTAATAAGAATGCCAGTACCCACAGATAAAGCAATTGCTGCAAGCATCTGATTTGCGATGCCAAACAAAGGCCATAAAATATTTACACCACCATTTGGATCTATCACGCCAATATATAAAAAATACCCCCAGCAACTCACAACAATTGCACTACTTAGAATAATAGATGGCATCCATGATGTTTGACCAAATTTCGGATAAATGTTGCCAATCATATCTTGCAACATAAACCTTCCAACACGAGTGCCTGCATCCAGCGTGGTAAGAATAAATATTGCCTCGAACATGATGGCAAAGTGATACCACATCGCTAATAAGTTTGTACCAAAAGCTTTACCAAATATATTTGCCATACCTACTGCTAATGAAGGCGCACCACCTGTTCTCGCGAATAGGGAAGTTTCGCCCATATTTTTTGCAAGCAATTCCATTTCCTCAGCTGTGACTTTAAAGCCCCATGCGTTAATTTTTTGAATTGCGCCTGCAGCCTCTGCCCCAACAACGCCTATAGGGCTATTGATTGCAAAAAAGACTCCTGGCTCTAAGACTGTTGCAGCTATCAAAGCCATAATAGCTACAAAGGACTCTAGAAGCATCGCGCCATAACCAATCATAGGAATATATTTTTCATTGTCTAATAATTTAGGTGTTGTACCCGAAGCAATTAAAGAATGGAATCCAGAAATTGATCCGCAAGCGATGGTAATAAAAACAAAAGGAAACACACTGCCGCCAAAAATAGGTCCTGTACCATTAGTAAATTGCGTTAATGCTGGCATTTTAATTTCTGGCTGCAGGGTCATAATTGCAACAGCTAAAACAATCACTGTGCCTAATTTTACAAATGTAGACAGATAATCTCTTGGGGCTAACAATAGCCAGACTGGAAGGACTGCAGCTGCAAAACCATAAAAAATAACAACCCATGCCAGTGTTAAGCTGTCATGATCAAAATAGGTCCTTAACGTTTGCGAATGATCAATCATTCCTCCAGCAAAAACAGCCAAAAGCAATAATCCAAATCCAATTAACGATGCTTCAAGCACTCTTCCTGATCTGATAGATCGCAAATAAATACCAATAAAAATTGCTATCGGTATAGTTGCAGCAACTGTTGATGTTGCCCAAGGACTGTGTTTCATAGCATTCACAACCACCAACCCTAAAACAGCAATCAAAATAACCATGATTAAAAAAGTGCCGATCAATGAAGCAGTCCCACCGATTAAACCAATTTCATCTCTAGCCATCTGTCCTAAACTTTTTCCATTGCGCCTCATTGAAAAAAATAATGTAGTCATATCTTGCACAGCGCCGCCTAACACAGCCCCTATAAGTATCCATAGCATTCCGGGAAGATAGCCAAACTGTGCCGCTAATGTAGGGCCGACTAGTGGCCCCGGTCCAGCAATCGCAGCAAAGTGGTGGCCAAATACAATCCATTTATCTGTAGGAATAAAGTCTTTATCATTTCTGAGTCTTAAAGCTGGGGTTTTTCTATGTTCATCAATAACTAAAACTTTTGCTGCGATCCAGCTTGCATAAAATCTATAAGCAATCATGTAAATACATACAGCAGCAGTAATAAACCAAACTGCATTGATACTCTCATGACGGCTCAATGCAATTGTAGAAAATGCAAGAGCTCCCAACAAAGCCACTAAAATCCAAATTATATTTTTTAAATATTTTTTAATCATGATGTTTCCGAATTTGATTTCTAAATTAATTTATTGCCTTATATATCTTTGATATACTTATTTCCCATTTATTCTTTAATTATATGCAATTACTAAAAATTAAAATAACTAAATTCATTTTGACCGCGTAAATCTTATCTTGGCATCTCATAAAATTATTCTTGGCGTTACTGGGGGTATAGCTGCTTACAAAGCTGCTGAATTAACTCGCCTTCTCGTTAAAAACGATTTTGATGTTCAAGTTGTGATGACCGAGTCTGCTTGTCATTTCATAACACCACTTACGTTCCAAGCTTTATCGGGCAAAGAAGTGCTAACAAGCCTATGGAAAAGTAATGCTAGCAACGGTATGTCGCATATAGAACTATCAAGAAATTACGACCTTATAGTTATTGCGCCTGCCAGCGCTAATTTCCTAGCAAAATTAACACATGGTCTTGCTGACGATCTTTTATCCTCTTTATGTTTAGCGAGAACTTGTCCAATTGCTGTAGCACCAGCTATGAATGTTCATATGTGGACCAATAAAGCTACTCAACGCAATGTTTCTCAGTTGAAGAAAGATGGTGTCTTATTTTTTGGTCCGGACTCAGGAGAGCAAGCCTGTGGCGATATAGGACTTGGAAGAATGACGGATGCTGAAGAGTTATTTAAATCAATTCAAAATCATCTCACCCCAAAAATACTTAACAATAAAAAATTGTTAATAACTTCTGGTGGCACAATTGAAATGATAGATGACGTAAGAGGTATTACAAATCTTAGCTCAGGGAACATGGGTTTTGCTATCGCCAATACAGCTGCGTCTATGGGTGCATCAGTTACTTTAATCACATCAACATATCAAAATTTTTCAGAAAATATAAATGTCATTCATACAAGCGATGCCCACTCGATGCATCAAGCAGTTCTAAAGCACATTAATAATCAAGATGTTTTTATTAGTGTCGCAGCTGTTTCTGATTACAAGCCAAAAGAAAAATTTAAGGGTAAATTAAAAAAGAGTGATTCAGACATGACGCTTCAACTCACCCCTACGATCGATATTCTTAAAGAGATAGGATTATCTAAAAATAAAATCTTTAAAGTAGGCTTTGCAGCAGAAAATGAAAATCTCATTGAGAATGCACAAAAAAAATTGAAGGCAAAAAATTTAGATTTAATTGTGGCTAATTTAATTCATGAATCTATGGGTCTTGAAGATACAAAGATTTCAATAGTTGATAAAAACAATGTTATTGATGTACCAAAATCAAATAAAATAGTTGCAGCAAAAGCTATTTTGAAAGAAATAGCTCATCGTATACATTCGGATAAATAATATGAGCCTAATTATTGATTTTAAAATTTTGGATAAACGTATCGAGGAAATGTTACCTAATTATGCGTCACCAGGTTCAGCAGGTCTCGATCTTCGTGCATGTACTGAACACGTACAAACAATTAATCCTGGCGAAACCTTTCTTATACCTACTGGTATTTCTATTTTTATTAAAGACCCCGCTTATGCAGCCCTTATTCTTCCCAGATCGGGTTTAGGTCACAAACACGGGATTGTTTTAGGTAATTTGGTGGGCTTAATTGACTCAGATTACCAAGGTCAATTGCTAGTTTCTTGCTGGAATCGTGGCGAGAATGCCTTTCTGCTCAATCCTATGGAGCGTATCGCCCAGCTTGTGATTGTCCCCGTTATCCAGGCCAAATTTAACCTGGTAGCCGAATTTCCCGAGACTGAACGAGGCGAAGGTGGCTTTGGAAGTACAGGTAAAAACTAACGAATTCACTTGAAAAGACAGTGGGTTATGTGGTTTAATAGCACTCTTTTTCGAAATTATTGTAACAAATAAAGGATTTAAATTATGGCTCGCGTATGTCAATTAACCGGCAAAAAACCAATGTCAGGAAACAACGTATCTCATGCCAATAACAAGACCAAAAGACGCTTTTTACCTAATTTACAAAACCGTAAATTTTGGGTTGAAACTGAGAATCGTTGGGTTTCAATGAGAATTACTAATGCTGCGCTAAGAACAATCGACAAGCTAGGCATTGATGCTATTGTTAAAAAAATGCGTGCAGCTGGCCAGAAAATTTAAGGAATATATATGCGTGAAAAAATCAAATTAGAGTCTAGTGCTGGTACTGGGCATTTCTACACAACAACAAAAAATAAAAGAACAATGCCTGACAAAATGGAAATCAAAAAGTTTGATCCTGTTGTTAGAAAACATGTTGTTTACAAAGAAGCTAAAATCAAATAATTTTTAAGCTTTAAATAAAGACAATAAAAAAGCCAGCTAAAGCTGGCTTTTTTTATACGAGAATACTTTATTATTCTGCTACTGCCTCTTCTTTAGGGGCTGGTGTCGAAACCTCAACAATAGGTCTATCTACAAGCTCAACAAAGGCCATAGGCGCATTATCTCCGTCTCGGAAACCACACTTCAATATTCTTAAATAGCCACCTTTTCTTGTGTTATATCGTGGGCCTAACTCAGCAAATAATTTAGTCACAATATCTCTATCTCTTAAGCGACTAAAAGCTAAACGTCTATTAGATAAAGTTGCATTTTTTGCTAATGTAATAAGCGGTTCAGCTACTTTTCTAAGTTCTTTAGCTTTAGGTAATGTAGTTTTAATAATCTCATTTTTTAACAAGGAGGTAGCCATATTTCTCAACATTGCTTGTCGATGACTGCTCGTTCTGTTTAGTTTTCTATGACCATTTGCGTGACGCATACTCTTACCCTCAAATTTTTCTTATTTAATAATTACGCTTTTTCTAAACCTGCTGGAGGCCAATTTTCTAACTTCATACCTAAAGTTAAACCTTTAGAAGCAAGAACATCTTTAATCTCATTAAGTGATTTTCTTCCAAGATTTGGAGCCTTTAAAAGTTCATTTTCACTTCGTTGAATTAGATCGCCAATGTAATAAATATTTTCCGCTTTTAAACAGTTTGCTGATCTTACAGTGAGTTCTAGATCATCAACGGGTCTTAATAAAACCGGGTCAACTTGAGGCGCTTGTTTAACTTCCACTTCAGTTAGAGCGCTTTCTAAGTTTGCAAATACAGAAAGTTGTCCCATTAAAATTCGAGCAGCGTCTCTAATTGCTTGTTCAGCATCAATAACGCCATTAGTTTCAACGTCCATGATTAATTTGTCTAAGTCTGTTCTTTGTTCTACACGAGCACTCTCAACAAAATAACTTACTTTATTGATTGGACTGAAAGAAGCATCTACCATGATAAAACCTAAAGTTTTATCTTCTTGATTTGATTTTCTTCTTGCTGGAACAGGCTGATATCCTCTACCCATTTCAACCTTAACCTCTAGATTTAATTTTCCGCCTTTTGTAAGATGCGCAATTAAATGATTTGGATTAATAATTTCAGCATCATGGTTTGTTTCAAAATCAGCAGCTGTTACCGGGCCTTCAGTAGTTTTATTTAATGTGAGGATTGTCTCAGATTTATTATGAAGCTTTAATGCAACGCCTTTTAAATTTAAGAGAATATCAACTACGTCTTCTTGCACACCGTCTAAAGTTGAATACTCATGAACTACGCCATCAATTTTCACTTCAGTAATTGCATAGCCAGGAATTGAGGACAATAAAACACGTCTTAATGCATTACCTAAAGTAAAGCCAAAACCTCTTTCCATAGGCTCAAGAGTAACGCGAGCTCTTACTGGGTTTATAACTTCAACATTTACAATTCTTGGTTTTAAATATTCTGTAGGACTATTTTGCATTATGTATCCTTATCAATAATTCTTATTTAATTATTTTGAATAGAGCTCAACAACGAGTGATTCATTGATTGTTGCAGGTAAATCATCACGTAGTGGTTTGTTTTTGAATGTACCTTTAAGGCCTTTTACGTCAACCTCAATCCACTCTGGAAAACCTCTTTGCTCTGCAGCTTCAATCGAACCTTTAATTCTTAATTGTTGCTTAGATGCTTCTGCAACTGAGAGCACATCGCCTGGCTTCACTTGATAGGAAGGGATATTTACTCTTTGACCGTTTACTAAAAGACTGTTGTGTCTTACGATTTGTCTGGCTTCTGTACGCGAAGCGCCGATACCCATACGATACGCAACATTATCTAATCTGCATTCTAAAAGCTGTAAAAGATTTTCGCCGGTAATGCCTTTTTTTCTTTCCGCTTCAGCATAGTAACTTCTAAATTGCGCTTCTAAGATTCCATAAATTCTTCTGAGTTTTTGTTTTTCTCTTAACTGAACGCCATAATCTGATAAACGACTCGCTCTTCTTTGTCCGTGTTGGCCAGGAGGAAAATTACGCTTTTCAATAGCGCATTTGTCAGTAAAACATTTTTCGCCTTTAAGAAAAAGTTTTTCACCTTCTCTTCTACATTGACGACATTTAGGATCTAGATTTCTTGCCAAAATAACTCTCCTGTTTCAATGAGCAATTCAATGCTCAACTTATTAAATTCTTCTTTTCTTAGGTGGACGGCAACCATTGTGTGGAACTGGCGTCACATCTTGAATGCTTGTGATTTTAAATCCTGCAGCATTAAGTGCGCGCACTGCGGATTCTCTTCCAGGGCCTGGTCCTTTAATTTTTACTTCAAGATTTTTTACACCACACTCTTGAGCTGCTTTACCTGCTGCTTCAGCTGCAACTTGTGCTGCAAAAGGTGTACTTTTTCTTGAGCCCTTAAATCCAGCACCGCCAGATGTTGCCCAAGATAATGCGTTACCTTGTCTGTCTGTAATTGTGATGATTGTGTTATTGAAAGATGCGTGAACGTGAGCTATACCTTCTGCTACGTTTTTCTTAACTTTCTTTTTTACACGAACATTAGCTTTTGTTGCCATAAATAATCCTCAAACCTTTTTTATTTAGCCTGTTTAATTGCTTTAACAGGGCCTTTTCTTGTTCTTGCATTCGTTTTAGTTCTTTGGCCTCTTACTGGAAGACCTCTTCTGTGTCTTACGCCTCGATAACAACCAAGATCCATTAATCGTTTAATATTCATTGTGACTTCTCTTCGTAAGTCACCTTCAACCTTAATTTTTGCTACCTGATCACGAAGCTTTTCTACGTCAGCATCGTTCAAATCTTTTAATTTAGCAGTCGCAATGATTCCCGCCGCAACACAAATTTTCTTTGCGGTATTTCTTCCAATGCCATAAATTGCTGTTAAAGCAATTTCTGCATGTTGATGATCGGGTACATTTACCCCAGCAATACGAGCCATAACTTACTCCAAAAAAAATGGCAAATTAAATAAAAAGCCTTATATTTTAACAGGTTGTTGAATTTTTAACAATTAACAACCTACCCTTATCCTTGTCGTTGCTTATGTCGAGGATCTGAGCAAATTACTCTCACAACACCTCTTCTTCTGACAACTTTACAGTTTCGGCATAATGTTTTTACGGATGCACGAACTCTCATTTTTATACCTCTTAAATTTTAATTAATATTACTTATTTAACCCTGAACGTAATTCTTGCTCTGGTTAAATCATAAGGCGTCATTTCTACAGTCACCTTATCTCCCGGAAGAATACGAATATAATTCATACGCATTTTTCCTGAAATATAACCTAATACAACATGGTCATTTTCTAACTTAACTCTAAAAGTTGCATTTGGAAGATTTTCTATAATCTCCCCTTGCATCTCAATTGTGTCTTCTTTTGCCATTGATTAAAGGTTATCTAAGCGCATTAGCGCCACCTTTAAAGTTAGCTTTCTTAAGCAATCCCTCATACTGATATGACATCAGATGAGATTGAACCTGGGTCATAAAATCCATCGTTACGACTACAATAATTAATAACGATGTACCTCCAAAATAAAAAGGAACATTAAACTTAAGTATTAAAAACTCTGGCAATAAACACACGAGCGTTATGTACACAGCGCCTACTAAAGTTAATCTACCCATAATCTGGTCGATATATTTTGCAGTTTGTTCACCCGGTCTAATCCCAGGAACAAACGCACCACCTTTTTTCAAGTTATCTGCTGTTTCCTTTGGATTAAAAACCAAAGCAGTATAAAAAAAGCAGAAAAACACTATCGCTACCGCGAATAGAAAAATATAAATAGGTTGTCCTGGTGAAATTGCAGCTCCGATATCCTTTAGCCACAACATCTTTTCACTAGATCCAAACCATCCAGCCAAAGTCGCTGGAAATAAAATAATACTTGATGCAAAAATAGGTGGGATTACGCCCGCCATATTCAATTTCAAAGGCAAATGAGAGGTTTGACCTCCGTATAACTTATTGCCAACTTGTCTTTTTGCATAATTAACAGTAATTTTTCTCTGGCCTCTTTCAACAAAAACAACCAGCGCTGTTACTAAAATAGTTGCTGCAAACAAGAAGAAAACTAACGGTATTGAAAACGCACCCGTTCTAGCTAGCTCAAGCGTACTTCCCACTGCATGAGGCAACCCAGCCACAATGCCTGAGAAAATAATGATTGAGATTCCATTACCAATGCCTCTTTCAGTAATTTGCTCACCCAACCACATAAGGAACATTGTTCCACTTACTAAAGTTACAACTGTTGTGAGTCTAAAAGCTAAACCGGGATCAAGAACCAATCCTGGTTGAGACTCAAGCGCAATCGAAATACCAAGCGCCTGAAATGCGGCCAAAATCACCGTGCCGTATCTCGTATATTTTGTTATTAACCTTCTACCTGCTTCGCCATCTTTTTTAAGTTGCTCGAGTTGAGGCGATACTACTGTTAACAATTGCATAATGATCGATGCTGAAATATAAGGCATGATCCCTAATGCAAATAACGTAAATCTTTTTAATGCGCCTCCAGAGAACATATTAAACATTCCCAAGATGCCGCCACTTTGTGAATCAAATAATTTTTTAAGCACAAGCGGGTCAATTCCAGGTACTGGAATATGAGCACCAAGTCTATATACAACAATCGCACCTAAACAAAACAATATGCGACTTTTTAATTCGCTTGTCTTGCCAAAAGCACCTAATAGATTATCTTGAGCCAAAATTAAATTCTCAAACTTCTACTACTTTTCCGCCTGCCGCTTCAATTGCAGCACGAGCGCCCTTAGTTAGCAATAAACCTTGGATTGTTAATTTTCTTTTTACTTCGCCAGATAAATAAACTTTTGCTGTTTTTGCATTATCAGAAATTAATTTAGCTGACTTTAATACGAGCAAATCAATATTGTCTGATTCAACTAAATTGAGTTCATTTGTTCTAACACGTGCAGTTAATTTTTGCGTTAATGATTTAAATCCGCGTTTTGGCAGACGTCTTTGAATCGGCATTTGGCCGCCTTCAAAACCGACTTTATGGAATCCACCGGCTCTAGATTTTTGACCTTTATGGCCACGTCCAGCCGTTTTCCCAAGACCAGAACCAATACCTCGGCCAACACGTCTTGCTACTTTTTTAGAACCAACTGCTGGTTTTAATGTATTTAGTTTCATAATTTCTCTTTATATCTTTTCGACTTTAAGTAAATAATTCACTGCATTGATCATGCCTCGAATCGCAGGAGTATCTTGCAATTCAACTGTATGATGCAATCTTCTAAGACCTAATCCTTTAACCGTTGCACGGTGAGGTTCAGTTCTACCAATTAAACTTTTAATTAATGTAACTTTTAAACCAGCTGTGATTTCTTTTTTTGTCTTTGCCATTTTCTTAGCCTCTAATTTCTTCTACTGATTTACCACGTTTAGCGGCAATTTCAGCAGGTGTATTCATTGACTCAAGTCCATTTAATGTTGCTCTCACAACGTTGTAAGGATTCGTTGAACCAATACATTTTGCTAAAACATTTGTAATACCCATCACTTCGAAAATCGCTCTCATTGCACCACCAGCAATAATCCCTGTACCTTCTGAAGCGGGCTGAATGAATACTTTTGCAGCACCATGCTCACCCATCACCGCATGTTGCAAAGTTCCATTATTTAGTTTTACTTTAAGCATGCCTCTTCTAGCTTCATCCATTGCTTTTTGAACAGCTACAGGCACTTCTCTTGCTTTACCTTTACCCATACCAACTGAACCGTCTCCATCACCTACAACAGTTAACGCAGCAAAACTCATGATTCGGCCGCCTTTAACTACTTTAGTAACGCGGTTTACAGCAATCATTTTTTCTCTTAAACCGTCTGTTTGCGTTTGTTGATTTTCTAAATCTTTTGCCATGTTTTGACCTATTTAAATTGTTGGGTTAGAAAGACAAGCCGTTTTCTCTAGCAGCATCTGCTAAAGCTTTAACTCTGCCGTGATAGCGATAACCTGATCTATCAAATGCCACACTTGTAATACCGATTTTTTTTGCTTTTTCAGCAATGCGTTTACCAATTTGAGCTGCCGCCTCAATATTGCCGCCATTCTTTAAAGTTTTTTTAATATCTGCTTCAAGAGAAGAGGCGCTTGCTAAAACTTTATTCTCGCCAGCACTTATGATTTGTGCATAAATATTTGTGTTCGTTCTATGAACACTTAATCTTGTCACTTGAAGCTCAGCGATTTTTGCTCGTGTCTTTTTGGCGCGACGTAAACGGGGATTCGAATTATACATATCTCAGCCTTTATTTTTTCTTAGTTTCTTTGATAATAACGTTCTCATCTGAATAGCGAACGCCTTTACCTTTGTATGGTTCTGGTGGTCGATATGCTCTAATTTGAGCAGCAACTTGACCTATTAATTGTTTGTCAGAACCTTTTAAAATAATTTCAGTTTGACTTGGTGTTTCAACTTTAATGCCTTCAGGCATTTTGTAATTTACTGGATGTGAAAAACCTAAATCAAGATTAAGGTTTGCACCTTGTGCTTGAGCTTTGTATCCAACACCAATTAAAGTTAATTTTCTTACGAATCCTTCAGAAACACCTTTCATCATGTTTGCAACAAGTGCTCGCATAGTTCCAGCCATTGCATTTGCTTGCTGAGACTCGTCAGCTGCTGCGAATGTAATTGCTTGCCCATCGTTATTTAATTTAACGTTAGGTGTGATGAACTGATTTAATTTACCCATCGGTCCACTGATTGAAATATTCAAATCGCTAATTGAAACCTCTACTTTAGGAGGAATCGTTACGGGTGCGTTAGCTATACGTGACATATATTCTCTCCTTAAGCCACATAGCAAAGCACTTCGCCGCCAATACCGGCAGCTTTTGCTTTTCTATCTGTCATAACTCCCTTAGATGTCGACACGATTGCAACACCAAGACCATTCATTACTTCTGGAATACTTTCGCTTGCTTTATAAACACGTAAACCTGGCTTACTTACTCTTTCAATCTTTTCAATAACAGGTCTGCCAGCATAGTATTTCAATTCAATATTTAATACTGGCTTGCCTTGAACTTCGTGTTCAGCAAAATTCTCAATGTAGCCTTCATCTTTTAAAACATTTGCGATAGCTTTTTTTAATTTAGATGCAGGCATGGTGATAGATACTTTATTAGTACCTTGACCATTCCTAATTCTGGTTAGCATATCGGCAACTGGATCGCTCATACTCATATTATTTTTCTCCTATTACCAACTTGCTTTAATCACGCCAGGCACTTCGCCTCGCATCATTAAATCTCTTAATTTACTTCGACCAATCCCGAACTTGCTGTATACGCCTCTTGGACGACCTGTTAGAGAACAGCGATTTCTTAATCTAACTGGACTTGAATTGCGGGGTAAACTTTGTAATTTCTGTCTCGCTTCTTGTTTTTGTTCTGAAGATGCGTTGATATCAGAAATAATTTCATTTAAAGCGGCGCGTTTGGCTTTAAATTTCTCAACCATATTGCGTCGTTTTAATTCGCGTTCTGTCATGCACATTTTAGCCATAGTCTAAACCTAGTTTCTAAATGGAAAACTGAACGCAGATAATAATGCTTTTGCTTCTTCGTCAGTTTTTGCTGTCGTTGTAATTGTGATATTCATCCCTCTTAATGCATCGATTTTGTCGTATTCAATTTCAGGAAAAATAATCTGCTCTTTAACACCCATGTTGTAATTTCCACGACCATCAAATGATCTAGCAGAAATACCTCTAAAGTCTCTAATTCGTGGGATTGCGATTGTGACGAGTCGATCTAGGAATTCATACATGCGATCTCTGCGAAGAGTCACTTTACAACCTACCGGATAATCATCACGAATCTTAAACGCTGCCACTGATTTTTTAGCTTTTGTAACAATAGCTTTCTGACCAGCAATTTTTTCCATGTCGCCAACAGCATGCTCCATGATTTTCTTGTCAGCTACTGCCTCACCTACGCCCATATTCAAAGTAATCTTTTCAATTCTAGGCACTTGCATTGGTGATGTATAACCAAATTGTTCAGTCATTTTTTTAATGACTTCTGTTTTATAAAATTCTTTTAATCGAGCCATTTCTTTTCCTATGCGTCAACTGCTTCGTTGTTTGATTTGAAAACACGGATTTTCTTGCCATCGTCTAATTTTTTAATTCCGACTCTGTCAGCTTTTTGAGTCAAGTTATTAAGTAAAGCAACGTTAGAAATATTAAGCGGCATTTCTTTACTTACGATTCCACCTTGAATATTCTTTGCAGGATTAGGTCTGGTATGTTTTTTCACTATATTTAAACCTTCAACCACAACATGGCCTGTTTTAAGAACACTTAAAACAACGCCTTGCTTACCTTTATCTTTACCTGTATTTAAAATGACTTTGTCACCTTTACGAATCTTATTCATCCGTATACTCCTATAAAACTTCTGGTGCTAATGAAACAATCTTCATGAACCGTTCTGTTCTCAATTCGCGAGTCACAGGTCCAAAAATACGTGTTCCAATAGGTTCAAATTTACTGTTTAAAAGAACGGCTGCATTTGCATCAAATTTAATTAAAGAGCCATCAGGTCTTCTAACGCCTTTTGCTGTTCTCACAACAACCGCACTATAAACTTCTCCCTTTTTTACTCTGCCTCTAGGAGCTGCGTCTTTAATACTCACTTTGATGATGTCACCAATACTTGCATAACGTCGTTTTGAGCCGCCCAATACCTTAATGCACATTACTGAGCGTGCGCCAGTATTGTCAGCAACTTCTAATCTTGACTGCATTTGAATCATGAATTTATCTCCAACTTAATCCGTTATTACTAAAGCCAGCTTTTAAATTAGCCGATATACTACGGTCAGTATTGGGGGGTTAGCTTATAAACTTATAGTTTATGAACCCCAAAAAAGTCTCGCATTATATGCTATTTACTTCTTAATCTCAACTTCTTAAAACTAAACCTGAACTGCCTTTGTAACTATTTTACTAACGACCCATGTTTTAGTTTTTGAAATAGGACGATTTTCTGTAATAACAACCAAATCACCTTCCTTGCTTTCATTTTTTTCATCATGAGCATGAAATTTATTCGACTTAACAATCACTTTGCCAATCAAAGGATGCTTTACTTTTCTTTCAACTAATACAGTTACTGTCTTATCCATCTTGTCGCTTACAACTCTGCCCGTAAAGGTTCTAACAACTTTTTTTGTATCAGTCATATTTAAGCCTGTTTAACTTTCTCGCCAAGAACTGTTTTAACTCTTGCGATATCACGTTTAATTTTCGCAATTTGATCAACCTTGTTTAATTGTTGAGTTGCCAATTGCATTTTCAATGAGAACTGAGCTCTTCTTAGCTCCAATAACTCGGTACCTAATTCTTCGGTTGTCTTTTTTCTTAAATCAGCTGTTTTCATATTAGCCTCCGATGTGACGAGTAATAAAGGTTGTTTCGATTGGAAGCTTAGCTGCTGCTAATTTAAATGCTTCTCTCGCTAATGCTTCAGTTACTCCGTCCATTTCATATAACATTTTTCCAGGCTGGATTTGAGCTACGTAGTACTCTGTACTACCTTTACCATTACCCATACGAACTTCAGCAGGTTTTTTTGAAATTGGTTGATCTGGGAAAATACGAATCCATACACGGCCGCCACGTTTAATGTGACGTGTCATCACTCGACGTGCAGCTTCAATTTGACGCGCCGTTAGACGACCACGTCCAATAGCCTTCAAACCGAAATCACCAAAACTTACTTTATTTCCTGTCGTTGCAATGCCTTTATTTCGGCCTTTTTGCATCTTACGAAATTTTTGTCTAGCCGGTTGTAACATCTTTAGCCCTCGACTTTCTCACTTTTTTTTCTGGCTCTTGTGCCGTTGTTTCTTCTTTTTTAACTCTTGGTTTTCTTGGTTTTTTTTCTTCAGCTGTTTTTTCAATTGCTGGATTTGCAGCATCTAATGACTGTGAAGTGTCTTTTGTATTGTCTTCAAATAACTCGCCTTTAAAGACCCATACTTTAATACCAATAATTCCGTAAGTTGTTTTTGCTTCGGCAACACCGTAATCTATGTCAGCTCTAAGTGTATGAAGAGGCACTCTGCCTTCTCTATACCATTCTGTTCTTGCAATTTCGATACCATTTAAACGGCCAGAACTCATAATTTTAATGCCTTGAGCACCAAGTCTCATTGCATTCTGCATTGCTCTTTTCATTGCACGTCTAAACATCACACGTTTTTCTAATTGTTGCGCGATACTTTGTGCAATAAGCGTAGCGTCGATTTCTGGTTTACGCACCTCTTCAATGTTCAAATGAACTGGAACACCCATAAGCGCTTGTAAACTTGATCTTAATGTTTCAATATCTTCACCTTTTTTCCCAATTACAATGCCAGGCCTTGCTGAATAAATTGTAATCTTTGCATTTTTCGCAGGACGCTCAATAAGAATTTTACTTACCGCAGCATTTGCTAACTTCTTATTTAAAAATTCTCTAACCTTGATGTCATTATTTAACATCGCAGGAAAATTTTTACTATTAGCATACCAACGTGATGTCCAATTTTTTTGAACACTTAAGCGGAAACCAATTGGATGAATTTTTTGACCCATATTTTTTTCTCTTTAGTTACCGACTGTCACTTTAATGTGACAAGTTGGTTTTGTGATTTTCCCTGCACGACCTTTAGCGCGAGCACGGATACGTTTTAAAATAATGCCTTTATCAACATAAATTGTTTTGATAAACAATTCATCTATATCAGCCCCATTATTATGTTCAGCATTTGCAATTGCAGACTCCACAACTCGCTTAATAATTTCAGCGCCTTTTTTTGGGCTGAAATTAAGAATATTGAGTGCGTAATCTACTTTTTTTCCTCTTACTAAATCAGCAACTAATCTTGCTTTTTGAGGTGATAAACGAACGCCTTTAAGAACAGCTGAAACTTCAGTAGCCATTTTTATACCTTAGCCTTTCTATCAGCAGCGTGACCTTTAAAGGTTCTTGTTAATGCGAATTCGCCTAATTTATGTCCAATCATATTTTCTGTAATTAATACAGGTACATGTTGTTTGCCATTATGAATTGCAATGGTAAGACCAATGAAGTTAGGTAAGATCGTTGATCTTCTTGACCAAGTTTTAATTGGTTTGCGATCACGATTACCTGAAGCAACTTCAACTTTCTTAGCCAAGTGTGCATCAATGAATGGTCCTTTTTTAACTGAACGTGCCATATCTATTACCTCTTATTCGCTGGACGACGACTGACGCGCATATTGTCAGTACGTTTATTTGTTCTTGTTCGATAGCCTTTAGTTGGAGTTCCCCAAGGGCTTACTGGATGCATACCAGCCGCAGTTTTTCCTTCACCACCACCATGAGGGTGATCGACAGGGTTCATAACCACACCGCGCACTGTTGGTCTAACGCCTCTCCATCTCATAGCACCTGCTTTACCGATAGATCTAAGAGAATGTTCTTCGTTACCGACTTCGCCTAAAGTTGCTTTGCAATCTACATGTACTTTTCTTACTTCACCTGAACGAAGTCTTAACTGAGCATATGTACCTTCTCTTGCTAAAAGCTGTACAGAAGTTCCAGCAGAACGCGCCATTTGTGCGCCTTTGCCAGGTTGTAATTCGATACAATGAATTGTGCTACCTACAGGAATATTTCTTAATGGCATTGCATTACCATTTTTAACAGGTGCTTCAGAGCCGCTAATTAATTCAGCACCGACAGCTACACCCTTAGGAGCAATGATGTATCTTCTTTCACCATCTGCATATAAAAGAAGTGCGATATTTGCAGTTCTATTTGGATCGTATTCAAGATGTTCTACTTTTGCAGGAATGCCATCTTTATTTCTCTTGAAATCAATCATTCGATAATGTTGTTTATGACCGCCGCCATGATGACGAATAGTAATAACGCCACGGCTATTTCTTCCAGCATGTTTATTCTTTTTTTCGAGTAAAGGTGCGAAAGGTTTACCTTTATGTAGGTCAGGGTTAACGACCTTAACAACTGCGCGTCTTCCTGGGGAGGTTGGTTTTACTTTAACTAAAGCCATTTTTTATCCTTATTCACCGCTCGCAAAATTAATCTCTTGGCCTGGCTTAAGACTTACATAAGCCTTTTTCCAATCATTTCTTTTACCAAATGAACGGCCTGCTCTTTTTACCTTGCCACCTACGTTGAGTAATGTCACAGCCTTCACTTCAACTTTAAACATTAATTCAACAGCAGCTTTAATTTCTGACTTAGTCGCATCAGTTCTTACTTTGAATGCCACTTGATTATGTTTGTCAGCAACAAATGTTGCTTTCTCAGTAATTTGTGGCGCTAAAATAACTTGAATAATACGATCTTGTGTATGGACTATTTGACTCACGCTAGCATCTCCTCAAGTTTTTTAAGTGCACCAGCTGTAGCTACTACATTTGGAAACTGAACTAAACTTACTGGGTCAGCATATTGCGCTTCTACAACCATTACGTTAGTTAAATTTCTTGATGATAAGTATAGATTTTCATCAAACGCATCCGTTAAAACTAAAACACCTTGTGTGTATCCCATGTCTTTAATTTTATCGACGAGTTGTTTTGTTTTTGGTGTCTCTACTTTAAATTCCTCAACGATACTTAATCTCTCTTGTCTTACTAATTCAGACAAAATAGATCTCATACCTACACGGTATGCTTTTCGATTCATTTTGTGAGAGAAATTTTCATCAGGTGAATTTGGGAATGTTCTACCGCCTCCACGCCATATAGGGCTTGAAGTCATACCAGAACGTGCATTACCTGTACCTTTTTGTGCGTAAGGTTTGCGAGTACTATGTTTTACAGTGCCTCTTGTTTTTTGTGAGCGTGTTGCAACGCGCGCATTAGCCATGTATGCCACAACTAATTGATGAACAAGAGCCTCATTGAATTCACGGCCAAATAATGCGTCAGAAACTGTAACGCTTTTCTTAGCGGCTTTTCCGTTTTTATCGAGTAATTTTAATTCCATTATTTGCTCACTTTCACAGCTGCACGAACTAAAACATCGCCGCCTTTAGAGCCTGGAACTGCTCCTTTAATGAGGATTAAATTTTTTGTAGCGTCTACACGAACGATTTCTAAATTCTGTGTTGTAACTTTCACAGCACCTAAATGACCAGACATGCGTTTACCTGGGAAAACTCGGCCTGGATCTTGAGCCATACCGATTGAACCTGGAACATTGTGTGATCTTGAGTTACCGTGTGATGCACGATTTGAGCTGAAGTGATATCTTTTAATAACACCAGCATAGCCTTTACCAATTGATGTACCTGTGACATCAACAAGCTGGCCTTCTTTGAAGTTTTCTACTGTGATATTCGTGCCTAAAGGGAAATTCGCTACATCTTCTTCTTTGATTGCAGTTTCGTGTAATCCAGTACCTGCTGTTACACCTGCTTTAGCGTAATGTCCTGTAAGTGCTTTATCAAGCTTGGTAGCTTTTGTCGCACCATAGGCTAATTGGAGGCTAGTATAGCCATCCGAAGCGATTGTTTTGATCTGTGTCACGCGGTTAGGTAAAACTTCAAGTACCGTTACAGGAATGCTAGTGCCATCCTCTGTAAACACCCTTGTCATACCAACTTTGCGACCAATAAGCGCTAAGCTCATGATCGTATCCTTAAATTATTATTATTAAACGAAACCGATTACAATTGACCGATTTCTACAAAGAGCGCGGAATTATACCTAACGCTTTAAACTTTTACAACTTAATTTCTACATCAACCCCAGCAGCTAAATCAAGCTTCATTAAAGCATCCACTGTTTTATCTGTAGGATCTAAGATATCCATCAATCTTTGATGAGTTCTTATTTCAAATTGATCGCGTGATGTCTTATTCACATGTGGCGATCTTAAAATATCGAATCTTTCAATTCGAGTAGGTAGTGGGACAGGTCCTTTAACAACAGCACCTGTTCTTTTTGCGGTTTCAACGATTTCTTGAGCTGATTGATCGATTAAACGATAATCAAACGCTTTCAAACGTATACGAATTTTCTGACTTTGCATTTTTTACTACCTTTCCAAAGAGCGAATACCTTGCGGTATTAATTTTTAAAAAACTATTCAATCACCTTAGCAACAACACCAGCACCTACTGTGCGGCCACCTTCACGAATCGCAAAGCGTAAACCTTCTTCCATCGCGATTGGTGCAATGAGTGTTACTGTAATTGACACGTTGTCACCTGGCATCACCATTTCTGTGCCTGCTGGTAAATCAACAGCGCCTGTTACGTCTGTTGTTCTGAAGTAGAACTGTGGACGGTAACCATTGAAGAATGGTGTATGACGACCACCTTCATCTTTACCAAGCACATAGATCTCTGCAGTGAATTTTGTATGTGGTGTGATTGAACCTGATTTAGCTAATACTTGACCACGTTCAACTTCTTCACGTTTTGTACCACGTAACAACACACCTACGTTGTCACCTGCTTGACCTTGGTCAAGTAACTTACGGAACATTTCAACGCCTGTACATGTTGTTTTAAGTGTAGGTTTGATACCTACGATTTCAATTTCATCACCCACTTTAACAATACCGCGCTCAATACGACCTGTCACAACAGTACCGCGACCTGAGATTGAGAATACGTCTTCAACTGGCATTAAGAATGCACCGTCGATTGCACGTTCTGGTGTTGGGATATAGCTATCAAGTGCTTCAGCTAATTTAAAGATTGATGGTTCACCAATTTCAGATTGGTCACCTTCGAGTGCTAATTTTGCAGAACCCATCACGATCGGAGTTTTGTCGCCTGGGAAGTCATACTTCGTTAAAAGGTCACGTACTTCCATTTCAACGAGTTCTAATAATTCTTTGTCATCCACCATGTCTGCTTTGTTTAAGAAGACCACGATGTAAGGCACACCTACTTGGCGAGCTAAAAGGATATGTTCACGTGTTTGAGGCATTGGGCCGTCAGCTGCTGAACATACAAGGATCGCGCCGTCCATCTGCGCTGCACCTGTAATCATATTTTTAACATAGTCAGCGTGGCCTGGGCAGTCAACGTGCGCATAGTGGCGATTCGCTGTTTCGTATTCTACGTGTGCTGTATTAATTGTAATACCACGTGCTTTTTCTTCTGGCGCCGCATCAATTTGATCGTAAGCTTTAGCTTCTCCACCAAATTTCTTAGCAAGAATCGTTGTGATTGCCGCTGTAAGTGTTGTCTTACCATGGTCAACGTGACCAATTGTGCCAACGTTCACATGGGGTTTGGTACGTTCAAATTTGCCTTTTGCCATAATGTTATCCTTAGATTTTTAACTTATTTTTTATTAACAATTGCTTCTGCTACGTTTCTTGGTGCTTCTGTGTAATGCTTAAATTCCATTGAGTATGTTGCTCTACCTTGAGATAAAGAACGCATCGTTGTTGAATATCCAAACATCTCTGCTAATGGAACTTCGGCGCGAATAACTTTGCCAGTTGCATTATCTTCCATACCTTGAATCATGCCGCGTCTAGATGAAAGGTCACCCATCACATCGCCCATATAATCTTCTGGAGTTTCTACTTCTACTGCCATCATAGGCTCAAGAAGGATAGGGTCCGCTTTACGCATTCCGTCTTTAAATGCCATCGAAGCTGCCATTTTAAATGCATTTTCGTTTGAGTCAACATCATGGTAAGAGCCATCAAACAAAGTCACTTTGACATCTACCACTGGATAACCAGCAACTACACCTGCAGGAAGTGTTTCACGCAATCCTTTTTCAACAGCAGGAATGAATTCGCGTGGTACTGTTCCGCCTTTAATTGCATCAATAAATTCAAAACCTTTACCGGCTTCGTTTGGCTCCATTTTGAGCCATACATGGCCATATTGACCTTTACCGCCAGATTGCTTAACAAATTTACCTTCAATTTCAACTGGTTTCTTGATTGCTTCTCTGTATGCCACTTGTGGTGCGCCTACATTAGCTTCAACGCCAAATTCTCTTTTCATTCGGTCTACAAGAATTTCTAAGTGAAGTTCGCCCATACCTGAAATAATGGTTTGATTTGTTTCTTCGTCTGTCTTAACTCTAAATGAAGGATCTTCTTGAGCAAGTCTATTCAAAGCTATACCCATTTTCTCTTGGTCAGCTTTTGTTTTAGGTTCAACTGCAACGTGAATTACAGGCTCAGGGAAAATCATTCTTTCAAGAACAACTTCATTATTGACATCACATAATGTGTCACCGGTCGTTGCTTCCTTAAGTCCTACAGCTGCTGCAATATCTCCAGCACGAACTTCTTTAAGCTCTTCACGCTGATTTGCATGCATTTGAAGAATACGACCAATACGTTCTTTACGGCCTTTGATTGGATTGTAAATTGTATCGCCTGAATTAATTACGCCAGAATAAACACGGAAGAAAATTAATTGGCCCACAAAAGGGTCAGTCATAATTTTAAATGCTAACGCTGCAAAAGGCTCTTCATCAGAAGCTTTGCGAGTTGTAGGTTGACCTTTAGCATCTTCACAAGGTACTGGAGGTACATCCGTAGGTGCAGGCAAATACTCAATCACCGCATCCAACATGGCTTGTACGCCTTTGTTCTTAAAAGCTGAGCCGCATAACATCGGCACAATTTCAAAACTAATTGTTCTTAGACGTAAGCCTTTTTTAATTTCTTCTTCACTTAGATCACCATTTTCTAAGTACTTATTCATTAATTCTTCATTGGCTTCAGCTGCTGCTTCAACCATTTTTTCGCGCCATTCTTTACATGTATCAACTAAATCAGCTGGAATATCGCGATAATCAAATTTCATGCCTTGAGATGAATCATCCCAATAAATCGCTTTCATCTTAACGAGGTCAACAACCCCTTCAAATTTTTCTTCAGCGCCAATAGGTACTTGAAGTGCGATTGGATTTGCTTTTAAACGTAAACGCATTTGATCGTAAACTTTAAAAAAGTTTGCGCCAGCTCTATCCATTTTATTTACGAATGCAAGACGTGGGACTTTGTATTTATTTGCTTGACGCCAAACAGTTTCTGACTGAGGTTGAACACCACCTACCGCACAGTAAACCATGCATGCACCATCAAGAACGCGCATTGATCGCTCTACTTCGATAGTAAAGTCAACGTGTCCTGGGGTATCAATAATATTAATACGATGTTGATCAAATTGTCCGGCCATACCTTTCCAGAAACAAGTTGTTGCCGCTGAAGTAATAGTAATACCTCGCTCTTGCTCTTGTTCCATCCAGTCCATGGTTGCAGCGCCATCATGCACTTCACCAATTTTATGGTTTACCCCTGTATAAAAAAGAATACGCTCAGTTGTTGTAGTTTTACCTGCATCAATATGCGCGCTAATTCCTATATTTCTGTATCTATTAATGGGGGTTGTACGAGCCACTTTGAATTACCTTTTAATTATTATGTTTAGAAACGGAAATGTGAGAACGCTTTATTAGCTTCTGCCATTCTATGAACTTCTTCACGTTTTTTCATTGCAGCGCCTTTATTTTCTGAAGCTTCTACAATTTCTGCTGCTAAACGTAAATCCATTGATTTTTCACCTCTTTTACGAGCTGCATCTCTTAGCCATCTCATAGCTAAAGCAACACGTCTTGAAGGTCTAACTTCGACAGGCACTTGGTAGTTAGCACCACCTACTCGTCGACTTTTTACTTCAACAACTGGTCTTAAATTCGTTAATGCGAGAGAAAATACTTCAATAGGATCTTTACCACTTTTCGTTTTAATTTGATCGAATGCGCCGTAAATTAATCTTTCGGCAACGGATTTTTTTCCGCTCGTCATTAATACATTCACAAATTTAGAAACCTCTTGGCTTCCGAATTTTGGATCCTGAAGGATGATTCTTTTGGGAACTTCTCTACGTCTTGGCATATTTTGTTTACCTTAATTTAGTATTCTAAAAACTTAAGCTTCTTTAGGGCGTTTAGCGCCGTATTTAGATCGAGATTGTTTACGATCTTTAACACCGGCAGTATCCAAACTACCTCGAACCATATGGTATCGAACACCTGGTAAGTCTTTTACACGACCGCCTCTTAATAAAACTACAGAGTGTTCCTGTAAATTATGGCCTTCACCACCGATATAACTAATCACTTCGTAACCGTTCGTCAGACGAACTTTAGCCACTTTACGCAAAGCAGAGTTTGGTTTTTTTGGAGTTGTTGTGTAAACACGCGTACACACACCTCTTTTTTGAGGTGAAGCTTCTAGAGCTGGAACTTTGCTCTTACTTTCAACTTTTTTTCGTGGTTTACGAATTAACTGATTAATTGTTGGCATCGCCTAAATCCTTAAATTTCTAACTTACTATTGATGATGACTCTCTGAAATCTCGCGACGAACGCGAAGATCTCAAAAAGCCGCAAATTGTATTTTGGTTCCTGCATAATGTCAACCTATCATTCAGTCGGCGCTTCAATTTCAGGGCTAATTTGAGCCTCTTCAATTGGAGCTTCAATCTGATCGAGCGGGACTTCAACAGGATCGATATCTTCCCCAGCAGCCGCAGCTTTTCTTGTTTCATGATAAGCCAAGCCTGTACCTGCAGGAATTAATCGACCAACAATCACATTCTCTTTGAGCCCTCTTAGGTCATCACGCTTACCTAAAATTGCAGCTTCAGTGAGAACGCGGGTTGTTTCTTGGAACGAAGCAGCTGAAATGAATGAATCTGTTGATAATGATGCTTTAGTAATACCTAAAAGCACATACTCATATTCTGCTGGTTTTTTGTCTTGTGACAACACCAATTCATTTTCAGTTAATACTTCAGCTCTTTCAACTTGTTCGCCTTGAATAAATGAGGTATCACCTGCATCAGTAATACGAACGCGTCTTAACATTTGTCTTACAATGACTTCGATGTGTTTGTCATTAATCTTAACGCCTTGCAATCTATACACATCTTGAACTTCATCAATGATATATCTTGCTAAAGCTTCTCTGCCTTGAAGGCGAAGAATGTCTTGTGGATCCGCAGGTCCGTCAACAATGACTTCACCTTTTGTTACCACTTGACCGTCATGAGCTGTTACATGTTTGTCTTTAGGAATTAAAAATTCTTTTGAAACACCTTCAAGATCTGTAATCACAAGTCTTTGTTTACCCTTGGTGTCTTTACCAAATGAAACTGTACCTGTGCTTTCAGCTAACATACCTGCATCTTTTGGAGATCTTGCTTCAAATAACTCAGCAACTCTTGGAAGACCGCCGGTAATATCTCTTGTCTTAGAAGATTCTTGTGGAATACGCGCAATCACATCGCCCACTTTAACTTCTTGAGAATCTTTAACTGTAATGATGTAACCAAGTTGGAAAGTTACGTTAACAGATATATCACTTCCTGCTAATTTAACTTCATTACCTGAAGTGTCTAAAATTTTAATTTGAGGTCTCAAGCCTTTTGATTGGCCTGCACGTTGCTTAGGATCGATTACAACTAGAGATGATAAGCCTGTGACATCATCAATTTGTTTTGCAACCGTAATACCTTCTTCAACGTTTTCAAATTTAACTTGTCCAGCATATTCAGAAATAATTGGACGTGTATGTGGGTCCCATGTTGCAAGAACACCGCCGGCCTTAATTGGCTTACCATCTTGAACAACAAGATTTGCACCATAAGGCACTTTATGACGTTCTCTTTCGCGACCACTTTCATCTTGAATAATTAATTCACCATTACGCGAAATAACTACCTGCTCATTTCGAGCGTTCGTTACATATCGCATTGTAGAAGTAAATTGAATAACGCCGTTTGATTTACTTTCAACTTGGCTCACTGATGCTGCTCTAGAAACTGCGCCACCAATATGGAAGGTTCTCATCGTTAATTGTGTACCAGGCTCACCGATAGACTGCGCTGCAATCACACCGATAGACTCACCTTGGCTAATTAATTTACCTCGACCTAAATCGCGACCATAACATTGAGAACAAATACCATGTCTTGTCTCGCAAGTCAGTGCAGTTCTTACTTTGACTTCATCAATACCAAGTGCATCAATTTTTTCAACGTGATCTTCTTCAAGCAATGTACCTTTTGGATAAACCACTTCTTGATTTTCTGGATTCATAATATCAAGCGCGTTTACACGGCCTAAAATACGATCGCGTAATGGCTCTACTACTTCACCGCCCTTAACAAGCGCTTTAGTAACTAAACCATCTTCTGTGCCGCAATCATGCTCAGTCACCACAAGATCCTGCGTCACATCAACTAAACGTCTTGTTAAATAACCTGAGTTAGCTGTTTTTAATGCAGTATCTGCAAGACCTTTACGCGCACCGTGCGTAGAAATAAAGTATTGAAGCACATTTAAACCATCACGGAAGTTAGCTGTAATTGGTGTTTCAATAATTGAGCCATCAGGTCTCGCCATCAAGCCTCGCATACCTGCAAGCTGTCTTACTTGAGCTGCAGATCCTCGCGCACCAGAATCAGCCATCATATAAATTGCATTAAATGATTCTTGATAAAGATCTTTACCATCTTTACCCTTCACATTTTCACCGGCATCATTTTTAACAGGCTCTTCTTTAAGTTGTTTCATCATTGCATCAGCAACTTTGTCACCTGCACGACCCCAGATATCAACAACCTTGTTATATCTTTCGCCTTGTGTCACAAGACCTGAAATATATTGATCTTCAATTTCTTTAACTTCAGATTCAGCAGCTTCAATAAGCTGTTCTTTTTCTGGCGGGACAAGCATGTCATGAATACTGATTGAGATACCTGCTTTTGTCGCATAGGTGTAACCCATGTACATTAATTTATCAGCAAGAATTACTGTCTCTCTAATACCAACACGTCTAAATCCTGCATTAATTAATTTTGAAATTTCTTTTTTCTTTAATGCTTTATTAATTAAATCAAAAGAAAGTCCTGCTGGAAGAATTTCAGAAAGTATTGCTCTACCAACTGTAGTTTCATATCGATTTACTTTGTCAGTAGTTGTGCCATCTAAACCTAATTCAGTTTCTTTAATGCGAACTGTTACGCGCGCATGAATATCAACTAAGCCACTATCAAAAGCACGATGAACTTCTGCCACGTCAGTAAATTTCATACCTTCACCACGTGCAGCAATTTTATCTCGTGTCATGTAATAAAGACCAAGCACAATATCTTGTGATGGAACAATAATTGGTTCACCATTCGCAGGAGATAAAACGTTATTAGATGCAAGCATTAAGGTTCTTGCTTCCATCTGAGCCTCTAGAGATAAAGGCACATGAACTGCCATTTGGTCACCGTCAAAGTCGGCGTTAAATGCAGCACAAACTAACGGATGCAATTGAATTGCTTTACCTTCAATCAAGATAGGTTCAAAAGCTTGAATGCCTAAGCGATGTAATGTTGGCGCTCTGTTTAATAAAACAGGATGCTCTCTAATTACGTCCTCTAAGATATCCCAAACTTCTGGTCCCTCTTCTTCTACTTTTTTCTTTGCAGCTTTAATAGTTGTAGAAAGGCCTAATACTTCTAATTTATGGAAAATAAATGGCTTGAATAATTCAAGTGCCATTTTCTTTGGTAAACCACATTGATGAAGTTTTAATTGTGGTCCAACAACAATTACTGAACGACCAGAATAATCAACACGCTTACCTAAAAGATTTTGTCTAAAACGACCACCCTTACCTTTAATCATATCGGCAAGAGATTTTAATGGTCGTTTATTAGCGCCCGTCATAACTTTGCCACGTCTGCCATTATCAAGAAGTGAATCAACCGCTTCTTGCAACATACGCTTTTCATTTCTAACAATAATTTCTGGTGCTTTAAGATCTAATAATCTTCTTAAACGATTATTTCTGTTAATCACTCTACGATACAAATCGTTAAGGTCTGATGTAGCAAATCTTCCGCCATCAAGAGGAACCAATGGTCTTAATTCAGGAGGTAGTACAGGAAGAATTTCTAAAATCATCCATTCAGGTTTGATACCTGATTTTTGGAATGCTTCAAGCACTTTTAAGCGCTTAGCAATTTTTTTAATTTTTGCTTCTGAGCCTGTTTCAGCTAATTCAGTTCTTAATTTTTCAATTTCACTATTAATATCAAGTGATTTAAGCAATTCTTTAATTGCTTCTGCACCCATCACCGCTGTGAATTCGTCACCAAACTCTTCTACTTTTGCAAGATAGTCATCTTCCGTAAGAAGTTGTCCTCTTGTTAAAGGAGTCATGCCAGGATCAACAACAATAAATGCTTCAAAATAAAGAACGCGTTCAATATCTCTTAAAGCGATATCGAGCACCATACCTAGACGACTTGGTAGACTCTTTAAAAACCAAATATGCGCAACTGGACTTGCTAAGTCAATGTGGCCCATGCGCTCACGACGCACCTTAGATAGCGTAACTTCAACGCCACATTTTTCACAAATCACACCGCGATGTTTAAGTCGCTTATATTTACCGCAAAGACATTCATAGTCTTTAATAGGTCCAAATATTTTTGCACAAAATAAACCATCTCTTTCAGGTTTAAATGTTCTGTAATTAATCGTTTCTGGCTTCTTAACTTCACCATAAGACCATGAACGAATTTTTTCTGGAGATGCTAATGCAATCTTAATTGCATCAAACTCTTCTTCTTGTGTAACCTGTTTAAATAGGTCTAATAAAGCTTTCATCTGTGATCTCCTTAGTTTCTATCGAGGTCAATATCAATAGCTAGTGAACGAATTTCTTTAACCAACACGTTGAATGATTCAGGCATGCCCGCATCAATCTTATGCTCACCCTTCACTATGTTTTCGTATACTTTAGTTCTACCAGCAACGTCGTCTGATTTAACAGTCAACATTTCTTGTAAGGTGTAAGCAGCGCCGTATGCTTCGAGCGCCCAAACTTCCATCTCACCAAAACGTTGTCCACCGAATTGCGCTTTACCGCCCAGAGGTTGTTGCGTTACAAGAGAGTAAGGTCCTGTTGAACGAGCATGCATTTTGTCATCAACTAAATGATGTAATTTAAGCACATGCATATAGCCTACTGTGACAGGTCTTTCAAATGCCTCGCCTGTGCGACCATCAAACAATTTAACTTGCGTTTTATTTGCTGAAAATTGCAAGAGTTCTGTTTTTGGATCGTTATCTGGGTAAGCAAGATCTAACATATATTTAATGTCAGATTCAGATGCACCATCAAATACTGATGTAGCGAATGGAACACCATTTTTTAAGTGTTGGGCAAGCTCTACAACTTCTTCATCGTTCAATGATTTAATATCTTCTTTTTTACCAGAAGCATCGTTGTAAATTTGATCTAAGAATTTACGAACTTCAGTAATCTTCGCTTCTTCTTTTAACATTTCGCCAATACGAACGCCTAACCCTTTAGCTGCCCATCCAAGATGGGTTTCTAAGATTTGACCGATGTTCATTCGGGAAGGAACGCCTAATGGATTTAATACAATATCCAAAGGTGTGCCATCAGCCATATGTGGCATATCTTCTACAGGAGCGATTTTTGAAACCACACCTTTGTTACCGTGACGTCCGGCCATTTTATCGCCAGGTTGAATTCTACGTTTCACAGCTAAGTAAACCTTAACCATTTTTTGAACGCCTGGAGGAAGTTCGTCGCCTTGTGTTAATTTACGCTTTTTCTCTTCAAAACGTTTATCGAATTGTTCTTTAGCAACCGCTAAATTATCTTTCAATGTTTCTAATTGTTTTGAAGCGTCGTCATTACCTAAACGAATATCAAACCAATCGTATCTATTAATTGAAGCTAGAAAATCTTTAGAGATTTTTTCGCCTTTTTTCAAGCCTTTTGGGCCGCCAGTTGCAACTTTGTTTGTAAGTAATCTTTCGATTCTTCCAAAAGTATCATCTTCTACAATTCTTAATTGATCAGCCAAGTCTTGTTTGAAGTGTTTTAATTGATCATCAATAATTTGTTGTGCTCTTGAATCTCTATCAATACCTTCTCTAGTAAATACTTGAACGTCAATAATTGTGCCAGACATACCTGATGGCACTCTCAAACTTGTATCTTTTACATCAGAAGCTTTTTCACCAAAGATTGCTCTTAAAAGTTTTTCTTCAGGTGTAAGTTGTGTTTCACCTTTAGGTGTCACTTTACCTACAAGCACATCGCCTGATTCAACTTCAGCACCGATATAAATAATGCCGGATTCATCAAGTCTTCCAAGCATTCTTTCTGAAAGATTTGAAATATCGCGTGTAATTTCTTCTGGGCCTAATTTTGTATCTCTAGATACTACAGATAACTCTTCAATATGAATTGATGTATATCGATCTTCAGCTACTACGCGCTCTGAAATTAAAATCGAATCCTCGAAGTTATAACCATTCCATGGCATAAATCCAACAAGCATATTTTGACCAAGCGCTAATTCACCCACATCAGTCGATGCGCCGTCAGCAATCACATCACCTCTTGCAATCTTGTTGCCAATTCTTACGAGTGGCCTTTGATTGATATTAGTATTTTGATTTGATCTTGTGTATTTAGTTAGATTGTAAATATCAACACCAACTTCTCCATCTGCAGCTTCATCGTCGTTTACGCGAATCACAATACGTCTTGAATCAACATAATCAACAACACCGCCTCGTTTGGCTTGAACTGTTGTGCCAGAGTCAGTTGCTACTGTTCTTTCAATACCTGTACCTACAACAGCTTTCTCTGCTCTTAAGCAAGGTACTGCTTGACGTTGCATGTTTGCACCCATAAGCGCACGGTTTGCATCGTCATGTTCTAGGAATGGAATAAGTGCAGCGGCTACAGAAACAATTTGTCCAGGCGCCACATCCATATATTGAATAGGATCTACTGATGACATCGTAAATTCATTACGGTGACGACATGAAATTAAGTCGTCTTGAAAGTGTCCTTTATTATCAAGCTCAGTATTCGCCTGGGCGATTACAAATTCACTTTCTTCAATTGCAGAAAGGTAATCTATCTTCGCAGTGACTTTTCCATTTTCAACACGTCTATAAGGTGTCTCTAAAAATCCGTATTGATTTGTTCTTGCATAAAGTGCGAGCGAATTAATCAATCCGATGTTTGGACCTTCTGGTGTTTCAATTGGACATACACGTCCATAATGTGTTGAGTGAACGTCACGCACTTCAAAGCCAGCACGCTCTCTTGTTAAACCGCCAGGGCCTAATGCTGACACTCTGCGTTTATGTGTAATCTCAGATAATGGGTTAGTTTGATCCATGAATTGAGATAATTGTGACGAACCAAAAAATTCTCTAATCGCGCTTGAGATAGGTTTTGAATTAATTAAATCGTGTGGCATTAAATTATCTGCCTCAGCTTGACTTAATCTTTCCTTAACAGCTCGTTCAACACGAACAAGTCCTGTTCTAAATTGATTCTCCACAAGCTCACCCACTGAACGAATTCTTCGATTACCTAAATGATCGATATCATCTATTTCACCGCGACCATTACGCAACTCGATAAGTACACCGATCACAGCCAAGATATCGTCGTTTGATAAAATGTTTGCACCAGTTTCACCTTGAGGACCAACGCGCTTATAAAATCTTTGTAACCAGTTTGCATGTTGCTCGAAAACTTTTGGATGTGCTCTGCGATTAAATTTCATACGACCTACATTAGATAAGTCATATCGATCTTCATTAAAGAATAATCCTTTAAATAAAGCCTCAACTGCGTCTTCAGTTGGTGGTTCACCAGGTCGCATCATTCGATAAATAGCAACTTTAGCGCTGTATTGATCAGGCACTTCATCTGAAGTAAGTGTTTGAGAAATATAATCGCCATGATCTAAATCATTTGAATAGAGCGTATGAATTTGCCCTACGCCTACTTCAATAAATTTATCCAACACTGATTCTGTGATTTCATCGTTTGCATTAGCTATAACTTCGCCTGTATTTTTATCTACAATTGCTTTTGAAATCTTACGGCCTAAAATAAAATCTTTATCTACTGTGATTTTATTTACGCCTGCTTTTTCCATATCGCGAATATGTTTAACAGTAATGCGTTTGTCTTTTTGAACAATTACATTTCCTCTTTTATCAGCGATATCAAATTTAGCAATTTCACCTCTTAAGCGATCAGGAACTAATTCAAACTCAATTGATTTTGCAGTCACATTGAATGCATCGAAGTCGTAATATGTTTCTAGAATTTGTTCTGGTGAATAGCCTAAAGCTTTCAACAAAATTGTGACCGGCATTTTTCTGCGACGATCTACACGGAAATATAAATAATCTTTGGGGTCAAATTCGAAATCTAACCAAGAACCACGATAAGGGATGATTCTTGCAGAAAATAATAATTTGCCAGAGCTATGTGTTTTACCTCGATCATGCTCAAAGAATACACCAGGGCTTCTATGGAGTTGGGATACGATAACTCGCTCAGTACCGTTAATAACAAACGAGCCGTTATCTGTCATAAGCGGAATCTCGCCCATGTACACTTCTTGTTCTTTAATTTCTTTAACTGTTGGTTTTGATGCTTCTTTATCCATGAGAGTTAAACGAACTTTGACTCTTAATGGAACACCGTATGTTAATCCGCGCTGTTGACATTCTTTAACATCAAACGCTTCTTCACCTAAATTGTAAGTAACAAAATCGAGTCTTGCATTGCCAGAGTGACTTACGATAGGAAATACTGAATTGAATGTAGACTGTAAACCTTCACTTAGTCTTTGTTCAGGATGCGTATTTTTTTGTAAAAAAGCTGCGTAAGATTCAAGCTGCATGGTGAGCAAATATGGAATATCTTGCACACGCTCTCTTTTAGCAAAACTTTTTCTAATACGTTTTTTTTCAGTAAAGGAATAGCTCATTGCGTCTCCTGGTGTAATTTTCATAAAACAATAAACTTTTAATATTTAAGAATATTGTTTTATAAATTTTTATAAGTTTTAACCTATTAATTATCTAAAACAAAAAATAGCAAAGGCTGACAGCAAGCTGTCAGCCATGCTAATTAGCATTACTTAAGTTCTGCTGTAGCGCCAGCTTCTTTTAATTTAGCTAGTGCTTCATCAGCTGCAGCTTTTGCAACACCTTCTTTAATTGGCTTAGGTGCGCCGTCTACTAAATCTTTAGCTTCTTTTAAGCCAAGACCTGTAATTTCGCGAACAGCTTTAATTACGTTTACTTTGTTGTCGCCTGAAGCAGTCAACATCACTGTAAACTCAGTTTTTTCTGCAGCAGCAGCGCCGCCAGCAGCAGCAGGTGCAGCAGCAACAGCAACAGCAGCAGCAGCAGCTGAAACACCAAATTTTTCTTCCATATCTTTAATAAGTTCTGACAAGTCAAGAACTGACATTGCACTTACTGCATCTAAAATTTCAGCTTTAGAGATAGCCATTTAATACTCCTAATAAAAAATTTAAATTAATCGTTTAAAAATTACGCAGGTTTTTGATCGCGAACTGCTGCTAAACCACGTACAAATTTTGTTGGTACCTCATTAAGCGTACGAACAAATTTCGCAATCGGTGCTTGCATTGTTCCCAATAATTTTGCGAGTAATTCTTCACGACTTGGCAATGATGCTAATGCTTCAATATTTGAAGCGCTCATTACCTTATTCGGCATTGCTCCTGATTTAATAACAAACTTATCGTTTGATTTGGCAAATTCATTTAGTACTTTAGCAACAGCAACTGGATCAGTTGAGATGCCATAAACTATTGGACCTACCATTTCATTGGCTAAGTCAGAGAATGCAGTTCCATCTACGGCTCTTCGAACTAATGTGTTCTTTAAGACACGAAGATAAACTCCTGATTTTCTGGCTTGAACTCTTAACGCTGTCATTTCGCTTACACCGATACCTCGGTTTTCTGCTAAAACAACTGCTTGAGCGCCCGCGATTTGCTTATTAACTTCAGCAACCACTGCCTTTTTTTGTTCAAGATTAAGACTCAAGGTCTTCTCCTTCCGTTAAATTAAGCATTAAGTAAACTTAATACCAACATTACGGCGACCTCTATCAGGATGCTATCCTTCAGGGGTACCGCCATCTGCGTAGGCTCTAGCAAAAGATCACTAGAATTAGACTTGTTAGCACCTACGGTCTTTGAAAGCTTCACTGATATTTTCGTATCAGTGAACCCAAAGTTCTTTTTAAAAAAGCTTTCGCTTTCTTTTAATTCTTTACACTAAACTTGCTGAATCGATTCTTACACCAGCACCCATCGTGCTAGAAACCGATAATTTTTTTACAAAAATACCTTTTGTTGTTGGTGGTTTAGCTTTGTTAATTGCATCAATTAATGCTGCTAAATTACCTTTTAATTGGTCAACAGAGAATGATGCTCGGCCAATAGTGCAATGCACGATACCGCCCTTGTCAGTTCTATATTGAACTTGTCCGCCTTTTGCATTTTTAACTGCTGCAGCTGTGTCTGGTGTTACCGTGCCCACTTTTGGATTTGGCATTAAACCTCTTGGGCCTAATACTTGTCCTAATGCTCCAACAACTTTCATAGCATCTGGCGTTGCAATTACTACGTCAAAATCCATCATGCCGCCTTTAATTTTTTCAGCGAGATCATCAAACCCAACAATATCTGCACCCGCTGCTTTTGCAGCTTCAGCTGCAGCACCTTGAGCAAATACTGCAACACGTGTTGTTTTGCCTGTACCATTTGGAAGCACTAATGCACCACGAATAAGTTGATCAGATTTTTTAGCATCAATCCCTAGATTAATAACTGCATCTACTGATTCATCAAATTTTGCCGTTGCTGTTTCTTTAACAAGTTGAAGACCTTCTTGTGCCGGATAAGATTTATCACGGTCAACTTTAGATCTTAGTGTTGTAATTCTTTTATTTAATGGCATCTTATACACCCTCCACTTCTATACCCATGCTTCGCGCACTGCCTGCGATTGTTCGCACTGCAGCATCCATATCAGCCGCTGTAAGATCTGCCATTTTTGTTTTAGCAATTTCTTCAGCTTGCGCTCTAGTAATTTTTCCAACTTTATCTGTATGCGGTCTTGGTGAACCTTTTTCTAATTTCGCTGCTTTCTTAATTAGAATTGATGCGGGTGGCGTTTTCATAACAAAAGTAAAACTCTTGTCTGCGAAAGCGGTAATCACAACAGGAATAGGTAATCCGGGTTCAAAAGTTTGTGTAGCAGCATTAAATGCTTTACAAAACTCCATAATGTTTAAGCCTCTTTGACCTAACGCAGGTCCCACTGGTGGACTTGGGTTAGCTTTGCCGGCTGGGATTTGTAGCTTTATATAGCCAACGATTTTCTTTGCCATTTCATTCTCCTAAATTAGGTACAAGCGCTTTTTTAAAAAGCTCCCTAGTTAATTTTTACTGCTGTACTACTAAACTTCTTTTTCTACTTGACCAAACTCAAGCTCAACTGGTGTTGCTCTACCAAAAATAACCACTGATACTTTAAGTTTGCTTTTTTCGTAATTGATATCTTCAATCGTTCCTGAGAACTCTTTAAATGGTCCGTCAATAACGCGAATCGATTCACCTTTTTCGAAAGTAAGTTTTTGCGTTGGATTAGTTTTGCTTTCATCCATGCGCTGTAAAATAATTTCTACTTCTTTATCTTTAATTGGTGTTGGTTTTAAGGCGCTTCCACCAATAAATGCTGTTACCTTCGGCGTGCTTTTAACTAAATGCCAACTCTCATCATTCATTTCCATTTGAACGAGAACATAACCTGGGTATAGTTTTCTTTCGCTTAATGTTTTTTGGCCAGCTTTCATTTCAATAACCTCTTCTACAGGTACCAAAATATCGCCAAAAAGATTCTGAAGATTTGATCGCTCAATTCTTTCAGAAAGTCCTTTTTGAACTAACTTTTCATATCCAGAAAAAGCTTGGACAGCATACCAGCGCATCGTCATTACTAACCCCGTCCCAATAACCAATTAATCATGTATGAAAAACTTATATCTACTAATGCCAAGAAAACTGCCATCACAGCAACAAGAATGAACACAGTAATGGTCATCTGTATTGTTTCTTTTCTTGTTGGCCATACAACTCTTTTAGCTTCAACAATGGATTCATTAATAAATCCAAATGTTTTTTGACCAAGAGTCGTTTTCCAAAAAACTATACTTGCTAATCCAAGCCCAACAAGAATGACTAGTATTCTTAATACTAAGGCTTGATCACTTAATAGATAAAACCCAACTATTCCTGCTACAAAAAGTAAGAATGAAAAAACAATTTTTAACTTATCTGTCATTAATACTTCTTTCTTTTAATGGCAGGCCAGGAGGGTCTCGAACCCCCAACCCTCGGTTTTGGAGACCGATACTCTACCAATTGAGCTACTGGCCTAAATATAAAATATATCTCTAAAACTATTCAATCACCTTAGCAACAACACCAGCACCTACTGTGCGGCCACCTTCACGAATCGCAAAGCGTAAACCTTCTTCCATCGCGATTGGTGCAATGAGTGTTACTGTAATTGACACGTTGTCACCTGGCATCACCATTTCTGTGCCTGCTGGTAAATCAACAGCGCCTGTTACGTCTGTTGTTCTGAAGTAGAACTGTGGACGGTAACCATTGAAGAATGGTGTATGACGACCACCTTCATCTTTACCAAGCACATAGATCTCTGCAGTGAATTTTGTATGTGGTGTGATTGAACCTGATTTAGCTAATACTTGACCACGTTCAACTTCTTCACGTTTTGTACCACGTAACAACACACCTACGTTGTCACCTGCTTGACCTTGGTCAAGTAACTTACGGAACATTTCAACGCCTGTACATGTTGTTTTAAGTGTAGGTTTGATACCTACGATTTCAATTTCATCACCCACTTTAACAATACCGCGCTCAATACGACCTGTCACAACAGTACCGCGACCTGAGATTGAGAATACGTCTTCAACTGGCATTAAGAATGCACCGTCGATTGCACGTTCTGGTGTTGGGATATAGCTATCAAGTGCTTCAGCTAATTTAAAGATTGATGGTTCACCAATTTCAGATTGGTCACCTTCGAGTGCTAATTTTGCAGAACCCATCACGATCGGAGTTTTGTCGCCTGGGAAGTCATACTTCGTTAAAAGGTCACGTACTTCCATTTCAACGAGTTCTAATAATTCTTTGTCATCCACCATGTCTGCTTTGTTTAAGAAGACCACGATGTAAGGCACACCTACTTGGCGAGCTAAAAGGATATGTTCACGTGTTTGAGGCATTGGGCCGTCAGCTGCTGAACATACAAGGATCGCGCCGTCCATCTGCGCTGCACCTGTAATCATATTTTTAACATAGTCAGCGTGGCCTGGGCAGTCAACGTGCGCATAGTGGCGATTCGCTGTTTCGTATTCTACGTGTGCTGTATTAATTGTAATACCACGTGCTTTTTCTTCTGGCGCCGCATCAATTTGATCGTAAGCTTTAGCTTCTCCACCAAATTTCTTAGCAAGAATCGTTGTGATTGCCGCTGTAAGTGTTGTCTTACCATGGTCAACGTGACCAATTGTGCCAACGTTCACATGGGGTTTGGTACGTTCAAATTTGCCTTTTGCCATAATGTTATATCCTTAATTAATTACATTCTTCAAAATAATCTACTGGTGCCCATGGCGGGAATCGGACCCGCGACCTCTCCCTTACCAAGGGAGTGCTCTACCACTGAGCCACATGGGCGTGTCCAAATTCTCAAAATATCTGGAGCGGGCGACGAGGTTCGAACTCGCGACATTTAGTTTGGAAAACTAATGCTCTACCAGCTGAGCTACACCCGCACACCCATGGATCTAATCTCCACGTCGCCTCAAAAGAGGCTATTACTCATGGTGGAGGGGGAAGGATTCGAACCTTCGTACTCAGAGAGAACGGATTTACAGTCCGTCGCCTTTAACCACTCGGCCACCCCTCCAAACCGAACCCTAAATTATGTTGGTTTTTTTGATTTTTGTCAAACTAATGAGGGACTTATAGATAAGGAATAAATACGAACTAAGATGGTGCCGGATGTCGGAATCGAACTGACGACCTTCGCATTACAAGTGCGCTGCTCTACCAACTGAGCTAATCCGGCGTTATCAGGAGGCGCTACTATACCAATTTATTTAAATTTGAACTAGTTTTTTAGCTCTTAACTAGGGTTAATTTAGGTTTGTTGGGTGATTTTTTTGTCTCTTTTGAGTCTATTTCTTGATCTTCTTTCACTTCGAAGAATAATCCTTCACCGTTTTCTTTGGCGTAAATGCCCTCAACAGCCGAAATAGGCAAGTATAAATTTTCAGGCGCTCCATTAAATCTTGCTGTAAAGGTAATTGCTTCATCCCCCATTAGCAAATCTTTAATAGATTCAGGACTTAAATTAAGAAGAATTTTTCCATCTTTGATAAAAGCTTTTGGTGCTAAGGTATTTTGATCCACCTTTACAAGTAAGTAAGGTGTGAATTGTTCAGCAACACACCATTCATAAATCGCTCTTACAAGATAAGGTTTGGTCGAGGCCGATTTTGCCATTGATACTAAATTATTTTCTCATCGCTTTTTCTGAAGGAGTCATTGCATCAGCATAAAGTGGTCTTGAAAATAATTTCTCTGCATACTTAAGTAAAGGTGCTGCTTGATTTGGAAGCTCAATTCCATAATGACCCAAACGCCATAGCAAAGGAGCAATCGCAACATCTAACATCGAGAATTCATCGCTTAATAAATGTTGTTGTTTAGAAAAAATAGGGACAATCAAAAGTAAATTATCACGCACATGTTTTCTTGCAATCTCTTTGGCTGCTTCATCTGTTGATTCTAAAGCTGGAATATGGACAAATAATTGTTTTTCAAAATCACTTAAAAATAAACGTGCTCTAGCTCTCATCACTGGATCCGCTGGCATCAGCTGAGGATGAGGGAAACGTTCATCAATATATTCATTGATAATATTAGCGTCTGTTAATACGAGATCTCTTTCCACTAACACTGGAACAGAATTGTGCGGACTTAATATAGCTAAATCTTCTGGCTTATTTGCTAAGTCAACATCAACAACTTCAAAGTCCATGCCTTTTTCAAATAAAACAATCCTGCAGCGGTGACTAAAAGGATCGATCGATCCTGAATATAATTTCATCATAATTATTTAATATCTTTCCAAAATTCTTTCTTAAGGTTGACTGTTAAAACTAATAACAAGCCGAGGAATAACAAAACATAATAACCCATATGAAGTCTTTTTAACTTTGAAGGCTCGGACATGAATGTAAGATAATTTACAAGATCCCCTACAAGCGCATCATATTCTTTGACAGAAAGTGTGCCTGGTCTCACAAGCTCCAAAGTATGGTGCTCTTCATTTAACTTTTGATCGCCTTGTAATTTCCACAAAATATGAGGCATTGCTGTTTTATCAAAAACAGTATTATTCCACCCTGTAGGTCTTGATGAATCACGATAATACCCTCTTAAATAACTATAAATCCAGTCCGCACCTCGCGCTCTTACTTCAACAGAAAGGTCTGGTGGAGTTGCACCAAACCAAGCCTTGGCATCCTTTTTATTCATTGCAATTTTCATAGGCTCGCCAACTTTTTCTGCGGTGAAAAGCAAATTCTCTTTAATCAAATTGTCAGACAACCCGATATCTTTTAAACGGTTATATCTCATATAGTTTGCACTATGGCAATTCAAACAATAATTGATAAATGTTTTAGCACCTCTTTGAAGAGACGCTTGATCATTTAAATCGATAGGTGCTTTATCTAAAATTAAATGCTCATTCGCAAATCCAGCATTTGAAAAGACAAAAATAAATATTAAAAATAATTTAGTTAAAATTTTCATTTGTAACTGACCCTTGAAGGAACTGGTTTTGTTTTATCTTTTTTACTGTAATAAGGCATCAGCGCAAAAAATAAGAAATAAGTAATTGTAAAAATTCGAGCAACTACAGTAGCTTTATCAACGCCGCCAATCAGGGGGATTGCATTTGAGAATTGACCCCAAACGTTTGATGGCACAGTGCCTAAATATCCTAGAATAAAGAAGCTCACAACAAATAATGCAATCCATCTTTTAAACAAATTACCTTTATAACGAATAGATTTAACTTTACTTTTATCTAGCCAAGGTAAAAATGCAAATGCGAGCACAGATAATCCCATTGCGGCAACACCCGGAAATTGTGAATTCATAATAGGGGGTACAGCGCGAAGAATTGAGTAATAAGGTGTGAAATACCAAACCGGTGCAATATGTGCAGGCGTTTTTAATGGATCAGCAGGAATAAAATTATTAGCCTCTAAAAAGTAGCCGCCCATTTCTGGCAAATAAAAAATAATTAAAGCAAACACGATCAGGAATACCGAAACACCTATTAAATCTTTTACTGTGTAATAAGGATGAAAAGGAATGCCATCTAAAGGAATGTTTGTTTTTTTATCTAAATTCTTTTTAATTTCAATACCATCTGGGTTATTAGAACCGACTTCATGAAGAGCAACTAGGTGAACGAATACAAGGCCTAAAAGCGCTATAGGAAGCGCAATCACATGAAATGCAAAGAAGCGATTTAGTGTTGCATCTGAAACCAAATAATCACCCCTTAGCCACTCGGATAAATCTGGGCCTATAAACGGTACAGTTGAAAAAAGGTTCACAATAACCTGCGCACCCCAATAAGACATTTGACCCCAAGGCAAAAGATATCCAAAGAAAGCTTCGCCCATCAAACATAAAAAAATAGCTACACCAAAAAGCCATAAGAGCTCTCTTGGATTTTTATAAGATCCATAAATTAAAGCTTTAAACATATGGAGATAAATGACGACAAAGAATAAAGATGCCCCCGTAGAGTGCATATACCTTATTAACCATCCAAAGGAAACGTCTCGCATAATGTATTCAACCGATCCAAATGCTAATTCTGCATCTGGCTTATAATGCATTGTCAATAAAAGACCTGTAACCAATTGCAGAACAAGCGTTAATAGAGCAAGGGCTCCGAAGAAATACCAAAAATTGAAATTTTTAGGTGCGTAATATTCTGTGAGATGATTTGTAATAAGAGAAGACAAAGGGAATCTTTCGTCTACCCAAGCCATTAACCCGCCTTTAGATTTTTTAATTTTGATGTTTGTTTTCATACTTTTAAACCAGCCTTATCCTTTATTGTCTTCGCCAATTAAGAGGGTATTGTCATTAATATATTTGTGTGGAGGGACTACAAGATTAATTGGTGCTGGGGATCCTTTAAATACTCGGCCAGCCAAATCAAATTTAGAGCCATGACATGGACAGAAAAATCCGCCATTCCAATTTTCACCCATATCACCTTGGGTTTGTAATTTAGCAGAAGGGGAGCAACCTAAGTGAGTGCAAATACCAACTAAAACAAGTAAATTAGGTTTTAGTGATCTTGTCGCATTCTTACAATAACTTGGCTGTTGAGAAATTACATCAAGATTGGGGTCAGAAAGATTAGGGTCGTTTTTTTTCAGGCCGTCTAACATTGCCTTGGAGCGATTAATAATCCAAACTGGCTGGCCTCTCCATTCGGTCGTAATCATAGACCCTACTTCAATTTTACTTACATCGACTTCAACAGGCGCTCCAGCTGCTTTTGCACGTTCACTTGGTGTCATGCTTGATAAGAAGGGAACGGCAATCGCCCCTGCACCAATGGCACCAGTCACAGTGGTAGCTGCAATTAAAAAACTTCTTTTCTTTTTATCTATTTTATCGTCTTGATGATTTGCCATGATCTTATGTAAGTATGCTTTTATGAAATTAATATGATTGAGAGAAATTAACCCTGCGAAAGTTGCTTCATTATACAAAATTTCATTCGAAATCTAAATAGGAGCAGTGCTAAATTACCTCTTATGAAGGCTTCAAGTTAATTTGTTTGGATACTAATAGGCCTAATTCATATAAAAACCATAATGGAATGGCTAAGCAAAATTGCGAGATTACGTCAGGCGGAGTCAAAATAGCACCAATCACGAATGCAATAACGATCATATAAGGCCTTGCCTCTTCTAAAGTTTTTACTTTCACCCATCCCAGGGTCACTAATATAAGAATAATCACGGGCACTTCGAATGCCAATCCAAACGAAATAAGCAAAGATAAAATAAGATCTAGATAGTTAGAAATATCGATCATCAAACTTACGTTTGAAGGTGTCATCAGTATAAAAAAATTAAATACGATTGGAAAAATTAGGTAATAAGCAAAAGCCATTCCTACAAAGAACAATATGAAGCCACTTACGAATGACAATAAAATTAATTTTTTTTCTTTTTTATAAAGTCCAGGAGAAATAAAACGCCAAAATTGATAAAAAATAAAAGGGAGTGAGAGCAAAAAAGAAATAAAGGCTGTAATTTTAATTGGCACTAAAAAAGTTGAAGTTAGCCCAGTGCTCACTAGCTTATTACCATCCGTTAATTTAGAAATGAGGGGTGCTGAAAAAAAACTATAAATATCATTTGCATAGAAACTTAAACATACAAAAATGACAATAAAACTGATCACACTTCTGAAAAGAGTGTTTCTTAACTCAATGAGTTGCTGAATAAAAGGTTTAAAGTGAGTCACCGAGATTTAATCGACTTTTTTTTAATTTCACGCTGAATTTTTTGAAGCTCTTTAAACTTCTCTTCTCGCTCAATTTCTTCTTTGAGTTTGCCAATATAATTTTGCGCTCTTCCGGTCAGCTTTCCTAAGACCTTGGCTACTTTAGGTAATTTTTCTGGACCAATAACCATAAGCGCTACAAAAAAAATAACAACTAACTCCGAAAAAGAAACATCAAACATAAGACTTATTTTCTAACGCGAGTTTTTGAAACTCCTCGTCGAATTGTTTTAACTTTAGCTGTATTTTCGTCTTTGACTGCATCTTTAAAATTTTTAACAGCAGCGCCTAAATCGCTTCCGATATTTCTCAATTTGCTTGTACCAAATATTAAAAAAACAATTAATAAAACGATTAGCCAGTGTGTGATGCTTGAAAATCCCATAATAACTCCCTATTAAATTTTTACTAGTTTTGAACTTCCGCCAAATACATGAAAATGCATATGAAAAACTTCTTGACCGCCTTCGGCACCAGAATTAATCATTGTTCGAAAGCCTTTTAATCCCAATTCTTTTGCTAATTTGGGTGCCAACAAAAGCATATTCGATATGATTTCTTTATCCACTTCGCTACAGGTCATTAAATTTTCGATATGTTTTTTAGGCGTAATTAGAAAATGAACTTTATCGATCGGATGAATATCATGAAATGCAATTAATTCATCATTCTCAAATATTTTTTTGCTCGGTATCGAGCCCTCAATAATTTTACAGAAGATACAAGTCATATTATTTTACTTTCGGGGGCGACTTTCTTTCTCTTCAATACCTGAAGTACCTTCTCTTCTAGAAAGTTCATTCAAAATATCTTCCGCACTTAAATTTTTATACGCCATTAATACTAGAGTATGAAACCATAGATCAGCAACTTCATGGACAAGCTCTTTGTTATCCCCTTGACGCGCGGCAATGATTGTTTCAAAAGCTTCTTCATTTACTTTTTTTAAAATGGCTTCCAATCCGTCACGATACAAAGAAGCTGTATATGATTTACTAGGGTCGTCTTTTTTTCTAGCTTCCAGTGTTTCTGTAAGTTTTTTTAAAATCGTATTCATATTAATTATTTCTTATAAATATCTTTAGGTTCCTTTATGACAGGATAATCAGTAACCCACATATTTTTGTCATCTAACTTTTGATAAAAACAAGTTTCACGACCTGTATGACAAGCAATGTTTTCAATTTGCTCAATTTTAAGTAGGATGACATCGCCATCACAATCAAGTCTTATTTCATGGACATTCTGCACATGTCCAGATTCTTCGCCCTTTTCCCAAATTTTTTTTCTGGATCTTGACCAATAAAAAGCTTTCTTATTTTTTTGTGTAAGTTCTAAAGCTTCTTGATTCATCCATGCAAACATAAGAATTGTATTTGTTCTATAGTCTTGAGCAATGACTGGGACAAGTCCATCTTTGTCCCATTTGATAGATTGTATCCAGCTCATTGGCGAATCTCGATGTGATTAGATTTCATAAACGCTTTCGCTTCATTAATCGTATATTCTCCAAAATGAAATATGCTTGCCGCTAAGACCGCATCAGCCCCACCTATTTTTACACCATCTACAAGGTGCTGCAGATCACCAACACCTCCAGAAGCAATAATAGGCACATCCACTTTATCAGATATTGCCTTAATCAATTCGAGATCAAAACCTTTTTTTGTCCCATCTCGATCCATGCTTGTAACTAATAATTCACCTGCCCCCAATGAAGCCATTTTTGCTGCCCATTCAACCGCATCTAATCCAGTGGCATTTCTACCTCCATGAGTAAATACTTGCCAAAAAGATTTGCTTCCTTCTACCGTTAACTTTGCATCAATTGCAACCACAATACACTGGGAACCAAAACGAGATGAAGTTTGATAAACAATATCTGGATTAACAATTGCTGAGGTATTAATGCTGACTTTGTCAGCGCCTGCATTGAGTAAGTTTCTTACATCTTCAGGAGTTCGAACGCCGCCACCTACAGTCAGTGGAATAAAAACTTCTTTGGCAACATTCTCAATAATGTGAAGTATTAAACCTCGATTATCTGAGCTTGCAGTGATATCTAAAAAAGCTAGTTCATCAGCACCTTGCTCATTGTATTTTTTTGCAACTTCTACAGGATCACCTGCATCTTTTAATTCTAAAAAATTAATCCCTTTAACAACTCTGCCATCAGTCACATCTAGACAAGGAATAATTCTTTTGGCGAGTGACATTTATTTGATAAGCTCATCTGCGAGTGTTTGTGCTGCTTTAAAATCAAGCGTTCCCTCGTATATAGCTCTACCTGTAATTGCTCCGCTGACGCCTGAATATGCAATTGAACATAAATTTTTAATATCTTCTAGATTAGTCACGCCACCACTAGCAATCACGGGAATAGTAAGTGCTTCGGCTAATTTCTCAGTTGCTTCAATATTCAATCCATTCAACATGCCATCACGTCCAATATCTGTATAAATAATAGCTTCAACACCATAACCTTCAAATTTTTTTGCGAGCTCAATCACATTGTGTCCTGTTAATTTCGCCCATCCATCAATAGCCACTTCCCCTTCCTTTGCGTCAAGGCCGACAATAATTTGCCCAGGAAATGCATAACAAGCTTCGTGAAGAAAACCGGGATTTTTAACCGCGGCTGTACCTATAATGATGTAATCCACACCGTTATTAAGATATTTTTCAACCGTATCGAGATTACGAATGCCGCCACCTAATTGAATTGGAATCGCCCCATCAACTTCTTTTACAATGGCTTTAATAGCGGATTCATTAACAGGCTTGCCTGCAAAAGCGCCGTTTAGATCAACCAGATGCAGTCTTCGAGCCCCTAGATCTGTCCATTGTTTTGCAACTTCTCCAGGGTTTTCTGAAAAGATTGTTGATTCTTCCATTAAGCCTTGTTTAAGCCTAACGCATTTACCGTCTTTCAAATCAATTGCTGGAATAATTAACATAAACTAAAAACCTATACTGACCATTGAACAAAATTTTTGATAAGTTGTAAGCCAGCTGTCGAACTTTTTTCTGGATGAAATTGCACTGCAAAAATATTTTCTTTCGCAATAGCACAACAAAATGTTTGTGCATATGAAGTTTCAGCTGACACAATATTTTTATCTTTAGATTCTAAATAGTAACTATGAACAAAATAAAATCGATCGTTATTACTAATGTTTTGCCATAAAGGATGATGATTTGTCTGAGAAACTTCATTCCATCCCATATGAGGAATTTTTAACTTATGACCACTTTCGTCTGCTGTATTTTGATTATTAAATCGCTTAATAGTGCCACCTAATAATCCTAAGCCTTCTACATTACCTTCTTCGCTTTTATCAAACAGCATTTGCAAACCAATGCATATTCCTAAAAAAGGTTTTGTTTTAGCTGCGTCAATTACGGAGGATCTTAAATTTCTTTCATCAAGTTCTCTTATGCAGTCAGGCATAGCTCCTTGACCAGGAAAAACTACATGATGTGCTTTTTTAATATCGGCAGGATTACTTGTAACTTTAATATCGGCTTCGGGCGATACTTGTTTAAAGGCATTAAATACTGACTTTAAATTTCCCATTCCATAATCAATGATTGCGATCATTATTATTTTGATGAAAAAAGGTTTATAGACTGCCTTTGGTTGAGGGGGTTATGCCAGAAATTTTTGGATCAATACAAACGGCCATTTTGAGGGCTCTTCCAAATGCTTTATAAATTGTTTCTGCCTGATGATGCGCATTATCACCCTTAAGATTATCAATGTGCATTGTGATATTTGCATGATTTACGAATCCTTGAAAAAATTCGTGAATTAAATCAACATCAAATTCACCTATAGCAGCTCTTTTAAATTCAACATCAAATTCAAGCCCGGGTCTACCTGAGATATCAAGCACAACTCTAGATAATGCCTCATCTAAAGGGATAATGGCTGTGCCATATCTGGTAATGCCTTTTTTATCTCCGATTGCTTTATTGAAGGCCTGACCAAGAACTATACCAACATCTTCAACAGTATGATGTGCATCAATATGAAGATCGCCTTTTGCTGTCACTTCTAGATCGAACATGCCATGACGCGCTACCTGGTCTAACATATGATCCAAGAACCCGATGCCAGTATTGAGTTTTGCACTCCCCTGACCATCAAGATTAATACTTACCTCAATTTTAGTTTCATTCGTATTTCTTGAAACAGATGCGGATCTTGTCATATTTTTTTACTTAAAGTAGATGAGATATTTTAACCCATTAAAAATGTAATTAACATCAATTATTTCATGAGCTTACAATAAGTTTTAAGTTCTCAAGCAATACTTGCATTTCTTCATCCGAACCAATTGTAAATCGTATATAAGAAGCAATTCGTATTGGATTATCAAAGCGCCTCACTACAATTCCATGATCTCTTAATTTACTTACTATGATTTTTCCGTCAACAGAATTGTGTTTAGCAAAAACAAAATTGGCGCCCGAGGGTAAGACTGAAAAATTAAGATTTTTCAATTTATCTACAAAATTTAATTTTGTATTAATAACTTTATGGCAGGTATTTTTAAAATAGGAATCATCTTTAAAGGATTCAATACCTGCAATCAATCCTAATCGATCAATTGGATAAGAATTAAAACTATCTTTCACTCTCACTAAAGCCTCAATAAGATCCGGATGACCTATGGCGTAACCAAGCCTTAATCCCGCCAATGATCTCGATTTAGAAAATGAATGCGTGACCAATAAATTATTGTATTTTTCCGTAAGAGAAATAACGGATTCCGTTCCAAAGTCTACATAAGCTTCGTCTACGATCACTACAGAATCATTATTCTTTTCAAGAAATATTTCAATCTCTTTCAAACTAAGTGGTATACCGGTTGGCGCATTTGGATTGGGAAAAATAACGCCTCCATTAGGCATCAAATAATCATTTAATGCGATTTCAAACGAATCATTAAGGGGGATAGTTTTAAAATCAATCTCGTATAGTTTGCAATATACCGGGTAAAAGCTATAAGAAATATCAGGAAATAAAATAGGCGCGTCATGTTTTAAGAGCGCTTGAAAAGCAATCGCTAAAACTTCATCCGAACCATTGCCTACAAAAACATGATTAGTTTTAACATTAAAATAATCTGCAATTGATTTCTTAAGTGCCTCTGAATTTGGATCTGGGTAAAGCCTTAAAGTATCATCTGTAAATTCTTTAATTGCTGCAATGACTTTTGGGCTTGGTCCATAAGGATTCTCATTAGTATTTAATTTAATTAAATTATTGAGTTTAGGTTGTTCGCCAGGAATATATGGCGTTAAGCCATGAACAACCTTACTCCAGAATTTACTCATTATCTATACGATATTCCGCAGATTTCGCATGGGCTTGAAGTCCTTCGCCATGAGCTAAAACCGAGGCAATTTTTCCAAGCTTGCGAGCGCCTTGATGAGATAATTTAATTAGACTTGAGCGCTTTTGAAAATCATAAACACCAAGTGGCGAAGAAAATCTTGCTGTTCTTGATGTAGGCAGAACATGATTCGGGCCAGCACAATAATCGCCAACGGCTTCGCATGTATTTCTTCCCATAAAGATAGCGCCCGCATGTTTAATGCTATTAACGAGCATATCTGGATCATCTACTGAAAGCTCTAAATGTTCAGGTGAAATAAAATTTGAAATCTCGGCTGCCTCTTCTAAGGTTTTTACTTTGATCATTGCGCCTCTATTTACTAAAGAAGTCTCAATAATTTTTTTTCTTGGCATGGTATCAATTAGTTTATTAATGCTCTCTTGAACTTGATTTAAAAACACATCGCTTGGGCTAATTAAAATCGACTGTGCTAACTCATCATGCTCAGCCTGAGAAAATAAATCCATCGCAATCCAATCTGGATTCGATTTTTCATCTGCAATAATAAGTATTTCTGAAGGTCCTGCGACCATATCAATTCCAACCACACCGAATACTCTTCTTTTGGCTTCTGCAACATAAGCATTGCCCGGGCCTACAATTTTGTCGACCTGAGGAATCGTTTGCGTGCCGTAAGCAAGCGCACCGATTGCTTGAGCGCCGCCAATTGCAAATACACGATCAACTTTAACGAGCGCTGCGGCAGCTAAAACCAACTGATTTCTTTCTCCATGAGGAGATGGGACCACCATAATAATTTCTTTAACGCCTGCCACTTTTGCTGGAATTGCGTTCATTAACACCGAAGAGGGGTAAGCTGCTTTTCCTCCAGGAACATATAAACCTACTCGATCCAGAGAAGTTACTTTTTGACCAAGTAAAGTTTGATCATCTTCGGTATAGCTCCATGAGCTCATTAATTGTTTATTGTGATAATCAAAAACTCTTTTAGCAGCCTCTTCGAGCGCATCTTTTGATGCTATAGGAAGGCTTTCCAAAGCCAAATTTAGTTCTTTTTTAGAGATTTCAAATTCTTCCATACGAGAAAAATCTACGTGATCAAATTTTTTTGTATATTCAATTACGGCTTGATCGCCTCTTTTTTTCACATCACTTAAAATTTCTGCGACCGTTTTTTCAATCTGAGTATTTTCTTCAGCCTCAAAGAAAATAAGCTGACTTAACTGATCTTTAAAGTTTGAGTCTTGGGTATTTAATTTTTTAATTTGAATCATAAGTATGATTATGCTTTGAGTGCTTTTTCAAATTGACTAAGAATAGGCTGCAAGAGTTCTCTTTTTAATTTTAATGATGCTTGATTAATGATCAATCGTGAACTGATGTCAGAAATATCTTCAACTGCAACGAGATTATTAGCTTTCAAAGTTTTACCTGTGCTCACTAAATCTACGATCACATCTGCCAGACCTACAAGTGGAGCTAATTCCATTGAGCCATAAAGCTTAATTAAATCAATATGCATGCCTTTTTTTGCGAAATGTTCTTTAGCCACTTTTACATATTTTGTCGCGACTTTTAAGCGTACACCTTTTTGAATGGCGCCTGCATAATCAAAATCTTGTTTAGCCGCTACCATCATTTTGCAGCGACCAATATTAAGATCAATGGGCTGATAAAGTCCTTCCCCCATATATTCATCAAGAATATCTTTACCTGTAATCCCAATATCGGCTGCGCCATATTCAACGTAAGTTGGCACATCTGTAGCTCTTACAATAATAAGTTTTATATCTTTTTGGTTAGTATCTAAAATAAGTTTTCTTGATGTTTCAGGATCTTCATTACAAGTAATACCTATCCTCTCTAGAAGAGGGATGGTTTGTTCAAATATTCTTCCTTTAGATAAAGCGATTGTAATTTTCATCTTAATGAATCCGTTTAATATTGGCGCCTAATTGATTTAATTTATCTTCTAATTTTTCGTATCCGCGATCAAGATGATAAATACGCTCGATTGTAGTTTGTCCTCTTGCTGCCAAACTTGCAATAACAAGGCTTGCAGAAGCCCTTAGATCTGTTGCCATTACAGAGGCGCCTTCCAAGTATGCTTTACCCCTAATAATTGCCGTATTCCCCCTGATATCAATCTGCGCTCCCATACGAATGAGCTCCTGCACATGCATAAAACGATTTTCAAAGATCGTTTCAGTGACTTCTGATACACCTTCTGCAATAGTATTTAAAGCCATCATTTGTGCTTGCATGTCTGTTGGGAAAGCAGGATAAGGTGCGGTTCTTACATTTACCGCTTTCAATTTCCCATCGCTTTTAATGCGAATTGAATTCTCATGCGATTCAATTTTAACGCCAGTTTCAATTAATTTTTGTGTAATTGCATCTAAACATTTGGACTGAACATTTTTTAAAAGCACATCGCCGCCTGTCATGGCAACAGCAGCTAAATATGTCCCTGCTTCAATTCTATCAAAGATCACATCGTGACTTGCTTTATGAAGGGAATCTACACCTGCAATTGTAATCACATCAGTGCCTAAACCTTTAATTTTGGCGCCCATTTTATTTAAGCATTCGCCAAGATCTACAACTTCAGGTTCTTTGGCAGCATTTTCCAAAACGGTAATTCCATTAGCTAATGAAGCCGCCATCATCAAATTCTCAGTTCCTGTGACAGTAACAATATCCATATAAAATTTACAGCCTTGTAACTTCGATTTCGGCAAGTGTTGCGTCGAAGCTTCAATATAACCATTATGAATATCTATTTTTGCACCCATCGCTTGCAGGCCTTTGATATGGATATCGACAGGCCTTGATCCAATAGCACAACCTCCTGGTAATGAAACTCGAGCTTCACCGAATCTTGCAAGCAAAGGGCCCAATACAAGAATAGAAGCACGCATTGTTTTTACACGTTCATAAGGTGCATTTTTGTTAGTAATTTCTTTTGCAGTCAGTTCAGTTGAATCATTTCTGAACTGAATATCTACGCCCATGTACTTTAATAAAGATTTGGTTGTATTTACATCTTGAAGGTGAGGCACATGTGTTAATGACAATGTGTCTTCAGTCAGAAGGGAAGCGATAAGTATAGGTAAAGCTGCATTTTTAGCGCCTGATATTTCAAGTTCGCCATGAAGGGGAGACTGTCCTTGAATAACTAATTTATCCAAGTTATGAATTAGCCTTTAATAACTTTACTAACTCCCCAGTCTCATACATCTCTTTCATAATGTCGGCACCACCAATAAATTCTCCTCGAATATAAAGCTGAGGAATGGTTGGCCAATTGGCAAACGCTTTGATGCCTTCTCTTATTTCCGGATCTTGCAACACATCAATCGCATGAAAATCAGTATCACATGCATCTAAAATTTTAGTTGCTAAACTCGAAAAACCGCACTGAGGAAATTTAGGACTTCCCTTCATATACAAAACTACATTATGCTCATTAATCGTTTTTTGAATCTTCTCTTGCGCACTCATGCATCGCTCCTCAATATTACGTTTTTAATTGACTCCATTCATTTGGTGTATAAGTCTTCATAGATAAAGCATGAATTTCACTTTTCATCTTGTCGCCTAAAGCATTAAATACCATTTGATGTTGTTTAACACGGTTTAATCCTTCAAATAATCCACTTACAATCGTGCCTTCAAAATGAGTGCCATCCTCACCTAAAATCTCGATAAACTCGCATTCAAGTTTTTCTAGAATCGATTGTCTAATATCATTAGCTGTCATCTTTTAACTTCTTAATTTATAGCCGGATTTTAACATTCCCAGGGTAATGGAAGCCAACACAACGAAAAAGAAGGTTACGATTGAGAAGCTTAATAATGGAGCTACATCAGACTGCCCAAAAAAACCGTATCGAAAACCATCAATCATGTAAAAGAAAGGGTTAAGTTGCGATACCTTTTGCCAAAAAAGCGGCAAAGAATGAATGGAATAAAACACCCCCGACAAGAAAGACAAAGGCATAATCACAAAATTTTGGAAGGCTGCCATTTGATCAAATCTGTGCGCCCATATGCCTGCAATAATTCCAAATGTACCAAGTAATGCACCACCTATCATCGCGAATCCAAAAATAACCCATGGGTGCAACATAGGCAAATCTACGTATAGAAGAGCAAATAAGTAAATACAAGCGCCTACAAAAATACCTCTCACAATTGAAGCTATTAAGAATGCTAAGAAAAATTGAAGGTGGGTAATAGGTGTTAGTAAAATAAATACAATATTCCCCATGACTTTAGATTGAATCAAGCTTGACGAGCTATTTGCAAAAGCATTTTGCAATAAAGACATCATGATTAAACCTGGGATCAGAAATGCTGTGTATTCAACATTGTCATAAACTTTTACATGGTTTGCTAAGACATGAGAAAAAATAAGCAAATAAAGGACAGCGGTGATAACAGGTGCAGCTACCGTCTGAAAAACAACACGCCAGAATCTCAATAATTCTTTTTTAAGAAGTGTCCATGTACCTATAAATTCGGTTTTAAAATTTATCATTTTTTACTTCCGGTAAGCTTTAGAAAAACGTTTTCCAAATCGGAATTGGTAAGCTCCATATCCAGTATTTTAATTTTTGATTTTTTTAATTCACTTATAATAAATTCTACTTCTGCAATTTCTTCAATTAAAAAACTGATCGAATGATGATCTAAATTTTTCATAAGCTTCTGAATGCTTACAGGAATTTTTTTATCTTTTAAATCTAAGCGTAGATTTAAATTTTTTGCTGAAAAACGTTTTAATAAACTTTTTGTTTTATCTAGCGCAACAATTTTCCCTTGATCCATCATGGCAACTCGACTGCAAAGCGTCTCAGCTTCCTCTAGGTAATGCGTTGTTAAAACAATCGTATGACCTTTTTGATTCAGTTTTTTGATGAATTGCCATAGCTTTTTTCTAAGCTCCACATCGACGCCTGCTGTCGGCTCATCTAAAACAATTACCGGAGGTTTGTGCACGAGCGCCTGGGCTATTAATGCTCTTCTTTTCATACCGCCAGAAAGCATCCTCATGTTTGTATTGGCCTTGTCCTGTAGATCAAGACCTTCGATGACTTCATCTATCCAATCATCATTTTCCCGACCTTTACCAAAGTAGCCTGCTTGAAATCGAAGCATTTCGCGCACATTAAAAAAAGGATCAAATACTAATTCCTGGGGGACAATACCAAGCGATCTTCTCGCATTTTGATAATCTTGAATAACGTCATAACCCATAACTTTAATTGAGCCTGACGAAGGTTTTGCTAGCCCCGCTAGAATATTAATAAGGGTTGATTTACCCGCACCATTAGGTCCTAAAAGTGCAAAAAATTCGCCTTCTTCTATTGTAAGATCAATGCCTTTGAGAGCCTCTAATTTACCGAAGTTCTTTTTAACCTTGTTAAATACGATGGCTTTTTTCATTGGAATGAATGTGGAGGTTTCTTAAATGAAATTTAAGGATGCAATCTTAATGAAGGGAAGATACAAGATCTTCCACTCCATATAGTTTTGCGAGGCTATTTAAATTTTTTGGTAAGTTTTTAAAAACAAATTGTGATTGTGTTTTTTTTGCTTGTCTTTGCAGTTCAAAAATCAAACTTAATGTTGAAGTGTCTATAGAAGTCACTTTTGAAAAATCAATCGTCGTTTTTTTGTCTAATTTTTGTTTATTAATCAATTCAATAATAGCTGGTATCTTTTCAATTGTAAGATCCCCACTTAACTGCCATTGATTTTTTTCAAAAACAATCATTTATTAGCTGTCGTTTTATCAAAGTTAGCATTCTTTTCAGCAAGCTTTGAAATAAGAGAAGCCATGCCATTTTGTCTAATTTCATTACCAAATTGGCCGCGATAGTTTGTAACTAAACTCACGCCTTCAATAATGATATCGAAAACTTTCCATGAGTTACCGTCCTTTTCAAGCATGTAATCAATTGGTAAAGGTGGTACACCTGGTTGTATAATTTCTGTTTTTACTAAAACTTCTTCGTCTGTAGGCTCAAATCTGACTGGCTTATAACTTAGTGTTTGATCTTTAAATCTTAACAATGCACTTCCATAAGTTTTAACAAGCATCGTTCTAAATTCTTTTTTAAATGCCTCTTGTTCTTCTTTTGTTGCTCCATTAAAAGCTTTACCAAGGACAAGTTTAGCAATTCGGTCAAAATCAAAATAAGGAAGTATTTTTTCTTCAGTAACTTTATAAGCCTTTTCTTTATTGCCCGCTTTTAAATCTTTATCTGTTTTTAAAATCTCAAAAACTTCATCGGCTGTTTTTTTAACAAAAAGATCAGGTGCCTCTGCGGCAAATAGACTCATTGAGATGAATAAACTTAAAATTACTAATAAAAACTTTTTCATGGCTTTAAAATCCCTTTAAATTTAAATTATTTCTTTGGCTCTTCAGTCGCCTTATTATACAAGAATTGACTGATTAACTTTTCCAATACAACTGCATCTTGAGTCTTAGAAATACGATCTCCTTCTTTTAGGAAATGATCGTCACCACCTGCCTCTAGACTAATATATTGTTCACCCAATAAACCAGAGGTATATATATTTGCAAAAGTATCTTTAGGGAATGGATACCTTTTATCTATTTTTAGGGTTACAACTGCTTGATATGATTTAGTATCAAATTTAATATTATCAATGCGACCAACAACAACACCTGAGCTTTTAACTGGCGCCCTTGGTTTAAGGCCCCCAATATTTTCATAATTTGCTGTTACTGAATAAGTTTCACCTAAGGTATTACTTGTAAGATTACCTACTTTCATAGCCAAGCCCATCAGAGCAGCAATCCCAATTGCCACAAATAAACCTACCCAAATATCTAATGTTGTTTTATCCATAGTTAATCCAATCCTATATTAATGCGCAATCATAAACGAAGTTAAAATAAAATCTAATCCCAAAACAGTAAGTGAGGAAGTGACTACAGTTCTAGTTGTAGCTCTGCTCACGCCCTCTGCTGTTGGAGGCGCATCATATCCCTCATAAAGAGCGATGATGGTACAAGCCACTCCAAACACAAAACTTTTAATAAGTCCGTTAATCACATCAAATCTAAAATCTACATTCACATTCATTTGTGACCAAAATGCACCGTGATCTACACCAATGATTGGTACTGCAACTAAATAACCTCCCATAACACCTACCATTGAAAAAATGGAAGCAAGTATAGGCATTGAAATAACGCCAGCCCAAAATCTCGGACCAATGATTCTTGCGATTGGACTTACTGCCATCATTTCCATAGCGGATAATTGCTCAGTAGCTTTCATTAAGCCGATTTCAGCAGTGATTGCAGTACCTGCTCTACCTGCAAATAAAAGTGCAGTGACTACTGGGCCGAGTTCTCTTAATAAAGCTAGCGCTACTAAAACACCGATAGATTCTGACGAGCCATATTTTTGTAATGTGTAATAACCCTGCAACCCTAAGACCATACCAACGAAGAAAGCAGATACTACGATAATAATTAAAGACATTACACCTGTGAAGTAGATTTCACGAATGGTTAAATGAATACGTTTAAAACTTTCAGCTGAGTAAATTAAAGTTAATAAAAATAGTCGTGTTGCGGAGCCTAAGCGCCAAATTCTTGAAGTAACTTGATTACCTAGATTACTTAAAATTTTAAAAATTGGATTCATAAGTTAAACAGGCTCATAAATATCTTTTTTGTAGCTAGGCGCATTGTAATGAAATGGAACGGGCCCATCTTTTTCGCCATGCACAAATTGATGAACGAAAGGAAGTTTAGATTTTGATAATTCTTTTGGCGTTCCTTCAGCGGCTACCGTACCATCTGCAACAAAGTAAATATAATCAGCAAAAGAAAAGGCCTCTTCGACATCATGCGTCACAATGATCGAAGTGGCTCCTAATGCATCATTCAGCGTTCTAATAAGATCACAAATCACCGCCATAGAAATAGGATCTAATCCCGCAAAAGGTTCGTCATACATAATAATATCGGGATCTAGTGCAATTGCTCTTGCAAGCGCTACTCGTCTTGCCATTCCACCTGAAAGTTCTGTAGACATAAGTTTATGAGCACCTCTAAGACCAACGGCATTAAGTTTCATAAGCACCAAATCGCGAATCATGCTTTCAGGTAATTTAGTGTGTTCACGCATTGGAAATGCCACGTTATCAAATACAGATAAGTCAGTAAAAAGAGCGCCGTGCTGAAAAAGCATACCCATTTTCCTGCGCAATTCATAAATACCTTGTCTATCTTGCTTATGAACAATCTTTCCATCTACGGTCACTTGACCAGCTTTAGGTTTTATTTGGCCACCTATTAGACGAAGAATAGTCGTTTTACCACAGCCACTTCCACCCATGATAGCCGTGACTTTGCCGCGAGGAAAAACCATATTGATGTCTTTATGCAGCATACGATTGCCGTAGCCAAAAGATAAGTTTTTAATCTCAACTATATTTTTTTGAGTCATATTTGAATGTAAATTTTAAGTATTCATTTTACATGGAATTAGAGCTGGCCATAAGAATGCAGTCCTGATAAAAACATATTGACACCTAAAAAAGCAAAAGTAGTCACAAGGAGTCCAATCAATGCCCACCAAGCCAAAATAGACCCTCTTAAACCTTTCACGATTCGATAATGAAGCCAGGCTGCATAATTTAACCAAACAATTAGTGCCCATGTTTCCTTAGGGTCCCATGACCAATAACCTCCCCAAGCTTCAGCAGCCCATATAGCGCCTAATATCGTTGCGATAGTAAAAAAGATAAATCCAATTGCGATTGATTTATAAATAAGATCATCGAGGACTGTTGATTTTGGTAAATAAGAAGTTAGTATTTTTTTGCTTGAAAGTAAGTAAGCAACTGACACCATAGCTGCTAATGAAAATGATCCGTAGCCTATGAAATTTGCAGGGACATGTATTTTCATCCAATAAGATTGTAAGGCAGGTACTAAAGGCTGAACGCCATCTGCATGACGATCAAATGTATACCACAAAATAAATCCTACAGCCGCATTAATAACGATCAATACAAAAGCACCTAATTTTTTTGTATTAAATCTTTCTTCATAAAATAAATATAGAAGAGAAGTAATTAAACAAAATAAAATAAATACTTCATATAAGTTACTGATCGGAATATGGCCAATATCAAGACCTATTAAGTAAGATTCATACCATCTAACAAGGAGTCCAATAAAACCAAACAAAACTGCTACAGATGTGAAAGAAGATGCAATATCGTCTATTAGATTATTTTTTGTAAGCAGTCCTAACCAATAGAATAAAAGAGAAAGTACGAAAAAAACGTTCATCCACATAATAGCTGATTGACTTGCTATTAAGTATTTCAATAAAAAGACGTGTTCATTATTATTTAACACGCCTTGATATAATTGAATTGCAAAAAGACTAGTCGCAAAAACTAATATCATGATTTTTTTAAAATGATTCCAACCCCAACCAAGCCAACTAAAAAATCCAACACTTCCGAATAAAATTACCTCTTCGTAGATATCCATATAATTGTGAAATGTTTTAAGTGCATATAATGCACCGCCTAATAACAAAGCAAGGTACAAAACATTGAGTGTTTGAAACGTAGCCTTAGAAGATTTAAATAATTTATTGAACATATTTCACCTATTAATGAATAATTTTCTTAATTTCTTGAGTTAACTTCCTGTAGTCATTTTCAAAATCTATATTTTTACGATTAGAGCTTAATGCAAGTATAACGCCGCCTTTTGCTTTAATAAGCAACCATAACTTTCTCTCACGCAAATAGATCATTGAAAAAATACCAAGGACTAAACTTAAGGATCCAAGATAAACCCAAAATTGTCCAGGCGACTTAGTCAATTGGAGTCCACTTGCTTCTTTTTGTTCATAACTTGTTAACTCAAAATAATACGGCACCCCATAAAAAAACATATCGCTGTATGCATTTAGCGCATCTTGAATAAATAAAATTCTTGATTGATTGAGCTCTTTATCTGCTAAATGAAATCGATTTTTATAAATCTCGCTTGATGCAATATCAATGATTTTTAAGTAAGTTTGTACTGCTTTTTGTTTCTCACTATCTGGAATATTTTTATCTATATTTTTAGCAATATTAGAAAATCCGCCTTGTGCAAATAAAGTCATTAACTTATTAACACTCTTTTCAAATGATTCTTTGACGTCTTTATTCTTATCTGCGCTCGCTGATTGATTTGCCATTTTTTTTGCAACATGCTCAATCAACCTTTTATTTTGAAGCGCATCTTTAAATAACATAAACTCTTCAATTGAACCTTTTGCGTCTGCAGGAATTTTTAAATATTTAAATTCTTCTTGCGGGGTTTCTCTCATACCGCTAATAAAGAATGTGCGTCCATCAATTGGCATAGCATATTGGTATGAAAGATATTCACGGGCCTGTCCTGAGCTATTTCTAACTTTATAAGTGACGCTTGGACCTACATTGCGAGGCTTTTCTTTTTCACCTTCCTTTAAATGCAGTACATTAAATTTTTTAAAATCATTAAATTCATAAGTGATTTGATCTTTATCTAATTTAACTTTATCAAAAATTTTCCCATCTATTTTCTGCGAGGTGTTTGAGCTGAACAAGCTTCGCAATTTAATGTCTAGTTTTGTGCCTCCGTCTTGGAAATCTGATTGATATATTGCAATGCCTTTATAAGTAAAAGGATGATTAACGCTAATTGTCTGTGTTATATCTTGAGAAAGTTCGGGATCGGAAATCACTAAATCGCTTTCAAAGGATTTTGGCATGCCGGTTGAATAGTGATTAATCCTAAAATCTTTTAAGGTTATTTTAAAAGGTAAATCTTGTACAAGATATCCATCTTTCATTCTCACAAATGCAACATTATCTGAAGAGCCCTCAGCAAGAGTCATATTTGCTCTAAATGAAGTGTTGCTTATACCCAATCGACTAACTTCCGGAACTTTTGAGGCGGGTATATCTAATGTTTCTATTTTTTTATAGCCGAATATTTCTTGAGCTTTAAAAATCAAATTACCATCCAATAATCCGCCTAAACAAATCACTACCACTCCAATATGCGTCAAGATATAACCTAAGCGCTGATAGTTACCCTTCTTAGCAATAATTAAAACATCACCGTTCTCTTTGGATTTCTCTTTGATCCTAAATTTAGCTTGTTTTAAGTAATGGAGAATTTTTGAAGTATTCACTCTCTTTTTATTTTTTATAACGAAATGATGTGTGAATGATAAAAGCGATCTTTCCTCTAAAGAATCTTTAAACACTAAAAAGTCTTTAAGAATAGCGGGTGTATTTTTAATAATGCAAAGGGTTGTAGATAAAACTAGAAAAAGAAGAATTGTTAAAAACCAAACGCTGTGATAGACGTCATAAAGGCCAATTTTCTCAAAAAATCCAAACCAAAATTGGCCAAATTTAATGATGTAATTCTCATAGGGCTCATTCTGCTTAAGAATTGTTCCTATGATTGATGCAATGCCGAGAAATACAAGCATCGATACTGCGAAGCTCATTGAGCTTAACAATTGATTTATTTTTTTGGAATTAATATATGTAGATTTCAAAATGACTCATTTTAAAAATGACATGTTTTGACTACGAAAACTGCAAGGAAGTTGCAGCAATTCAATTGATAACAAAAGATAGAACGGCTTATCTTAAGCCTTGAATATAATCAGCTACTGCTTCCATTTCTTGATCAGTTAATTTGGCAGCAATCGTTCGCATTACTTTTGCTTCATCGTTTGCGCGAGCGCCGAGCCTAAACTGTTTTAATTGATTTAAAACATACTCTGTGTGTTGACCTCCTAAACGTGGGTATTTCACCGGAAGGCCATCGCCTGCAGGTCCATGGCAAGCAGCGCAAGCTGGCACGCCATTAGCTTGAATACCTGCACGATAAATTTTTTCACCTAAAGATCCGGCACCATTTGTTTTAGCTTGTCCTAGATTTAATGTTTGCTTTGAAAAGTACTCAGCCACAACGTGCATATCAGCATCTGATAGCATCGCTGCCATTCCGGACATTACTGCGTTTGCTCGCTCACCCGATTTAAAATTAGTTAATTGTTTATAAAGATATTCTGCGTGTTGTCCTGCTAATTTTGGATTGGCAGTAATAACACTATTACCATCAATTGCATGGCATGCTGCGCATACGTTGGCAACTGCTTTAGGTGGATTTTTATGCTCAATCGTTGCAGACATTGCATTGCTTGAAGCAAAAAAAGACAAGATGAGAATAAAAAAAGCATTTCGACCACTCATTGCGCAAAGCTCCATATATAAAGTATGTACAAGGTCTTCATTTTATCTAAAATCCGATTCTCGTGATAGCATTTTGATTGGATTGAACAGGTTTAGGTAAAGCGCATGGCTATTTTTAAAAACGCATCATATTTTATATCTGCTCACCATTTAAGTGATTTGCCTCCCCCTACTGGGATTGAGATTGCATTTGCTGGAAGATCAAACGCGGGGAAATCAAGCGCTATTAACACGCTCGCAAATCATAATCGCCTTGCTTTTGTGAGTAAGCAACCCGGTCGAACTCAGCTTATTAACTTCTTTTCGCTTGGTGATAATCGTTTCTTGGTAGATTTACCTGGGTATGGTTATGCCAAAGTCCCTCAAGCTATCAAAGATCATTGGCAAAGAACTTTAGCTACTTATCTATCTGAACGCTCTTGTCTCTTTGGCCTTGTTTTAGTTATGGATATTAGACATCCACTCACGCCTCTTGATCAACAAATGTTAGAGTGGTTTTCGTTAAATAAAAAACCGATTCATATTTTATTAACCAAAGCAGATAAACTTTCTCGAGAAGCTTCTCATAAAACACTTCATGCCGTTCAAAAAGAAATTAATGAAAAATGGGGATTAACTCTTGGTATTGAATGCACGGTTCAGCTTTTTTCTAGCTTAAAAAAACAGGGTGCTGATGAGGCGGAGACAATCATCGGAAAGTGGTTAAATACGCCTATAGATCATATCCCAAACCCTGTAACCTAGTTTAATCCCTCGATTCTCATATTTTGTTAAAGGGCGATAATCAGGTTTTTTGAAAAAATCATCAGACGTCTTTTGCAATAATTCTTCTTTATCTAAAAGATCAATAATCCACAGAGCATAATCTTCCCAGTCTGTTGCAATATGAAGGTAACCTGATTTTTTAATTTTCTGCGCTATAAGTTTTAATAAATTTGATTGAATGAGTCTTCTTTTGTGATGTCTTTTTTTGGGCCAAGGATCGGGAAAGAAAATATGAATAGCATCCAAAGAATCATTCTCTATCATTAAATTAAGAACTTCTACTGCATCGTGTTGAATAATCTTCAAATTAGGAATGTCGTTTTCCTGAATTAGCTTTAGTAAATTGCCTACTCCAGGAGAATGAACTTCAATTGCAATATAATTTTTATTTAAATTAGATTTTGCAATTTCTGCAGTTGAAGTTCCCATACCAAAACCAATTTCTAATATGAGTTCACTATTTTTATTTTTAAATAAATCGCCCAAATTTGTTAATTTATTTTCAAAAATAACAGCATGTTTTTGAAAGTTCTCTTCAATGGCTTTTGATTGAGCTGCAGTGATTCGACCCTGTCTTAAAATATAACTTCTAATAGGTCGCTTCTTAATATCTTCTTTATTTTCCTCTATCATAATTTTGTGACTCTATTGTTTTGCTTGAGTCCTAAAAGATCTATATTTATATTTTTTTCTAGTGTCATGACCTTAAATAAATCGCCCATTTCTGAGGGAGATAATAATTTTTGCACTTCAGATACTGATTTCATATATAAAATCCTATCTTCTGAATTTATTGTTTCAAGAAAATTTAATATGCCACAATTAATAAGAAAATTTGCTTGAGATATAAAGCCAGTAATATTTAAACCTAATTTTGAAGCCTCTGTTGCAACATAGCTAAAATTAACATGGGTTGTAATATCTTGTATACCGAGGTGGATAAGAGGATTGTCATGGGCATAATGCTTAAAATGACACATCAATGTTCCTTGAGATCTTTGCTCGTGAAAGTATTCTGTATGGTTAAAACCATAATCAATGATGAACACAATGCCTTTGCTAAGTGATTGGCTAATTTTTTTAAGCCAATTTTTAATATAAAGTGGATATTCCACAATATAGTTATCTGGTAGATTTTTTAAGTCGATTTCGTCGAATTTAGATATATCCTCTAATGGCTTATCTTTCCAAATTAATACATCATTTTCAATGCCAATACCTTTTTGATAATACATACCTGACTCTTTTTTTATTAAGTCTACCGGTAACGCATCCAAAAGCTCATTACAAAAAATAATGCCTTCGAATTCTTTCGGGATCTCATCAATCCATTGAATTTTGCTAAATAAATGTGAGGGTAAATGTTTTATTAAGAGGTCATATTGTTGCTTTCTTAATGAAGGACTTATTTCCAGAATAAGGTAATGATTTATTTTTTCATTCTCACTACTCAATGATTGAATTACTTGAAGTGCAAACTGTCCTGATCCAGCCCCAATTTCAATGATACTTCTTGCAATTGATTGGAAGATTTCTTTGAATTGAATACATAGTGTTTTTGCAAAAAAAATCGATATTTCAGATGCTGTAACAAAATCGCCTTTTTCACCAAACTTTCTTAAAGTTCCAGTGTAATAACCTAATTCAGGATCATAAAGTGCAAACTCCATGAATCGATCGAAGCTTATCCATCCTTGATTGGAATGAATGAATTGGACGATTTTTGTTTTTAATTGCTCACTTAAATCAATTTCATTTTGAGGAGCTGAAGGCATTGATAGCATAGGTATTAGATTATAATAGAGTCAATTCATTTATACATAAACCTATGAAATCTAATAGAAAAATTGCTCTTGTTACTGGTGGCGCCAAAAGAATTGGACAAGCGATTTGTAAGCTGCTTCATGAATCGGATATAGACATAATGATTCATTATCGTCATTCAGCCGATGAAGCAAAAAAACTCAAAGAAGATTTAAATAAAATCCGTAAAGGCTCTGCAAGTATCATTCAAGGTGATCTTGTAAATACAAGTATATTGCCAAATCTTGTTGAAGAAACAATCAAGACTTACGGCAGATTAGATATTCTTATAAATAACGCTTCTAGTTATTACCCGACAGAAATTGGAAAAATGAATGAAAAGAATTGGAATGATCTCATTGGAAGTAATTTAAAAGCACCTTTATTTTTATCTCAACTTGCAGCGAATGAACTTATTAAAACTAAAGGCTGTATCATAAATATCACAGATACCCACATAGACAAGCCAAAAAAAAATTATATTATTTATAGCATTGCTAAATCAGGTCTTACCACATTAACAAAATCGCTTGCTCAAGAACTGAGTCCAGATGTAAGAGTTAATGCCGTTGCCCCAGGTCCAGTTTTATGGCCTGAAAATAATGAAGAATTTAATGATATTTATAAACAACGAGTCATTTCTCAAACATTATTAAAAAAAATGGGTAGGCCAGAAGATGTAGCTATGGCTGTCAAATTTTTAGTACTAGATGCTCCATTTATTACAGGTCATATTCTAGCCGTCGATGGAGGAAGATCGCTCTCATTATGATTCCCCAAATTCCAATAGATGCAACGAATAACTTTCTTAAGTTACGGAATAAACTTATAGGGTTAACTGGCAAAGCAATCACTGATTTCAATATGATTGAAAATAATGATCGAGTTTTAGTATGTATGAGTGGTGGTAAAGATTCATATTCACTATTAATGTTTTTGCTAGCCCTTAAAGAAAGGGCGCCTATTCACTTTGATATCATTGCAATGAATTTAGATCAAAAACAGCCAGGCTTTCCTGCAGATGTATTACCCAATTTTTTAAAAGATTTAGGTATTGAACATCTGATTGTGACCGAAGATACCTACTCAATTGTTAAAGAAAAAATCCCAAGTGGCAAGACAACTTGCTCTTTATGTTCTCGACTAAGGCGGGGCATTATTTATAGAACGGCAAAAGAACTTAATATCAATAAAATTGCTTTGGGCCATCACCGTGACGATATTGTTGAAACGCTTTTTCTTAATATGTTTTTTGGATCCAAATTAAAAGCTATGCCACCTAAATTAATTTCTAATGATGGTGAAAATATTATCATTAGACCTTTGGCATATTGCTCAGAGAAAGAAATCTCAAGCTATGCATCTCGTATGAATTTTCCGATTATCCCTTGTAATCTATGTGGTTCACAAGAAAACCTTCAAAGAAAAAAAATAAAAGAAATGTTGATGGCATGGGAAAGAGAGCAGCCGGGGCGCATTAACAATATATACGGAGCTATCTCAAATATAGAACTTTCTCATTTAGGAGACCGGCAACTTTATGACTTCGAAAATCTTAATCAATCCATCAAAGAAAAAGACGATGAACTTATCTTTACGGAAGATTTAATCAGAAATCTCAATACTGACTTAATTAATATTGCTTCATTCGCTGAAAATATTGCTTCTTAAAATCATTATTTAAATTTAATTAACGTAATTTATTTAAGTAAGTTAGTATAGACATCTTGTACATAACAAGATTTAAATTTATTATTCATCAAAATTTTTTGATCTAGAAACCCCCAATGTCTAAACTTTTAATTGTTGAATCCCCATCTAAAGCCAAAACTCTTAAAAAGTATCTTGGTAATAAATTTGAAGTTTTGGCATCTTATGGCCATGTTCGCGATCTGATTCCAAAAACAGGTGCCGTTGAAACTGACAATAATTTCAAAATGAATTATGCAATTATTGAAAGAAACTCCAGACACGTTGATGAAATCGCAAAGGCTGTAAAAAAATCAGATGAAGTTTATCTCGCTACCGATCCGGACCGAGAAGGAGAAGCTATTTCTTGGCATATTCTAGAAATACTTAATGAAAAAAAATTAACTAAAGACAAATTAATTAAACGCGTCATTTTTCAGGAAATAACAAAATCAGCTATCGAACATGCCATTGAGCATCCGCGAGACATTTCAATGCCTCTTGTTAATGCACAGCAAGCAAGAAGAGCGCTCGACTATCTTGTTGGATTTAATTTATCTCCTCTCCTTTGGAAGAAAATTAGAAGGGGTTTGTCTGCAGGAAGAGTTCAAAGTCCAGCGCTAAGACTTATTATCGAAAGAGAAATTGAAATCGAAAAATTTATCAGCCAGGAATATTGGTCGATTCATTTAGACTCCATAAAATCTAAAAACAAATTTCAAGCAAAGCTTATTCAGCTCGATAATAAAAAAGTTGAACAATTTACTATTACTTCAAAAGAGAACCATGAATCTGTTGTTGGTAAATTAATTTTAGAAAGTGCTGGCAAAACAAAAGTGACACGTGTTGAAAAGAAACAAAGAACACGCAACCCCGCACCTCCTTTTACCACGTCAACACTTCAACAAGAGTCGGTTAGAAAACTTGGGTTCACAACAAGTCGAGCCATGAGAATTGCTCAGCAACTTTATGAAGGTATTGATATCGGGAGCGGGACTGTAGGTTTAATTACTTACATGAGAACTGATTCACTCACACTTTCAAATGAAGCAATGAATCAAATTAGAGGTTACATTCAGTCTAATTTCGATGCAGATTACCTACCTAAAGCACCTATTTTTTATAAGACAAAATCAAAAAATGCTCAAGAAGCACATGAAGCAATTCGGCCGACCGACATCAGCCGAACACCTCAAAGTCTTATTGGCAAACTATCTCCCGAGCAATTTAAGTTATATGAAATGATATGGAAGCGTTCTTTGGCAAGCCAGATGACACCGGCAAAATTTGATGCTGTAAGTGTAGATCTTGCTATTGGATCTGAAGCAAATTTATTTAGGGCGACTGGTCAAACACTTATATTTCCTGGATTTATCGCTATTTATACTGAGAGCTTAGATGATGCTTCAAATGAAGATGAAGACTCTCTTAAATTGCCCCCACTTGAAACTGGTGAAATTCTTACAGTCGATAAAATCTATGGTGATCAACATTTTACTGAACCTCCGCCAAGATACTCAGAAGCTAGCTTAGTAAAATCTCTTGAAGAGTACGGCATCGGAAGACCTTCTACTTACGCGAGTATTATTTCAACACTCCAAGATCGCGAATATGTCATTCTTGATAAAAAGAGATTCATGCCTACTGATGTAGGTCGTGTTGTTAATAAATTCCTAACTGAACATTTCACTCGTTATGTTGATTATGATTTTACTGCTGGTCTTGAAAGCTCTTTAGACGAAATTGCAGAAAATAACAAAGAGTGGGTCCCGCTTCTTAAAAGCTTTTGGGATGATTTCAATAAAACTATTATTGAAAAATCAAATATAGATCGAGCTGAAATTACACAAGAAGCAATTCATGAAGACTGTCCTAAATGTGGTAAGCCTTTGTTTTCTAGATTAGGTAGAAGAGGTAAATTTATTGGATGCTCTGGGTATCCTGATTGTGACTACACAAGAAATGTTAATGGTGACTCAAGCACTCCAAATGAACCTGTCCTTGTTTGCAAAGATCCCGAAACTGGAAAAGATGTTCTATTGTTAGTCGGCCCCTACGGACCTTATCTTCAAGTTGGCGTTCAAGAGGAAGATAGCAAAAAGAAACCAAAGCGCGTAAGCGTTCCTAAAGAAATATCATTAAGTGATCTCAGTGAGGATATAGCATTAAATCTTTTATCACTTCCCAAAGAACTAGGTCTTCACCCAGACACGGGGAAGAAAGTGATTGTTAATATTGGACGTTTTGGGCCTTATGTAAATTATGATGGAAAATTTAAATCTATTCCAAGATCAGAGTCTATTTTTGATGTAACGCTCGAACGAGGACTTGAGCTCATTGCGGAAGCTATCGCTAAAAATGCACCTTTAAGAACGCTGGGTAATGACCCTGAAACAAATCTTTCGGTTGAAATCTTTAATGGTCGCTATGGTACATATCTCCAAAAAGGGTCGACTAAAGTTACTCTTCCAAAAGATCAAGATATTGAAAAAATTACTTTCGAAGAGGCCTTGATTCTTATTAGTAACAAAGAAGCTTCAGGCAAAGGCAAAAAGAAAACGGCAGTTAAAAAAACAACTGCCAAGAAAACATCTGAGAAAAAAGTTGCTACAAAAAAACCTGCAGCAAAGAAGAAAACCAGAAAAACTAAAGAAGTTTAGCTATTTTGTTTAAATTGATCTGAATAAGAAATTGAAGAGGTTTTTTCAATCCATTTTCGAATTCTATTTGCGTCCGCAATTCGAGTAGCACTTCCATAAGATTTAAGTAATACAATAATCATAGGTTGTCCACTAATCATGGCTTGCATGACAAGGCATTTTCCAGCTTCTTGAATAAAACCTGTTTTTGATAAGCCAATCACCCAATCACTTTTTCTAACCAATCCATTTGTATTATTAAAGTTAACTGGTGCACGATGGCCTTTAACGTAGGCCTCGTAAGAAGCTGTCGTTGTGATTTCTCGAATTTCAGGATATTGATAAGCAGCCTTTACCATCTTCACAAGATCTTCTGCTGTGGACATATTATGGTTATTAAGTCCTGTAGGATCTGCAAATTCACTTCGAGTCATATCAAGTTGTAATGCTTTAATATTCATCGCATTTACAAAGCCAGTCTTTCCTGTTGGGTAATTTCTTCCTAAGGCAGCAGCTGCACGATTATCAGAAGCAATTAAAGCAATTTTAAGAAGTTCTGAGCGAGGTAATATTGTTCCAACAGGTAATTTTGAGCTTGAATTTTTTAAAGTATCAACATCTTCATCAGTAATGGTGATTTCTTCATCCATTGGAAGCTTTGCATCTAATGTGACCATAGCTGTCATAAGCTTAGTTACCGATGCAATAGATGTTTGCGCATCTGTATCTTTCGCATATAAAACTTCACCTGTATTTTGATTCACGATTAATGCATTTGAAGAAGCCACTCTTAACAGACCGTCTTTATTAGTTTTATTGTCTGTTGCGGATATACGGGCTAATTCTGCCTTTGTAGGTTTTTTAGATCTTGTTTGATTTGCTTCGACTGAGATTGAAGCCAAAAGAAAGAAAGAGGTTAAGCTTAGGATGAAAAAAAGTCTTATACGTTCTCTCACTCGGTAATCTCCTATTCACACTAAATTTACGCGATAATAAACAAAAAAATCATATTTGTCATTAACTTAATGTATTTAAAGATAAAATTGCTATCGACTAATTTACTATGAACATTCCTAATACACTTATTTATACGCCCGAACATCTCTGGATTAAATCCATCGGTGAAAATACTTATGAAATTGGTATTACTGATTATGCGCAAAATCTTTTGGGTGATATCGTTTTTGTTGAATTGCCTATATTACAAAGTCAGATCTCAAGAAATATAGCTTTTGGAGTGGTTGAGTCTGTCAAAACTGCCTCTGATCTAATGGGCCCGCTAAATGGTGTAATGATTGAAATTAATCCCAACATTCAAAAATCACCAGAATTAATTAATGATAAGCCTTATGAAAATTGGATTTGTAAAATATCTTCTCAAGACGACATTGATAACAAAGAACTCTTTTTAGATGCTTCTCGATATAACGAACTTACTCGCTAATTATATTTCTTTTGTAGCATCAATTAATTGAATTTCATAACCGCGATCGCGATAAAACTTTAAACGATCTCTTGCTGTTTTTTTATCTTCTTCATTTTGAGACACAATCTCAATAAGTCTTAAGTATCTTGAAAAAGAAGATGTAATATCTGACTTTAAATTAATCATAAAATCATCACTCACAGACTTGTAATCCCAGCCAATATGAATAGGGGCTCTTTCTTCTTGATGCCCTATGATGTGTGGCAGAAATGAAGTGGCTGAAGCTGTATAAAGAAAATCGCTTAATGCCTCAGCGCCATTTAAATCATTTACTGAGATAAATATTTTTCTTTTACGAAAAATTTCTCTTTCTAATATTTCATGAATTTTATTGAGTTTATTTTCTACATTAAAATAAAAATCTATATAGGTCATGAAGACTTAATTCATTTTACTTAAAATATATTGGATTAATAATCCAACCGGCCTTCCTGTAGCACCTTTAGCTTTTCCAGATTTCCAAGCGGTGCCTGCAATATCCAAATGAGCCCATTTATATTTTTTTGCAAATCTAGATAAAAAACATGCTGCAGTAATACTGCCCCCTGCTCTTCCACCAATATTCGCCATATCAGCAAAATTACTGTCTAGCTGTGATTGATAGTCTTCCCACAATGGCATACGCCATGCTCGATCTAAGGATGTTTGTCCTGCTGATTCTAAATCTTTTGCTAGTTTATCGTCATTGCTATATAACCCTGAAGCATGATGACCCAATGCAATCACACAAGCACCAGTAAGAGTAGCAATATCGATCACTACATCCGGATTAAATCTCTCTGCATAAGTTAATGCATCACATAATATTAATCGGCCTTCAGCGTCAGTATTTAATACCTCAATTGTTTGTCCTGACATACTAGTTAAAATATCTCCGGGTTTTAAAGCTAGACCATCCGGCAAATTTTCACATGTTGGAATTATTCCAATGACATTCATAGGAAGATTTAATAAACCAATTGTCTTAAAAGTGCCTAACACACTAGCCGCTCCGCACATATCATATTTCATTTCATCCATATCGCCGGCGGGTTTAATTGATATACCACCCGCATCAAAAGTAATGCCCTTGCCTACTAATATAATAGGCTTTTGAGTTTTCTTGCCTTTATTATGTTGCAGTACGATAAATTTTGGTGGTTGTCTGCTTCCTTTCGCAACACCAAGAAAAGAACCCATTTTTAATTTTTCAATTTGCTTCTGATCCAAAACTTCAATTTTCATGCCATGATCTTTTCCAATTTCTTGAGCTTTTTTACCTAAGTAAGTTGGTGTGCAGATATTAGGCGGAAGATTACCAAGTGTTTTTGTGAGTTCAATCCCTTTTGCTAACGCAAAAGATTTCTTTAAAGCTGCTTCTGCAATTTTTTGACTTTTTTTATCTACAACTACAAAAATATCAAAAGTTTTTTTGGTTTTTTTATTAACAGTTTTAAGTTCAGCGAATTCATAACTTGCATCCATAACTTCGTTAACAAAATGCTCAATATTCCAAGCTATATCAGCTTCTTTAATTGAGGCAATTTGAATAAGAGAAGTGATTGTTTTAACGTCCATTTTCTTGAGTGCATAAATCATGGCTCTTACTGCAGCATGATATTTTTTCCCATCAAGCTCTTTTTCTTTGCCTAAGCCTATTAGAAGTATTTTTGGAATTTTTATCCCAGGAACATTATATAAAATAAGTGAGGAGCCTACTTTGCCACTCATATCGCCATGTTTTAATATTGAAGCAATATGGCTAATAGTGGGCGCGCTTAAAGACGATTTGTCATATACAAGCTTGAGCGAGTCATAAACACCAACGACCAATACATCTGAGCGTTGTTTATCCAGCTGATCGGTTTTTATGCTAAATTTCATATATATTCCTTAAATATTCTCGAATTTTAAAAACGGGAAAAATCAATGTTATTTAAAACCTCGTTAAAAAAAGAACTGCTTACTAATTCAATTACGGCACTTTTAATACTTATTAGTATCGTGATGGCTCAGAGAATTACAGTTTATCTTAGATTTGCAACTAAGGGCTATATCCCTAATGACTCCATAAAAACAATTCTAGGTCTTAACCTTATCAAATATTCACCACTTCTATTATCTCTTTCAATCTTCCTGGCTGTGCTGCTTACGCTCTCTCGGTGGTATCGAGACCATGAAATGATCATTTGGCTGAGTTCTGGTATGAGTTTAGCTAAAATTATTAAACCTATTACTTCATTTGCTCTGCCCGCAGTATTTATGGTGGCTTTTCTTTCTCTTTTCCTAAATCCTTGGGCGGTAAGAACAGCTGATCAATACAAAAGCCAATTAAAAAGCCGTGATGAATTGTCAACGCTTAATCCAGGGACATTTAAAGAATCAAAAAGTTCTGATCGCGTATTTTATGTTGAAAGTTTTGATGAGTTAGGAAGTTCTGTAAAAAATATATTTGTACAAACAAAGCAACATAACAAATTAGGTGTCGTCATTGCTAATAATGGTCACCGAGAAATTTCAAGTAAGGGCGATAACTATGTCATTCTTCAGAAGGGTCGAAGATATGAGGGTATTCCAAATACAAAAGAGTTTTCGACAACAGAATTTGATCAATATGGAATCTTGACAGCTCAACAACCGGTGGAGCCTTATACAGAAAGTATTGATAGTAAAAAACTTTCTGATGTAATCAAATCAAATGCGCTCGAAGATCGTTTAGAATTTCAATGGAGAATTGCATCCCCCATATCATGCATCCTATTAGTTTTTTTAGCCATACCCTTGAGCTTTACCAATCCGCGTGCAGGACGCTCCCTTAATATTATTTTTGCTGTACTTATTTTTATCATTTACAACAACCTTTTAGCCATCATGAATACATTTATTACTTTAAAAAAAGTAAGTGTAACTATTGGCTTTTGGCCAATTCATTTTATTTTTCTATTGGCGGCTATTTATCTTATATATAGACGATCAATGAATCAGCCATTATTCAGCTTAAAAAGCATCTTACAAATAAAATGAAAATTTTAAATCGTTATCTTAATCTAGAAGTTGCGATCCCTATTTTCTGGATTATGGTCGGTCTAATAGGGATATTTACATTTTTTGATTTCATTCAAGAAATGAATGATTTGGGGAAGGGCTCATATAATCTCCTTAGCGTCTTCAGTTATGTTGTTTTAAGTATTCCTGGACATGTTTACGAGATTGTTCCTATTGCTGTGCTAATTGGCTCCATGTATGCAATGGGACAACTCTCTGAAAATTCAGAGTTTACTGTCATTCGATCAAGTGGATTTTCAATAAGACGCATAGCACTTACATTGTCTCTTACGGGATTATTTTTTACATTATTCACATTTGCTGTAGGCGATCTTGTGACCCCCGTCACAGAAAAAAAAGCACAAGAAATAAAAATTACTGCTAAAGACGCTATTGTCACCCAAGAATTTAAATCTGGATTATGGATAAAAGATAGTAATAGTTTTATTAATGTCGAGCATGTTTTGCCCGACTCAAGTTTGTCTGAAATTCACATATATGAGTTTGATAAAAATTTTCACTTAAGAACAATCACAAATGCAAAAAAAGGGAGCTTTAAAGACTCTGAATGGAGGCTTGACGACATCAATCAAACAATTTTTGATCAAGAAAAAATTTCTACAAATTCTCTTAAAAGTGCAAATTGGAAATCACTCATTAAGCCAGAAATGATGAATGTCCTTCTTGTCTCGCCAGAAAAAATGTCATCAATGAGCCTCATTCATTTTATTAAATACTTAAAAAATAATAAGCAAAAAGTTACAAGGTATGAAGTAGCTTTATGGGAAAAGTTAATTTATCCGCTTGCCTCTATTGCAATGGTGATATTTGCAATACCATTTGGATTTTTCCAAGAGCGTTCTGGTGGTAAAAACGTAAAAATATTCTTAGGGATTCTAATTGGTATCTTTTACCAGATTATGAATTCATCTTTTAGGTATATCGGGCTTCTTAATGACTGGCAGCCACTCTCGTGCGCCGTAATCCCTACACTTATCTTTTTTTCGGTTGGCGTGATGATGATTTATAAAACCGAACATCAGTAAAATGAGTTTTTAAAATTTGATCGTGAAGATATAAATGTTCTTTATTGATAAGCGCCCATATAAAACTTGTGCCACCTATCAGAGCTCCTAAGGTTGCATATATATAACGTCTCCATGCTAATTCTCTAGTTAAGTCTCCGCGCGAGGAAATTATTTTTAATTCCCATGCCCTCATTGCAAGAGTTTGGCCAGACCTTATCCAACAATGAGTTAAATAAATTCCCGAGACCAGCCATAAGTAAATTTGAAAAATTATTCTATGATATACCCCAAAAAATCCATCAAAAAAATATATAAAAATAAATCCTGCTAGCATCCATATTGGCACTAAAGCAAACAATTCATAAACTAATGAACCATAAATCCTTGCGAGCGGCGGGTTGTTATTTTTCATAAATAAAAACTATATTAATGAATGGCAAAATAAAGATAGATACAATAAAAGATTCCATTAATACCTAAATGCCATACTTTAATATTTGATTTTTGAATAAGAGCTCTAATCCATAGAGATGAAATAAGCGTTATAAAAATACATAAATAAACTTCTTTTCTTGGTTCCCATGGAGTTAAAAGTATACCTATTGCTGGTAGAAGAGTTCCCTGAAATACCATTGCTCCTGTGATATTGCCAAAAGCAAGGGTATCTTTACCTTTACGTATCCAAAAAATACTATTTATTTTCTCGGGAAGCTCAGTTGCTATAGGGATAATTAGCATCGATAAAATAAGGGCAGAAATTCCTAAAATGGATGAAGCTTCTTCAATACCATAAATAAAACCTTTCGCTCCATAAATCAAAAGGGCTAAGCCGATAAGTAACTGCACAAAAATAATCAAATAATTATTTGGCAATCCAATTCGCTCCATAAACATAGGACTTGAAGCTTCGGTAGCGTGGCCTTCATTAACAAGTTTTTTTGATGCTCGAATTGTCATTAAGATATAAATGAAATATGAAAAAACCATTAAAAAAGCTATTAAGCCTCTGGCTAGTTCAGATGTATGTGGAATGAATAAAGCTAGTCCAGCAAAAATAAATGAAAATATAAAAAAATCTAAATCTCTGATTAATCCAGTTCTTTCAGGTTTTAGATGCCCCTCAAACCCTCTGTGTCTAATAACAGAAGCGGCCATAATAAACATTGTTAAAGTAGATAACATGAGAGGAGCACCTAAAATCGCGCCTACGCCAACCTGATGATTAGTCTCTGCATCCCCATGTGAAGATAAAAATGCTAATAACGGGACCAATGTCTCCGGAAGAGCAGTGCCTATAGCCGCAAAAATAGATCCTGTAACACCTTCAGAAATTTTTAATTTTTCACCCAAATGCTCAAGCGCATTGGTAAATATCTCCGCTGAGACTAAAATAACTACTAACATGAAACATAACTCTAAAAAAATCATTTCAATCCTTTAATTTTTATACTACACAGATTAACGATGCTTTCATCTATATTCATAAATGATGCTGGGTTTGCAAATAAAGCAAAGACTATATTATCGCCCAACTTTGACGGTCGACCGAATAAGTCTAATATTAGTTTAATTGTAATTCATAATATTAGCCTTCCCCCTGGAATTTATGAAGGCAACAATATTATTGATTTGTTTACGAATAAACTAAATGCTGATGGCCACGAATACTTTCAGTCTATAAAAAATTTAAAAGTATCAGCGCATTTCTTAATAAGAAGAGATGGTTCACTTTTTCAATTTGTATCATGCTTAGATCGCGCTTGGCATGCCGGTGATTCAAGCTGGAATGAAATAAGTAACTGTAATGATTTTTCGGTTGGGATTGAGCTCGAAGGAAGCGATTATGATGCCTTTGAAGCGAAACAATATTCTTGTCTAGAAGAATTAATTCTATGCTTAATCAACAAATATCCAATTAAAGATATTGCGGGTCATTCAGACATAGCGCCGTCAAGAAAAACAGATCCCGGTCCTTATTTTGAATGGGATAAAATAAAAAATTGTTTTGATCAATTAATTCAAAAAGGCTAACTTTTTTGTATTAATCTCTGCACAATTAAACTTACGACAATATCTCCCTCAACATTTACCGCAGTTCTAAATGTATCAAGCAAGCGATCAATCGGTAGCAAAATTGCAAGTGCTTCTAGGGGAAGTCCAATAGACTGCAATACCATGGCCATAGTAACCATACCGGCGCTTGGAATACCGGGAGCGCCAATGGCTCCAATCATTGCCGTACAGAAAATAATAAATTGTTGCCCCATACCTAAATCAATGCCTGAAAGATTTGCAATAAACAAAGCAGCGGAAGCCTCGTAAAGAGCTGTGCCGTCCATATTCATAGTTGCCCCTATGGGTATTACAAATCCAGCAATATCTGACTTTACTTTTAAATTTTTTTCAACAACTCTCAAGGTGACTGGGATTGTTGCACTGCTCGAGCTCGTTGCAAAAGCTGTCATAATTGCCTCTCGGGCGCCTTGCCATAATACAAATAAATTAATTTTTGTAAAAAAATAAAGCAGTAAAGGTAAAACTACTATGCCATGAAATAGTGTCATACCAATAATTACCATTATAAACTTTGATAGCGTGACAAATAATTCGGGAGATTGCTGAGCAACCAATTTGATAATAAGCGCTGAAACTCCATAAGGCGAAAATCTTACAATCCAAGATACTATCTTCATAGTGATGCCTAAAAGTCCATTGAATACTTTTCTTACCTCAAAAAATTCCTTGCCACCTTGAGCAATTGCAAATCCTACGAACATCGAAAATGTAATAACACCTAAAATATTTCCTTCGGTCATTGCTTTTAATGGATTAACAAAAATACCGCCAAGGAATTGTTTGATGAATATTGGAAGGGTAATTGAAGACGAGTGGAAATTATTTAACTGCTCGCTAAATATAGACAAGGTCATACCTCGACCCGGCTCAAATAAATTCATTGATCCAAGACCCAGAATAATTGCAAGCGCCATAGAAATAAAGAAGAATAAAAATGTTAAAAACCAAATTCTCGATGACTGCTTATGCGAACTTAAATTAGCTATACCTACAGATATAGAAAAAAATATTACTGGAATCAAGACCATTTTTAGAGAAGAAACAAATATATCTGCAATAAGATCAGCAAAATAAATAATTGACTTAGCACCAAGAGCATATGGAAAAAATTTGATATAAAGACCAACCAATAAGCCAACGAATACGCCAACTAAAATATGATGATTTGTTTTATTTTTCATTTGGCTAATCAATCCGCTCAAAAACAGCCGCAAAAAAACCATCTGTTCTTTGATTATGCGGGGTTAATTTTAAAAAATTACCTGTAGAAAGAGGTATTTGATTTTTTATTAATATGTCATCAACAGAAATGGATCTAAAATTTTCATTATTTTTTAAAAAACTTTCAACAATAGACTCGTTTTCTCTCTTTAGAAGGCTGCATGTGGAATAAATTAGCCGCCCCTCTTTTTTAACTAGTTTTTTAGCTTCTTCGAGAATTGCTAATTGTTTAACATTAAGTTCATCTAAGTCTTCTATAGAATTTTTCCATTTTAAATCTGGATTTCTCCGGAAAGTCCCAGTTCCACTGCAAGGGACATCAGCGAGTACTCGATCAAATTTTCCGTGTAATTTTTTTAATTTTGCATCTTTTTCATTTTTTATTTTTTGGGCAAATAAGTTAGATAACCCAGATTTTTTTAATCGCTTACCTAAGTTAATAATTCTTTTTTCAGAAATATCATAGGCATAAATGCGTCCAGTATTTTTCATGATTGCCCCTATTGCCAAACTTTTACCTCCAGCGCCAGCACAGAAGTCTGCGACCATCATTCCTCTTTTTGCATCCACTACAAAACTTAATAACTGACTACTTTCATCTTGGACTTCTATCTTTCCTTCAACGAATAATGGGTTTCGGCTTAGCGATGTTCCTCTAGGGATTCTTATCCCACAAGGCGAATAGGCCATAACTTCAATATCCGCAACTTCCTTTAAAAGTAATTTAATTAGCTCATCTCGACTAATTTTTATTGTATTAACTCTTAAGTCTAGTTTGGCTGGCTCAAGAAAGCTTCTTCCTAAAAGTATTGCTCCATCTTCACCATATTGCTCAACTAATAAGGCCCAAAGCCAGTCAGATAAACTTAATTTTTCTGCCCATGTGTATCTTTCAGTATCTCTAGATTTTAAAGACTTAGTCCATTCGATCTCTTCTTTGCTTAATCCGTGCTCCAAGTCACGAATACTTCTTCCTTCTATTTTTATTAGCCATGCGATTACAAGCTTTTTATAGTTATCATCGTCTTCATTTATTTTTTTTAAGAATCTGAGTCGGCGAATCACGCCGTAGACACATTCTGCAATTTCGCCGCGATCTTTTTGCCCTAACTCGCCATGCTCTCTGAAGTAGTTGCTCAATTTGAGATCTGCAGGGCCATGAAAGCTTAATATTTCTCCTAAAATATTTGCACAATGTTGTATCAAATTAAGATTAAGCATATTTAAGACCCTAAGCTTTCGATTTCAATTCTTTTCGCAGTTTGATCTAAAATACTTCCGTCTTTTTCTGTCTTTCTTATTTTGACAGGAAGATATCTAAAGTCTTTTGCAAGCCATAAATCAATTCTTTCTTCGTTACTGTAATTAAATTTTGCTATATGCATAGTTAACATTTTATCTGTTTCAGATTCGACAATTTCGTCTCCAATATATGAATAATCGTATGATTTATAATTTTTTCCATTAGTAATATAAATTTTCATTTTTGTTAAAGGAGGTTCAAACATAAATTGATACATAAAACTTAGCATATCTTGTGATCCTTCTAACAAATCAAATTCATTTGTTTTGCCACTTATTGTAGTAATTATTTTTTTAGACCCCCAATCAAAAACAGCGAGATTGTCTATCTTATTACCAAATTGATAATGGTAATTTATCGGCTTTAAGCCTTCTGGAGTAATTAATCCATCACTTGTTTGTACTAATTTATTCCAATAAAAAAGAGATACAAACCCTTTAGCCTCGACTTCATTTCTAATACTGTAACGACTTTCTTCTTCAAGGAGATATATTGTTTTTGATGATCCAACAGGCGAGCTATCTAAACTTCTTCTTACATCGTAATCAATAACTACCTTTTTATATTCAATTTCTTTTTTTTCGCTACCCTGAGAAATTTCATTTAAATCATTGCGCTGAATAGCCTGATCCGAATCTATTGTTGAGATATCTTTTTTTCTATTGGGGCTATCATCTCTTTGCTTATTTTTTTTAAAGGAAGGGAGAGTTTTTTTTGTGGTTGCTTCTTCATTCTTTAGCGGGCTTTCGAGATGACTCTCAATAGTAATATTAAGACTGTCAGAATTTTTTAAAAAAAATGGGTTGTATATATCAATACCGCCCAGCAAAAAAAGATGAATTAAGATTGAGGCAAATATAGCTAACAGAAATTTTAAATGATTTCTTTTTATTAGTTTTTTTATAAAATTAGAGCCCATTTAAGTCGATATTTGCCTGTACCAAATTTTGCTCAAGTGTTGACCCGTTTTTTTCCTGATAACGAATGCGAATCGGTATTTTATAAAGTTTGTTATTTAACCATATTTGAGTCTCTGGTTTTCCATCTTTTTCAGCAACGCTCTGAATGAATGTAGTTTCAAAATTTATATCGCCTAATGTAAGCTCTATTCTTTTGTCCACGATCTTAAATTGATATTTTTTATACTTTTTACCTGTAGCAGCTATAAATTCAATCATAGACTCTTCGAAATTTTCATAATTAAATTGATATAGGTAACTAATTAAATCTTGAGTTTTATTTTCAATATTCTCTTTTGTTTCATTGCCTTTATAGTGAGTAATTAGAATTTGATTTTCCCAATCAAAATCTACGATCGCATCTTTATTTATATTATTTCCTTGATGAACTTCAAAGTGCTTAGGCTTTAAACCTTCTAATGTAATAATACCTTCGCTGATGAGAAGTCGATCTCCAAATAAAGCATAAAGACCGATACCCTTAGTAGCACTTTCAATATGATATTTACCTGCCTCGTTGATTGAAAATTTTTCTGTCACAGTCCCCAATTGCTCTCCATTTTGAGTCAGCTCATATTTCAACTCTAAAATGTTTGGGAGTTCTTTAGAAAAAGCTAATGTATTAAATAGAAATAAAAAAAATGCTAGCCACTTTTTGACTGGCAACAATCTTTTCATGTTTAGGATTAAATCACCATAGTAGGATGTTCATTAGCGTTACGTTTTCTAATGACGCCTATCTCATAAACAGTTTCATTTGAATCTTGCAAGATTTGCTTTGCACGAGTTATATCATTTTGATCAATGATAATAGCCATACCTATGCCGCAATTAAATGTTCGATAAAGTTCAGCGCTAGAAATGTTTCCTTTATCTTGAAGCCATTGAAAGAGTTTTGGCAATGGCCAGCTTGATGATTGAATCTCTGCTGTCAGATCTTCCGCTAGAATTCGTGGGATATTTTCTGTGATTCCACCTCCAGTTATATGCGCCATCCCTTTAATTTTGATTGTCTCTTTAAGTTTAAGAATAGACTTTACATATAGCTTAGTAGGCTCCATTACAATATCTTTTAATGTTTTACCATCAAAAGGTGATGAGAAATCAGCGTTTTCTTTATTAATAATTTTCCTAATTAATGAGTATCCATTTGAATGAGCTCCGCTTGAGGCAAGCCCTAACACTGCATCACCTTCTCGAATAGTTTTGCCATTAATAATTTCACTTTTTTCTACGACGCCTACTGCAAATCCCGCTAAATCATACTCACCTTCAGGATACATGCCTGGCATTTCTGCTGTTTCTCCACCCACTAGAGCACAACCAGATTTCTCACAACCTTCAGCAATCCCCTTAATAACCTGAGATGCTGTCTCTACATCAAGTTTTCCACATGCAAAATAGTCTAAAAAAAATAAAGGCTCAGCACCTTGAACTAATATATCGTTGACACTCATAGCAACTAAATCAATACCAACTGTGTCATGTTTATTTAATTCAAATGCTAATTTAAGTTTAGTTCCTACTCCATCCGTGCCTGATACTAAAATAGGTTCTTTGTATTTTTTAGGGACTTCAAATAGAGACCCAAAGCCTCCAATACCCCCCAAAACCTCTGCTCGCAAAGTTTTTTTTGCAAAAGGTTTAATTCTCTCAACAAGCTCGTCTCCAGCCTGAATATCGACACCTGCATCTCTATAAGTGATAGATTGGCTATCTTTTTTTGTATCATCTTTATTCAAAAGATTAACTCTCTTTCATTAAACATTTGGGTTAGTCGTTATAATTGAAATTTTAACCGAAATACATTTTAAAGATGTGCATAATTAAGGCTATCTTTATCTAAATAAGCTTCCTAATGATATGAAACAGATGCTATTAGACCTTTCGCCAACACCAAGACAATCTTTTGATAATTTTGTTGTTGGACAAAATATCGAAGTAGTTCATACCTTAAAGCAAATTATCTCTAATAACTTACCTATACAATTTATCTATCTTTGGGGTAATGAAGGCTCGGGCAAATCTCATTTAGCCCATATTGCCTCAGATCATGAATTTGTGATTCATGATGATGTTCATTTACTCGATGAGCCAGGTCAAATCGAACTGTTCAATATGTACAATCGATGCAAAGATTCCAAGAAAAATATGTTGGTGACAGGACTTTACTCACCTCTTCAAATGAAATTAAGAGATGATTTAGCAACAAGACTTGCTTGGGGAGTCACTTATGAAGTGATAGGTTTGTCTGATGAAGAAAAAAAATTAGCTCTTTTAAAACATGCAGACGAAAGAGGAATGAAGCTCGGTATGGACATTATTGATTATTGCCTTAAGTACCTAAAGCGGGATATGCCGAATTTATTTTCTATATTAGAAGCTTTGGATAAGTGGTCCTTAACTTATAAAAGGCCAATCACCCTGCCACTTCTTAAAGAAATTATTTTAGCTAATAAAATTTAGCTTATTGACGAATAAGATAATCAAAAGCTCCCAGCGAAGCTTTTGCCCCCTCACCCATTGCAATGATAATTTGTTTATAAGGTACCGTTGTGACATCGCCTGCTGCAAACAAACCTGGCACTGAAGACTGGCCATGATTATCAATAACAATTTCACCAAACTTAGTAAGTTCTAATGTATTTTTTACAAAATCGGTATTTGGTAATAGGCCGATCTGTATAAAAATACCCTCAAGCTCAATAGTTTTCTTTTCATTTGATTTACGATCGAGATAAGTCATACCACTTACTTTTTCTGCACCAATTACTTCAGTAGTTTGCGCATTTAATATGACATCTACATTGGATAAGCTATAAAGCCTTTTTTGTAAAATATCATCTGCTTTGAGTTCTGATGCAAATTCAAAAAGAGTGACATGTCCTACAATATTCGCAAGATCAATTGCAGCCTCAACACCGGAGTTTCCGCCTCCTATAACAGCAACATGTTTACCTTTAAATAGAGGGCCGTCACAATGAGGGCAGTAAGCAACACCTTTTCCTTTAAACTCTTTTTCGCCAGGAATATTTAATTCTCTCCATCTTGCGCCCGTCGCAATAATCACTGATTTGCTTTTAAGTTTGCCACCATTTTCCAGCTCTATTTCAAATAAGGCATTTGAATCATTTTTTTTAACGCTTTTTGCGCGTTGCAAATTCATAATATCAACTTCATATTCTTTTACATGCTCTTCAAGCGCTGTAACTAACTTTGGTCCTTCAGTTGCTTTTACTGAAATAAAATTCTCTATGCCTAAAGTATCCATTACTTGACCGCCGAAACGCTCAGCAACAATTCCAGTGCGAATACCTTTCCGAGCGCTATAAATTGCAGCTGATGCACCTGCTGGCCCACCACCAATCACTAAAACATCATAAGTTTCTTTTTTAGAAATTTTTTCAGCTTCTTTTAAGCTTGCACTAGAGTCAATCTTATTTACAATCTCTTCAAGTTCCATTCGTCCCTGACCAAAAGGCTTACCATTGAGATAAATAGTCGGCACAGCCATAATCTGTTTATCCTCGACTTCTTTTTGGAATAATGCACCGTCAATCATTACATGAGATATGTTTGGATTAATGATGGACATTACGTTTAGCGCCTGAACAACATCAGGGCAATTGTGGCAACTTAAGGAAATATAAGTTTCAAAATGAAACTTGCCTTCAATATTTTTAATTTGTTCTATTTTTTCAGCATCTATCTTTAAAGGGTATCCACTGGTTTGAAGAAGTGCTAATACAAATGATGTAAATTCATGTCCCGATGGAATGCCTGCGAAAGTAATGCCCGTATCTTCTTCCTCTCTATTGACTTCAAACGAAGGGATTCTTTTTAAACTATTGGCCTCTTTACTTAAACTAATTTTTCCTGACAAAGACGCAACCTCTTCTAGCATCTCTATCATTTCAATAGACGCTGGATTCTCATCAATATAAGCCACAAGCTTGATAGGATTAACAAGCCTAGTCATATATTCTTGAAGTTGATTTTTTATTGCTAAGTCTAAAGCCATTTTATTTCCTTATGCATTTATCTTGCTATGAAACTCCCAGGCCAAAAGGCCTGGGACTCATTTTTTTCTATTTAGATCTTGCCTACAAGGTCTAATGATGGAGCAATTGTTTTAGCTCCTTCTTGCCATTTTGCTGGACATACCTGACCTGGATTATTTGCCACATATTGTGCAGCTTTTAATTTTCGTAATGTTTCTTTCACATCTCGTGCAATTGCATTATCGTGAACTTCCATCGTTTTAATCTCACCTTTAGGATTGATAATAAAAGTGCCGCGAAGTGCTAATCCCTCAGCGTCAATATGAACCTCAAATGCACGTGTTAATTGATGTGTTGGATCACCTACTAATGGAAATTTAGATTTACCAACTGCTGGTGAAGTCTCATGCCACACTTTGTGTGAAAAATGAGTATCAGTAGTTACTATGTAAACTTCAGCACCTGCTTTTTGAAATTCTGCATAATGGTCTGCTGCATCTTCAACTTCTGTTGGGCAATTAAAAGTAAATGCAGCTGGCATAAATATCACCACTGACCATTTACCCTTAAGATTTGCTTCTGTTACATCAATGAATTTACCGTTATGAAATGCTGCTGCTTTAAACGGTTTTACTTCTGTGTTAATTAAAGATGACATCACTTACTCCTTCTTTACATGGTTGAAAAATGATGATTATAGGCAAGTCATTTAGATATGTATAATCAATTGTTATTATATTTATGATAAATATTACTTATCATTAAATAACGAAGGGCTAAATGCTAGCTGTTCTTTAAAAAGGTAATCTTTATTTTTTGTCTTTACTACGATCGTTAGCATATTCAAAAGTTAATTGTTTTAAGCGTGATTCTACAATCGACTTTTGATAAAAATTGCCATCTTTGGATTTAGCTGCTAACTCCATCTGCTGAATAGCTTGCTGCAGATTAAATTTTCGATAATACGATTCGGACTGAGCTTGATATTGAAGAAGTTCTTTGCCTTCTTTTGCATATGCTCTGGAGAGTAATTCATAAAAATAACTATCATCGGGATAGAGATTTAATTTGTCATTAATAAAGCTTACAGTTTTCTCTGGCTGATTTCTCATAAGATAGTGCTCTGCTAACCCATAAATTAATCCTCGATAATTTGGATAAATATTTAGCGCTCTTATATATTGATTAAGTGCTTGATCAGGTTGATTTGTAGCTACTTCAAGTTTAGCGGCTAAAGTTTCAATAATTGCACTCTTTTTTGCATTGCCCTTTAACCACTCGACTTCATGTCGAGCTTTTAAAAATTCATTTTTTCTCATATAAGCAATTGCTAAACCATATCTTTCTGCAGCTTCATTAATGTAGCGCTTGTCTTTTATACTTGCTTCAAATTCATCGACTGCAGACTGCGGTGTTCCGATTGAAGCTCTTAGTTTAGATTTAATAAACATAAAATCAGGATTATCAGGTATTTGCCTATAAGGGTTTTGTTTAACGCGATTTTGAATATCGGCAATACGCTCAGTAGTGATTGGGTGAGTTCTAAGGAAGCTGGGGGATGCACCCTCTGAAAATCTGGTGCCTCTTTGTAATGAATTAAAAAATGACACCATTGAACGTCCGTCAAACCCAGCATCAGTGAGTATCTGAAATCCAATTCGATCTGCTTCTTTTTCGTGATCGCGGGTGTAATCTAATTCTTTTTGAACGCCCATTGCTGATGCCGCTGTCATTGTACCTGCCGAAAGTTGCGGATTTGCTCGCGCCACTAATAAAGCTAAGGCCAATCCAGCTATCGTCTTAATACTGTCATTCTTTTGTTGGGCGATCATGCGCGTAAGATGCCTTTGTGTAACGTGAGCAATCTCATGACCTAATACACTAGCAACTTCAGATTCGTTATTAGCAGCTAACAAAAGCCCTGTATGAACTCCAATTACACCTCCAATCATTGCAAAAGCATTTATAGATGTATCTTCAACTACAAAAAAATTAAATTGTTGTCTCTTATTTGGACTATAGGCAACTAATCGGTCCCCAAGATTTTTTAGATAGTCAATGACTTCAACGTCATGGACGATCTCGGGGCTTTCAGCAACTTCTTTTAGAATTTCGCGAGCGGTTGCTTGCTCTTCTTTTACGGTAAGAATAAGCTGTGACGAATCTCCTAGATCTGGAAGCTCATCTGCTAAAGCAAGAAGGCACCAAAAGAAGCTCAACAAAATGAATAATTTAAATTTCATTGTTGATATGATACCTTTATTAATAAATACATTCACTTAGGTTTTCTATAAATTTGAATATTACTAAATGAAAAAACTAACTCATATTAATCATAAAGGCGATGCACAGCTTGTTGATATTACTGACAAAGCAATTACACATCGAAAAGCAATTGCAGAAGGCTCAATTCAATTAAACAAAGAAACTATAAAATTAATTCAAGATAATTTAATTAAAAAAGGTGATGTTTTAAATACTGCAAGAATTGCTGGTATTCAAGCAGCAAAAAAAACTTGGGAGCTCATTCCTCTCTGTCACACAATTAATTTATCTAAAATTGATATTAACTTTAATGTTGATAAAAAAAATAACATAATTACATGTCAATCTTCATGTGAATGTTTTGCACAAACAGGTCTTGAAATGGAGGCCTTAACTGCAGTGAGCATTGCCCTCCTCACCATTTATGACATGGTGAAAGCAGTAGACCGTACCATGATCATCTCAAATATCCACTTAGTGGAAAAGTCTGGAGGACGCTCTGGGCTTTATAAACGAGA
>DAIOGA010000002.1:0-13668 GCA_036745495.1 Candidatus Methylopumilus sp.
TGCAATGACAAGCAGCAAAAATTCTTTATCTGAAAAAATAGTTTTATATCGATGTGTGACTGCAGCAAAAGAAAAAGAAACACGTTTTGATTGCGGCATCGTTTCAGGTAAATATTTCATAGCAGCGAGCAGGGAAATTGATGCATAAAGTGCTAAAAAAATAAAAATACTATGCCAATGAATGCCTAATAAAAGACCGCCGATCATGGGCGCTATTGCCGGCGCAATGCCGAACAACATTTGTATGGTTGCCATCACGCGCTGAGCCTCGGGACCTTGAAATAAATCACGCACCATAGCACGCGCAACTACATTCCCTGCCCCGCCGCCGATGCCTTGCAAAATTCGACCTAACCATAGCATTTCAACGCTGCTAGCAAATGCAGCCGTGATGGAGCCTAATATAAAAATACCTAAACCAATTTTAATAGTATCAATACGGCCAATCGCGTCTGAAATAGCACCGTGAAATAAAGTCATTAACGCATAAGGAAATAAATAAAAAGTGAGGCTTTGCTGAATAGCATGAGGGGTTGTTTCTAGATCATTTGTCATCACATGAAATGCGGGTAAATAAGTATCAATAGCAAAAGGTGCTAATGCGGCCAAGCTTGCCAATACAAAGACGCGCATCATATGAGATGAATTCATAGTATAGATTATAGAGTAAAGATGAAACGAATAGACTTAAGGGGTTGCGTGGAAGTCTTTAATTAAATCATTCACTTCGCCAGAAATAATTTTCTTGGAATTTTTATCATTTCTAAAAAGAATGGGTTGCGCTTGAAGTGTAGGATTTTTTGCATCTTCAATCGCTTTTTCTATAATGTGATGATTAGGTGACATGCTACATACTGGGTCTGCACTCTCGGCGTCTCCTGATAATAGGAAAGCTTGGCAACGACAACCGCCCAAATCTTTCTCCTTTTCAGGACAAGTTCTGCATGGCTCTTTCATCCAGCTATCGCCTCGATAGCGATTAAATGCAGGTGAATCCTGCCATGCCCACATAAGACCTTTATCGCGAACATTTGGAAATTCAATATTAGGTAATACACGTGCTGAATGACAAGGCAACACATCACCATTGGCGGTCACAATCATAAAGACTTCACCCCACCCATTCATACACTTTTTAGGGCGATCTGAGAAATAATCAGGCACCACAAAGAACACTTTCATTTTATTGCCGACTTTTTCTCTAAACTCATTAGTAATTTTTTCTGCGTGATCTATTTGTTCTTTAGTGGGCATCAATTGATTACGATTCACGAGCGACCATCCGTAATATTGTGTATTTGCAAGCTCTACATAATCAGCACCCAATGCTTCAGCCATTTCTAATATTTCTTTAATATGTCCGATGTTATAACGATGAATCACAACGTTTAAAACCATAGGATAACCATGACTCTTAATCATGGCTGCTACTTTTTTCTTTAATTCGAATGTTTTGGTATTGGTAATGAAGTTATTAATTTCTTCGGTAATATCATGCATCGAGAGTTGGATATGATCCAAACCGCCCTCTTTGAAAGCTTGAATTCTTTTTTCAGTGAGTCCAACACCTGAAGTAATCAAATTGCTGTAATAGCCTAATTTTTTAGCTTCAACTACAATTTCTTCAATGTCATCGCGAAGAAGTGGTTCTCCGCCTGAGATGCCTAATTGAAGTGCACCTAATTTTCTTGCATCACGTAAAACATTAATCCATTGCTCTGTGGATAATTCATTTTGTGTATGCTTATCGTAATCAGTTGGGTTATAGCAAAATGCACAATGAAGTGGGCATCGATAAGTAATCTCAGCTAAAAGCCATAAAGGTTGTGTATGTGTGACGGATGCTGCTACACCATTATTTTGTGTTGCCATCGTATATCCCCTTAATTAGCTTTCTCAATCCAAGCTTTATCGAAAGCAAATTGAATCATCGATAAAATATCTTTTTCAATACCTTCCACGTCTTTAAATTTTTCCTTTAAAGCATTCACGATGTGATCTACTGAATTTTTTCCATCCACCAAACTTAATACTTCTCCTGCACTGCCATTTAATTTCACCATACCTTCAGGAAATAAAATCACATGGGATTGCTGCGCTTCTTCCCATTGAAAACGGTGGTGTGCTGCAATCTTAAAAATATCTTGATGTGCGATCGTCATAATTAATATTTAGGCTGTCTTAAATAATCGCGATCTTCAACTTTAATGTTGGAAGATGCGAGCATAATAGAATCGGCAATCACCCATAACACATCAAGTTTAAATTGAAGAATATCTAATGCGCGCTCTTGCATCGCACGTGACTCGCTAAAATAATCAAGTGTAACTGATAAACCTTGCTCAACATCGCGCCTGGCTTCTGTTAAACGTTTTTTAAAATAAGAGAGGCCCTCTTCTTTAATCCATGGATAGACTTCTGGCCATGAACTAATTCTTTGTTGATGAATATGAGGTGCAAATAATTCCGTGAGCGATGAGCAGATAGATTCTTGCCATGGTCTTTGTTTTGCAAAATTAATATAGGCATCCACTGCGAATCGAACACCTGGGCTGACGTGTTTCAAAGATGTCACATCTTCTCTTGTTAAGCCAACAGCTTCAGCTAATTTAATCCAAGCTTCAATACCACCTTCAGCACCATCAACACCATCATGATCTGTAATGCGCACAATCCATTGCTTTCTTACTTCTTTATCTGGGCAATTAGAAAGAATCGCTGCATCTTTTTGCGGAATACCAATTTGATAATAAAAACGATTTAATACCCAGCATTGAAGCTGTTCTTTGGTGAGCTTTCCTTCATACATCATCACATGAAAAGGATGGTAGATATGGTAACCCTTACCTTTTTCGCGAAGTCTTTCTTCAAATTCTGCTCTTGACCAAACTTTATCCATACTTAAAGATTCCTTTTATAAAACAAAATCCATACCATCGTATGCGACTTCAATGCCATGCTGAGTTAGGATTGCACGCTCTTTCGAATCTTCTCTCAAAATTGGGTTTGTATTATTAATGTGTATAAGCACTTTTTTAGCATGAGGGTAACGATCTAATACTTCAATCATGCCACCCTCACCTGATTGAGGATTGTGACCAATGTCGCGTGCTTTCTTAGTCATTAAACCCATATCGATCATTTCTGTATTGGTCCAGAAAGTACCATCCACCATAATGCAATCTGCTTTTTCAAACAAAGGGGGTAAGTGAGGTTCAATTTCACCTAAGCCTGGCGCGTAAAATAATCGCTTCTGAGTTTTCTTATCTTCAATTAACATACCAATCGTATCGCCTGGATGCGGATTGTTTCGATGCGGTGAATATGGAGGTGCAGCACTCTTTAATGCCACTGCAGTAAATGTAAGATTTTCTATTTGAGGTATTTCAAATGAAGTTTTTCCATCGGTCGGAATTTCATGATGATTGATACCGCAATAGTGATCTAAAATATTTAGAAGTGGATTACCTGTAGTGAGATCCTGATATACCATATCTGTGCAATAGAGCTCACGTTTTTGTGTGCCCTCACGAAGCATCAATAAACCTGTGGTGTGATCAATTTGCGCATCAATAAGCACAATCGCTGAAATACCACTATCACGAATAGCTCGACCAGGTTGTAGCGGCGGAAAATCTTGAATTTGTTGTAAGACATCAGGCGATGTATTAAAAAGAACCCAATGTATACCATCAGAACTTACACATATAGAAGACTGTGTGCGTTTTGTAGCTTTGATAGTGCCTTTTCTAAGGCCGTCACAATTTTGGCAATTACAATTCCACTGAGGAAATCCACCACCCGCACCTGCACCTAATACATGTATATGCATAGAACCCTGTCGATGAGATTAATATTTAAATATGGAATGATACTGAGGGAAAAACACCTAATCCCATAGTGGAAATTAGCTAAAGAGAACTCATGAAATCCATGAGTTCTTTAGAGAATTTCGCGGCCAATGACTTTAGCAATACCTCTTAATTCACCCATGAGTGTAATAAGTTCTTGAGGATTAATGGCTTGATCCGCATCACACCATGCCTCACATGGGTTAGGATGCATTTCAACTAAAAGACCATCGGCACCTGCAGCAATCGCTGCTCTAGATAATGCAGCTACCATCCATGCTTTACCGCCTGCATGAGAAGGATCAACAATCACAGGAAGATGTGTCTCTTTCTTCAATACTGGTATCGCTGTGACATCAAGCACATTACGATAATATGTTTCAAAGGTTCTAATACCGCGTTCACAGAAAATAATATTATGATTACCGCCTGCTGCAATATACTCAGCAGCCATTAGCCATTCTGAGATAGTTGCTGACATGCCACGTTTTAAAATAACAGGTACATTAACCTTACCTACTTCTTTAAGCAGTTCAAAATTTTGCATGCTTCGCGTACCAATTTGAATCACATCTACTTTATATTTCATGAAAGTATCAAGCTGTCTTGCATCCATGAGTTCAGTCACAATCGGTAAGCCTTCTTTATCAGCGGCTTTTCTGAACATCTCTAGACCTTCAACGCCTGTGCCTTGGAATGTATAAGGACTTGTACGAGGCTTGAATGCACCGCCACGCATGAGTCTTACACCAGCAGCTTTCACAGCTTTTGCTGATTTCTCCATTTGCTCTGGCGTCTCAACTGAGCATGGACCTGAGATAATTTGAATTTGTTTCCCGCCCATAAGATTACCTTTAATATCAATGACGGTATCTTCTTTGTGCCATTCGCGCGCAACGATTTTATAAGGTTTAACAATATGGAGCGCTTGTTCAACGCCAGGAAGTGATTCTAAAAGTTCTGGATCAAGACTGCGTTCGTCTCCAATTGCACCAATGACTGTTCTCTCAGTACCTCGAGACACATTGGCTTCCAGTCCTTTTTCTTCAATGCGCTTAATAACCGATTCAATTTGCTCTTCAGTCGCAGCGTTACTCATTACAATAATCATGCTAAATCCTATTTAAATAATCGTTTCTAGTGCCTGAATAAATCTTTCATTTTCTTCTTTAAGACCAATGCTGACACGCAAATAATCAGGCATTTCATAATTAGCTACTGGACGGACAATAACACCCGCCTTCAATAAAGCTTCGTAGACTTGGGGGGCTTTATCTACTTTAAAGCTTATAAAGTTACCAAAAGTAGGAATAAACTCTAAATGCAACTTTTGAAATGCTGATTCTAATTGGTTTTTTCCATTATTATTCAGTATTTTACTCTCGCTGACAAATGCATCGTCCATTAATGCAGCAACTGCAGCATCTTGTGCAAGACTGTTCACATTAAAAGGCTGTCTTACACGATTCATAAATTGAATAATTTCAGGATTAGATGCCCCGAAACCTATTCTTAATCCAGCCAATCCGTAAGCTTTTGAAAAAGTTCTTGAAATAATTAGATTGGGAAATTCGTGAAGCCAAGAAAAACTCACCGATTTATCATCATTATCTAAATACTCATCATAAGCTTCGTCTAAGACCACAATAATATGCTGAGGAATTTTACTTAAGAATCCTTTAAGTTCATTTTTAGGGATAAGTGTGCCTGTAGGGTTATTCGGATTCGCAATAAAAATCATCTTCGTTTTTGAAGTGATTGCATCAAACATTTTTGTGAGATCATGTGAAAAATTATGAGCCGGGACTTTAACACCAACAGCGCCCATCGCTTGAGTTACAAGACTGTATACAGCAAAAGCATGTTGAGAAAAGATAACCTCATCACCCACCTTTAAAAATGTGCGTGCAGCTAATTCAAGGATATCGTTTGATCCGTTTCCAAAAATTAAACCGTCAGGATTTAAATTAAATTTAAGGCTGATAGCAGTTTTTAATTTGAAAGCATTACCATCAGGATAACGATAAATTTCATCAATGGATTTTAAAATTACTTCTCGAGCTTTTGGACTCATTCCCAATGGGTTTTCATTGGAAGCCAACTTTACAATAGACGACTCTTCTAGTTTGTATTCACGAGCAAGTTCGGAGATAGGTTTGCCGCCTTGGTAAGGGGCAATATCACAAATATACTTTGGAATGAGAGATTGAATAGACATAATCAAATATTAAAAAGCCTTAAAGGCATGCTAGCGCATAAATCCATTAAGTCAAATTAGATTGCGGATAGGATCCTAAGACTTTTAAGAATGAAGCTTTAGATTCGATTTCTTTAAGTGATAAAGCTACTTTTGAGTCTGTCATATGCCCTTCAACATCAACAAAGAAAACATATTCCCATAAACCAGTCTTAGAGGGTCGAGATTCAAGCTTAGTCATACTCACTTTATTCTTTGCAAAAGGCTCAATCATAGATGCAATAGCACCTGGTTGATTTTTTGCAGCCACGATAATTGATGTTTTATCAAGGCCTGAAGGTTTAACTTCGTGATTAGAAATTACTAGAAAACGAGTAGAGTTTTTAGGATCATCCTCGATATTTTCATTTAATACAGGGGTATTGAATAATGCTGCAGCCCGCATACTTGCAATAGCAGCAGCACCCTTTTCTTTAGATGCAATCTTCACAGCTTCAGCATTGCTAGAAACGGATTGCAATTCAATACCTGGAGCGTGATTAAGAAGCCACTGATGACATTGTGATAATGATTGAGCATGTGAGTATATTTTTTTAATGCTCGATAAATCTTTTTCATTGCTAATTAAATTATGATGCACTGGCAAAATAATCTCGGCACATATTAATGCGTTTGATGTGAGAAGCAAATCAAGTGTGCGGTTAATAGCACCTTCTGTTGAATTTTCAACAGGGACTACACCATAGTGTGCTTTATGTGACTCCACAAGATGAAATACTTCATCAATGCTTGAAGTTTGAATAGACACAATCGATTCACCGAATTGCTTCATAGAAGCTTCTTCGCTGAATGTGCCGAGTGGCCCTAAGAAAGCAACAGTAATTTGTTTTTCTAGGGCTCTACAATTAGACATAATGCTCTTATAGATACTTTCAATACTTTCATTTGAAAGTGGTCCTTGGTTTTGTTCAACCAAACGACGTAAAACTTGCGCTTCTCGTTCAGGTCGATAGATAACGCCATCTGTTTTTAAACTTCCAATATTTGAAGCCAATGAAGCTCTTTTAGAAATGAGCTCTAAAAGTTCATTATCGATTTTATCGATGGCATCTCTTAATTTTTTTAATTCATCCGTCATAAGATTAATGTGACTTTTCAAAATCTTTCATGTAATCAACCAAAGCTTGAATACCTTCAATAGGCATAGCATTGTAGATTGAAGCCCTGATACCGCCTACAAGACGATGTCCCTTTAAACCGATCATACCTAAATTTTCAGCGCCTGTTACAAAAGATGTATGTAAATCTTCATTTTGAATTCTAAAAGGCACATTCATGCGTGAACGATTTTTGATATCAATAGGATTTGAATAAAAGTCTGTTGAATCAATATAACCATATAACAATTCAGCTTTTTTAATATTGTGTTTCTCAATAACTTCAAGCCCGCCCATCTCAATAAGCCATTCAAATACAAGGCCTGCCATATAGATACTATAGGTTGTAGGTGTATTAATCATGGATTGATTTTCGACTTGTGTTTTCCAATTAAATACCGAGGGTGTTAATGGGGACGCAACATCTAAAAGATCATCTCTCACAATAACAATCGTTAAACCTGCGGGCCCAATATTTTTTTGTGCGCCAGCATAAATCACACCAAATTGACTAATATCGACTGGTCTTGAAAGAATATGAGATGACATATCAGCAACAACTGGAATTGTTTTGATAGAAGGCATATCGAAGTATTCAACACCATGTATCGTTTCATTCGAACAAAAATGAACGTAAGCGGCAGATGGATCAATTTTCCAATCTTTAGGATCGGGTGCTTTTGCATAACCAATGGCTTCGGAAGAAGCCGCGATTGTCATGTCTCCAAAAGGTAAAGCATCTTGATAAGAGCGCTTAGACCAATATCCACTTACTACGTAATTAGCTTTTTTACCATTGAGAAGATTTAAAGGCACCATGGAGTTTTGAGCGATCGCACCACCTTGCAGAAAAAGCACTTTGTAATTTTTAGGCACATTGAAAAGAGATCGAAAATCACTTTCTACTTTTTCAATAATGGACATGTAATGTTTACCGCGATGCGACATTTCCATGACAGACATACCTGAGCCATGCCAATCAAGCATCTCAGCTTGCGCACGAAGCATGACTGACTTTGGAAGCACTGCCGGGCCTGCTGAAAAATTATAAGTACATTTCATGATGAACTTAAGAAACTATTCCTCTAAATCATCATCAGTTTCTACAATCTTTTCGAGACCTGATAATTTTTCGTTTTCGCCTAAATTAATTAATGTGACGCCTTGCGTTGCACGACCAAGTTCACGAATTTCACTGACGCGCGTTCGAATAAGCACACCGCCTGTTGTAATTAACATAATTTCATCTTCATCACTCACAAGTTTTGCAGCTACGACAAGGCCATTGCGCTCACTTACTTGTATAGCTTTAACGCCTTGTGTAGCTCGTCCTGAATGCCTAAAGTCAGATAACACAGTTCGTTTTCCATAACCATTTTCAGTAGCCACAAGCATAGACTGTTGATCATCGCTTGCAATAAGGAGTGATAGCACTTGCTGGTCTTCTTGTAATTTCATGCCGCGAACACCGCGTGTATTTCGACCCATACTTCTTACGTCTTCTTCATCAAACCAAACAGCCTTACCACCATTTGAAACTAAAACAATATCGTTAGAGCCATCCGTAATTTCAGCGCCAATTAAGAAGTCGTTGTCATCAAGATTGATCGCGATAATGCCTGACTTACGTGGGTTTGAAAAATCTGTAAGCGGAGTTTTTTTAACTGTACCTAATGCCGTTGCCATAAAAATATAATGCTTATCATCAAATTCTTTAATAGGCAGAATCGCATTAATTTTTTCACCTTCTTGCAGCGGGAATAAATTCACGATAGGTTTACCACGGCTTGTGCGGCTTCCTTGAGGCACTTCATATGCTTTTAACCAGTAGACTTGTCCTCGACTTGAGAAGCATAAAATGTTGTCGTGTGTATTTGCTACAAACATTTTGTCGATAAAGTCATCATCTTTTGTAGTTGCTGCTTGTTTGCCTCTTCCGCCACGTTTTTGCGCGCGATATTCAGCTAATACTTGTGATTTGATATAACCTGTATGTGAAAGTGTCACTACGACATCTTCAGGTGTAATTAAATCTTCGGTTGATAAATCTAACGCATTCTCAACAATTTCACTTCGACGTTTATCGCCATATTGTTCTTTGATTGCTTTAAGTTCATCAGCAATAATTGCTGTCACTCTTGCAGGCGTTGCTAAGATATCAAGAAGATCTGTGATGACATTCATAATCTCTTTATATTCGTTAACAATTTTTTCTTGTTCTAGACCTGTTAAGCGTTGTAATCTTAATTGAAGAATTTCTTGTGCTTGAACATCAGATAATTTATAGCCTGATGCGCTCAATCCAAATTCTTTTGATAAACCTTCAGGGCGTGAAAATTCCATTGCAGCGCCATTGAGCATTCCTTCTACAACAGAAGATTTCCATGTGCGCGCCATCAATTCTTTTTTCGCATCCGGTGGTGTCGGCGCCGCTTTAATAATCTTAATCATCTCGTCAACGTTTGCTAATGCAACCGCTAAACCTTCCAAGATATGACCACGCTCGCGTGCTTTTCTTAATTCAAATACTGTTCTTCTTGTAATAACTTCACGACGATGCCTTAAGAAAGCATCAAGAATTTGTTTTAGGTTCAGAAGTTTTGGCTGGCCATCAATGAGCGCCACCATGTTCATACCAAAGCTATCTTGAAGTTGTGTTTGCTTATAAAGATTATTTAGAATGACATCAGGATTTTCGCCACGCTTTAACTCAATCACAACACGCATACCTGATTTATCTGATTCATCTCGTAAATCTGAGATACCTTCAATCTTTTTATCATTTACGAGTTCAGCAATCTTTTCAATAAATGTTTTTTTATTTACTTGATATGGAAGCTCATCAACAATGAGTGCTTCACGATTACCTTTATCTAGTTTTTCAACGTGCGTTCTACCGCGCATCACAACGCGACCGCGCCCCGTTCTGTAGCCTTCTTTAACGCCCGAAGTACCATGAATGATTCCAGCTGTTGGAAAATCTGGTGCTGGTATTAATTTAATCAACGCATCAATTGAAGACTCAGGTTTTTCAAGGAGCAATAGACAAGCGTCTACAACTTCATTTAAATTATGAGGTGGGATATTGGTCGCCATACCCACAGCAATGCCGGAGCTTCCATTAATAAGAAGATTCGGAATGCGCGCTGGCATAATAAGAGGTTCTTGTTCAGAGCCGTCGTAATTGGGGCCAAAATCAACAGTTTCTTTATCGATATCTTCTAAAAGCTCATGCGCAATTTTAGACATACGGATTTCCGTATATCGCATAGCAGCAGCATTGTCGCCATCCACCGAACCAAAGTTACCCTGACCATCAACTAACATATATCGCAAGCTGAAATCTTGCGCCATACGAACGATTGTGTCGTATACAGCTGTGTCACCATGAGGATGGTATTTACCGATCACATCACCGACGATACGTGCTGATTTTTTATAAGGTTTATTAAAGTCATTATTAAGTTCATGCATCGCAAAAAGAACACGACGATGTACAGGCTTTAATCCATCCCTTACATCAGGAAGCGCTCGCCCGACAATCACGCTCATCGCGTAGTCGAGGTAAGAGCGTTTCATCTCATCTTCAAGGCTGATTGGGATGGTTTCTTTGGCAAATTGATTCATAGGATTTAGATCGATAATTTAAGTAGAAAACTACCCAAATTTTAGCATGTAGCAGGGCTGTATTCTTGCCCTGCTAAAGGTATTTTTTAGCGCGAAAGACTAGACAAATCGGCTTTTAGGTCTTCTATATCCTCAAGGCCTACAGCGATTCTAACGAGGTTATCTTTAATGCCAGCTTTTTGACGTTCTTCAGGGCTTACTCTTGAATGCGTTGTTGTTGCAGGATGCGTAATGGTAGATTTCACATCCCCTAAATTAGCCGTAATAGAGATTAAACGGGTCGAATCAATTAAGCTCCAAGCCTCTTTTTGACCGCCTTTTACCTCAAAGGACACAATAGCACCGCCAGTTTTTTGCTGGGTTAAAGCAAGTTTATGCTGCGGATGCGAAGCCAGTCCAGGATAGTAAACTCGATCTACTTGAGACTGAGATTCAAGCCATGAAGCCAAATGAAGTGCGTTCTTGGAATGCGCGTCCATACGAATAGATAATGTTTCTAAGCCTTTCAAAAAGACCCAGGCATTGAAAGCGCTCATCGTAGGGCCTGCTGTTCGTAAAAATTGATAAATCGGCTCTATCGTTTTTTTATCTGCTAATACAGCACCGCCCAAACAACGTCCTTGGCCATCAATATATTTAGTGGCTGAATGAATAATGATGTCGGCACCAAACAACAAAGGTCTTTGAAGTGCAGGCGAACAAAAACAATTATCAACCACCAATTTAATATCTTTTTGATGTGCAATTTTTGAGAGCGCTTTGATGTCAGTCACTTCAGTTAATGGATTAGACGGGGTCTCCACAAAGAAAAGTTTTGTGTTTTTTTGAATGGCATCTTCCCATTCGTTAAGATTAGTAAGCGACACAAAAGTCACTTCCAAACCCCAGCGCTTTAAAATATTGCTAAAGAGTTGAACGGTCGTGCCAAAAATACTTCGCGATGCTACGATATGGTCGCCTGCAGAACATAAGCCCATAATTGTTGCCAAAATAGCTGACATACCGCTTGAAGTTGCCACACATGCATCACTTCCTTCAAGCGCTGCAAGACGATCTTGAAACATGGTGACGGTAGGATTTGTAAAACGAGAATAGATATTACCAGGCTCATTGCCAGCAAATCTTGCGGCAGCCTGGGAAGATGAATCAAATACATAGCTAGAAGTTAAAAAGATAGCTTCAGAATTCTCACCAAACTCAGATTGTAATGAGCCTGCTCGAATAGCTTGTGTATCAAATTTCCATGAGTCGTTATTCATAGTCTGTTACCTTTTTTTGGGCATAAAAAAACCCGTTTCACAAAAAGCTAAAACGGGACAGACCTCGCTTTAGCAGTATTTTTAACGCGCCCGCAAGCTGAGAAATAACTTATCACTCAAATCAGCGCACTTCAAATTATGCACGATAAAAAAAATACGTCAAGAAACGCTTAATGTTAAGCAGCTTCCTCTTCATTTTTAATTAAATTTAAATCCATTTGCGTACTTGCATTTGAAGGCTTGTCGGATTTATTAGAGTCCGCACGAAGCGTTTCAATATTTTTTAAATAATATTCATCGATATCGCCTGTAATGTATTTGCCATCAAAACAAGAAGCATCGAATTTTTTAAGTTTTGGATTGATTGATGCAATATTCTCAATGAGCGCATCAAGATCTTGATAAATTAATTCATCCGCTCCGATCTCTTCTCGAATTTCCTCATCTGTTTTATTGGGTGCCAATAATTCAGTACGTGAAGGCATATCAATACCATACACATTAGGAAATCTGACAGGGGGTGCGGCTGAGACTAAATAAACCTTTTTAGCGCCCGCCTCTCTTGCCATTTGAACAATTTCTTTTGATGTTGTACCTCTTACAATTGAATCATCAACTAACAGCACATTCTTATCTTGAAATTCAATCTTAATAGGATTTAATTTTTGTCTCACTGATTTTTTTCTCAGCGCTTGACCAGGCATAATAAAAGTACGGCCAATATAACGATTCTTAATAAAACCTTCGCGGTAATCAAGGCCTAATTCCAGAGCAAGTTGTAATGCGCTAGGACGACTTGTATCAGGTATGGGAATCACGACATCGATATCTAAATGTGCCCAAGCTTTCTTAATTTTTTGCGCTAAGGTTTTGCCCATATTAAGTCGTGTTTGATACACAGAAATACCATCAATGACAGAATCCGGTCTTGCAAGATATACATACTCAAATATACAAGGATGATGATTAGGCTTTGCACATTGTTTAGAATAAAAATTACCATTCATATCAATAAATACTGCTTCACCTGGTTCGACATCTCTTACTAATTTAAATCCTAATACATCAAGCGCTACACTCTCAGACGCCACCATATATTCAACACCCTGTGAGGTCTCGTGTTTACCGATCACAAGTGGGCGAATACCATGAGGATCTCTAAATGCAAGTAGCCCAAAATTAGCAATCATTGATACAACAGCATATGCGCCTTTGCATCGCTTATGAAGTGAAGTAACAGCATCAAAAACAACATCACTATTAAGTACGCTACTTTTTGAAGACTCTTCAATTTCGTGCGCTAATACATTAAGCAAAACTTCTGAATCTGATGTGGTGTTGATATGACGAAGATCTTGCCTAAAGATATCTTCTTTAAGTTTTTCGGCATTCGTTAGATTTCCGTTATGGCCTAGAACAATACCAAAAGGTGAATTCACATAAAAAGGTTGAGCTTCGGCAGCAGAGGAGGAACCAGCAGTAGGATAACGCACATGCGCAATACCAGCATTACCGATAAGATTTCGCATATGGCGGGTATGAAAGACATCTTTCACAAGGCCATTATTTTTGTGCAT
>DAIOGA010000002.1:13768-72090 GCA_036745495.1 Candidatus Methylopumilus sp.
AATCCGATTTTGCTTTTACATCAGTTGATGGAGGCGGTAATTCTTTTTTACTTTGAGGGTTAGGTAATTCTGGAGTTTCTGGTTTTGGTTCAAGTGGTTTTATGCTTTCCACATTCGCGTCAGCAATCACAGGCGAACTTTCCATTGAAATTTTAATGGGTTCTGTAGGTCCTTCTTCGTTGCGATTTTTTAAAACAAAAGGAGCTGAAATAAGAAGAATAAATAAAATGACACATGCACCAAGAAGTCTCTTTTTGGCCTGACTAATCAGTTTATCTTCTTGAGGCTGTATTGAATTGTCTTCGCTCATAACCTAGGGAATAAGTTTCATAATATCGGCTACAGTAAAAAAAGAACCGAATACGATTATTCTATCATTCCTCGTGACTTCCTTGGACCCAAATTGATAAGCTTCTTGTATATTTTTAAATGGCACGATATGCGCTGATGGATTAACTTTTTGTATGGCCTTAGAAATAGTTTCAATATCTGCCGCCCGCTCATTTTGAATTTCTGCAATATACCAACTATCAATATCAAGACTTAATGCTTGAATGACACCCAAAATATCTTTATCTCTAAGTATTGAAAATATTGCGATCGTTTTTCCAGAAATGGCATGTGCTCTTAAATTATGGCTTAAAGATTTAGCTGCTTGAGGATTATGCGCAACATCTAAAATCAAAGAAGGATTTAATTTCACCTCCTCAAATCTACCTGGTAATAAAGCTTTAGCAATGCCTTGTTGAATTGCAGTTTCAGTTAAAGGTAACTGATCTTCTATTATTTTCACTGCCATGAGTGCATTTGCTGCATTAGCTAACTGAAAATCACCTTGCAATTTAGGTAACGGAACATTCATCACAAAAGATGAATCAATTAAAAAATCAAAAGAATCATGATGCGCTTCATACGCAAAATCTTTGCCTATTATTTTTAATTCAGCATGAATGGATTCACAATGTTTTATTAAAGATTGAGGTGGAGCGAAGTCTCCACATATTGCATTTTTATGAGCCCGGTAAATACCTGCTTTTTCAAAACCAATCGCTTCCCTTGTATGTCCCAAATAATCCATATGATCGAGATCAACAGTTGTTACTACGGCACAATCGGAATCAAAAACATTCACAGCATCTAACCTGCCACCTAAGCCTACTTCAAGAATAGCAATATCTAAATCAGCATCCGCAAAAATAATCATGGCAGCGATCGTACCGTATTCGAAATAAGTAAGTGATACATCTTTTCTTACTGATTCTATTTTTGTAAAAGCTTCACAAATAAGCTCGTCCGAAACAGGAGCTGCATGAATTTTAATTCGCTCATTAAAATGTAAAAAATGAGGCGAGGTATAGCAGCCTACTTTATAGCCCGCTTCCTTATAAATCGATTCCAAAATGGCACAAGTAGAGCCTTTGCCATTTGTACCGCCCACAGTAATGATCGAAAAAGAAATATTTAGATTTAAACGTTCGACAACAACTTTGATACGTTCTAACGTAAGATCGATAGTAGAAGGATGAATCGATTCGATATACCCTAGCCAATCACTAAGACTCATAGGGCTTTTATGGGGAAACTGGAGTGGGGTTAAATTAATTTTTAGATAATTTAGAGATTAAATTAATAAGCTTCTTCTTCATATCACGGCGATCTACAATCATATCAATCGCACCATGTGTTAAAAGAAATTCAGAACGCTGAAATCCTTCGGGAAGTTTTTCTCTTACCGTTTGTTCAATCACACGGGGACCAGCAAATCCAATCAATGCTTTAGGTTCTGCAATAATGACATCGCCTAACATGGCAAAACTAGCAGATACACCGCCCATAGTAGGATCGGTAAGGATTGAAAAGTAAGGCAATTTAGCTTCACTTAATTTGGTTAATGCAGCACTGGTTTTTGCCATTTGCATTAGCGATAACAAGCCTTCTTGCATGCGAGCGCCGCCACTTGCAGAGACACAAATAAATGTTGCTTTAGCTTTAATGGCAGCTTGAATGCCACGTACAAATTTTTCACCTACAACAGAACCCATGGATCCGCCCATGAATTTAAATTCAAAAGCAGCTACCACTACAGGCTTACCTTCCATCAAGCCTTGCATTACAACCATCGCATCTTTTTCATTAAGGTCTTTTTGTGATGATTTAATTCGATCAGCATAACTTTGGGTATCGTTAAACTTTAAAGAATCTACAGGTTGAATCTGCGCACCAATTTCTTTTCTTTTTTCTTTATCTAATAAGGTATCAATACGAGTACGTGCTGAAATTCTGTTATGAAAAGAACACTTGGGGCATACTTCCATATTTTGCTCAAGGTCTGTTCGATAAAGCACAGCCTGACATGAAGGACATTTACACCACAAACCTTCAGGAATATTTTTTTTAGATACGCTACCAACAATACGTTTTATTTTGGGAGGTATGACGTTTTTTAACCAGCTCATATATTCACTCGACTCATTAATTAACTGCTTCTCTTAATTCTTGCATTAACTTTGAAATATTTGAAATTAAATTATCTTTATTTGAATTCTCAATTTCCTGAACCATACGACTACCCACTACAACCGCATCAGAAATTTTAGCAACCTCTTTTGCTGTGGCTGCATCTCTCACACCAAAACCTACACCAATAGGAAGTTTTGTTAATTCACGAATAATACTTACTTTAGATTTTACTTGTTCAATATCAATATTGGCAGCACCTGTCACACCTTTTAGTGAGACGTAATATAAAAATCCAGAAGCTTGTTCGATAATTAATTTTACTCTATCCAATTCTGTCGTTGGTGATAATAGAAAAATACTATCTATGTTTTTTTCTTTAAGAAGCTTTGTAAAATGCATACATTCTTCAGGTGGATAATCGACTGTAATAACGCCATCTACATCAGAATTTTTGGCTCTTTCCACAAAAGTCTCAGCACCAATAGCTTCAATAGGATTTGCGTAACCCATCAAGATAATAGGTGTTTTATCATCCTTTTCTCTAAAAGCTTTCACCATTTTAAATACATGGGATAAACCTACGTGATGTGCTAAAGCTCTTTCACTCGCCCTTTGAATAGTCGGACCATCTGCCATCGGATCTGAAAATGGGATACCCAACTCAATCATGTCAGCGCCCGCATCCACTAAAGCATGCAACATAGATACGGTTAAATCAGGATGTGGGTCTCCTGCAGTAATATAAGGAATTAAAGCTTTTTTATTTTTTTCTTTAAGCGCTTTAAATGTATTTGCAATTCTCGACATATAAATTTTATAAATTGATATTTGAAATTTTAGCCACAGTGTTGATATCTTTATCCCCGCGGCCTGATAAATTAACAAGAATGACTTGGTCAGGCTTCATAGTTTTTGCAAGCTTCTCTGCATAAGCTAAAGCATGGCTAGTTTCGAGAGCTGGAATAATACCTTCGGTAAGACATAAACTATGAAAAGCATCTAAAGCCTCTGTATCTGTAACAGCAACATATTCAGCGCGCTTAATATCTTTTAACCAAGCATGCTCAGGGCCAACGCCCGGATAATCTAAGCCTGCTGAAATTGAATGTGTTTCAATAATTTGACCTTCTTCATTTTGCATTAAGTAAGTTCGATTGCCATGCAATACACCTATAGGACTATTGGCAGTTAACGGTGCTGCGTGCTTTCCTGTTTCGATACCATGCCCTGCGGCTTCCACACCAATCAAACGAACTTCGCGTAAATCGATATAGGGATAAAAAATACCCATCGCATTAGAACCGCCACCTACACATGCGATCACTGCATCGGGTTGCCGGCCAAGCATTTCATTCATTTGCGTTTTGCATTCAACACCTACGACAGAATTAAAATCACGCACCATCATAGGATAAGGATGGGGTCCTGCCACAGTACCAATGATATAAAAGGTAGTAGAGATATTGGTGACCCAATCTCTCATCGCTTCATTAAGTGCATCTTTTAGAGTTTTAGACCCGCTTTCTACAGGCACAACCGTAGCACCAAGAAGTTTCATACGGTATACATTGGGCGCTTGTCTTTTGACATCTTCGGCTCCCATATAAACCACACACTCAAGACCTAAACGTGCTGAAATAGTCGCTGTTGCAACCCCATGTTGCCCTGCTCCCGTCTCGGCTATGATGCGTGGCTTACCCATACGTTTCGCGAGTAAAGCCTGGCCTACAGTATTGTTGACTTTGTGAGCGCCTGTGTGATTTAAGTCTTCCCGCTTCAAATAAATTTGAGCTCCACCTACTCGATCAGACCATCTTTTAGCGTGATAAATAGGGCTTGGACGACCCACAAAATGCTTTAAGTCATAATGAAGTTCAGCAAGAAAATCGGGATCATGACGATATTTTTCATACATAACCCTTAATTCATCGAGTGCTTCAATCAAAGTTTCTGCGACAAATACACCGCCAAATTGACCAAAATGGCCTTTTTCATCTGGCATATCATACGGCTGCATCTTGAGTTTCCTTTATAAATGCTTGAATTTTAAGAGAATTTTTAATGCCTTTTGATTCTTCAACACCGCCACTCACATCGACTGCGTAAGGCTTCACTTTTTTTATGGCTTCTTTCACATTATCTACATTAAGGCCGCCAGCTAATACAATAGGCTTAGAAAGCGAAAGTGGAATTAAATTCCAATCAAATGTTTGCCCTGTGCCACCCTTGAGATATTCATGAGAAGCGTCAAGCAATAGAGCTTCTGCATCATAAAAATCCTTCTCGTATTGTAACAAATCTACAGAAGACGAAACTGCAACGGCTTTGATATAAGGAAATTTGAATTGCCTACAGAAATCAGGGGTTTCATCGCCATGAAACTGCAAAATATTTACCAATCCTAATAGAATAGCTTCTTTAATATAAGCAGGATCCGCATTCACAAAAAGGCCTACTTTGGTGACAAATGGCGGGAGCTCTTTAGCGAGCCCTTTAAATGTATCCAAAGGAATATAACGTGGGCTTTCTTTATAAAAAACAAAACCAAGCGCATCACATCCTGCATGGATAGCTGCTTTTGCATCTTCTAAGCGCGTAATGCCACAAATTTTAGTACGTGTTCTCAATGTGAAATCAATTCGAGATGAAAGATAGTCATTATAAGGATTAACGATCTTGGCTTAAATGATTATTGTCAAAAATATTGACGGTTCGACGCATAAAAGGAAATGCATAGCGCGCATCATAATCAACTCCAGACAAATAAAGACCATGAGGAGAAAATGTAGGGGGTGATTTTGTTCTGTCTTTTGACAACAAAAGCTCTTTAATATATTCACTTGGGTAATTGCCTTTACCAATATAGAGAATAGCTCCCATCATATTTCTTATTTGATGATGTAAAAAACCATTTGCTGAAAACTTAAAGAGATAAAACGGATAATAATTTTCAATAGATGTATGAGTGATCGTTCTCACCGGACTTTTAGCTTGGCATTCTGAAGATCGAAATGCACTAAAATCATGCTCACCTTCAAAATATTGAAGAGCTTCTTTCATTTTATTAAAATCAAGCTCATCGTGAATCCACCCTGCTTTATGAGCCCATAAAGCAGATGGAAAAGAAGCGTTATAAACTAAATATTCATAATGGCGTTGGGTCGCTGAATAACGGGCATGAAATGTATCATCGACTTCTTGCGCCCATAACACTCGAATAAATAATGGCAAGAAAGCATTGACGCCTCGCACCCAAGCTGTCAAAGGTCTTTCAATTTCGGTTTCAAAATGAATAATCTGAATAAGCGCATGAACTCCTGTATCAGTGCGGCCTGATGCATAGGTGTCTAATTTTTCTAAGGCAATACTTTCCAGCGCTTTTTCAATTTCACCTTGAATAGAATCTACATCATTCTGCTTTTGCCAGCCAGAATAATTAGAACCATCATATTCAATACACAAAGCGATTTTCATAAAGACTTATAAGTAAAAAATAAAAAGAAAAGTGGTGGATACCATTACAAAAATCATAAGCAAAGATGAATTACCAATTTTTTCCTCTTTAATTTCAATATAAGTATGTTTCCTATGAGCTTTATTGCTTGAATATAAAAGCAATGAAGATAAATCATTAAAATCAAAACGCAATCTACGTTTTGATTGGAAAGTTTTCACATATTCCATTGTTAAATAAAGACGAACAGCAAAACTTTTTGCATCTATGCCCAGTGGCTTTAATGGCTTAAAAATTAGATAGAAAGTTTCAATTAACGTCTGGTAACTCATGAGAGAGATCATCATGGTAATAATAGCGACTGAATTAATGAGACGCATAATTTGAGTGATACCCAATTGAAGACCTTCATAGGAGGGTGAAAAATAGGGCCAAACAACTATATATTCTCCCGGCGTATTAAACACATAAAGCAAAAACGTAATAATGAGAAAAAACTTTAGTCTAAAAATAAGTTTAGGAATTGAGAGCTTTATAAAAAAAGAAGTAGTTAAGATAAAAAAAAGCAATAAAAGATTAAAATGAAAATTGTATTTATTGATCAACAATAAAGCACACATAACCCCTACTAATTTAACTAATGCATGCACGATTATTTAATCGCTCAATTGTCTAATCAAAATGAGTGGGCTTTTGATCTTTATCCGATAAATTAATTTCAATACCTGATAAATCAATATCTTCCATTACACCCTCTTCTTTGCTTGATGAGACTTCAGGTTTATCTTCATCCTTATTCATAGAGTCAATAAGCTCTTTTTGTTCTTGCTGTCTTCTAGTTTTAAGAACAAAAAGCATAATTAAAATTGCAAAAAGAACCCCTAAAAAGATAAATAACCCACTAGATGAAGAAACAGTTGAAGCCTCCTTATCTGAAGCCAGCTGTGCATTTGCTTTTTCGTCGATAGGCCCATCTGAAATAGAAGATTTAAAAGAATTGTCTGCAGGCGGTGAAGTCTCATTTTTATTCACATCAAGATCGTTAGGTTTATTTATCAGTGAATTTAAATCTGGTTTGGATTCAACTACCGGAGCTTTGCTAACCGAGTCTTTAGTTTGATTAACTTGCTTTGATTTTTCCTGAAGCTCAAATAAAGCTTGATTAGATACAGCTAATATTTTTTTAGCATCTGCAAGTTCTTTTTCTAAAAGGGCAATTTTTTGCTCAGCATCTTTAATATTTTTTTCTAACGCTGTTTTATCATCATTAATTTGATTAATTTCCTTTTGAACAACTTCTTTACTATTCTTATCATGACCTAAAGTATCCCCTGTCAATTTAATACGAGGTGCTGGTGAAGTTGATTGAGTCTGAATAACAGTAGCCGGTGTCGACGGTGTTTCAGATTTGGGAGTACTTATTTTAGGGCTATCTGCAACTGCTGCTGCAGCTTTTGTACTAAATTTATTCCATTGTGCGGATTGAATTTTAATTTCAGCCATTGCTTTAGCATGACTTAAATTCATAAAATCATCTTTTGTCGGCAAAACAATCTTTTGTCCAACTTCTAAACCATTAATATTTTTATTTGTAAAAGCCAGTTCATTAAGATTGAAAATGCCTATCACCATCTGCTCAGTGGTAATGCCAGGTATTTTATTTTCACGGGCAATTTTATAAATAGTATCAGTAGATTTAACCGTAATAGATTTAGAAGATAGATCAGATGATTTATTTTTATCTAAAGATTTAAGATTATTTTTGGTATCTTTTTCGAGAGCAACTTTATTTTTATCGACACTTTCCCTCACTTCCTTTTTTTCATTCACAGGAAGCGGCTCCGTCTTATCGACAGCGACGATTTTTTCTTGCTGAATTATAGGAGTTTCTGGTGGATCGAGAAGTACCGTATATTCACGGTAATTTCTTCCTTTAGCAGAATCTACTTGAATAAGTAAATCTAAAAATGGATCTGGCACAGGCTGAATACTTTTCAATTTTAGAACAGTAAACCCTTTTTCATTTTTTTGTAATTCAACAGAAATATTGCTATGAATGGCGAGTCGCTCAATACCTTGCGATTCATAATTCTCTTTTGAAGCTAAAGATGTTTGAAGTTTTGATGTATCCTCTCCTGGCGTCAGCATTAATTCAATTTCGGCGTTTAATGGCTGTCCTTGTGATGATGTCACTACAATTTTGCCTAATTGCAACGCATGACCCATCAATGGGAATAAGAGTGCGAATAATAAAAATAATTTTTTAATTTGTTGATTCATAAATGTCATTTAATAGATTTAATAAGTATTCTTAAAACACGTCTAAGCGGTTCTGCAGCGCCCCAGAGCAATTGATCGCCCACTGTGAAAGCTGAAATGTATTCAGGTCCCATATTAAGTTTTCGAATTCTACCAACAGGAATAGAAAGTTTGCCCGAAACTGCTGCTGGACTTAACTCTTTCATTGAGATTTCACGTTCATTGGGTATAAATTTAACCCATACATTTGCATTGCTTATCGTTTCATTAATTTCCTCTAAAGCAATATTCTTTTTTAACTTAATTGTTAAAGCTTGACTGTGGCAGCGCATTGCACCTATACGAACACATAATCCTTCTATGATAATAGGATTATTTTCTTTTCCGAGAATCTTATTAGTTTCAGCAGAGCCCTTCCATTCTTCTTTGCTTTGGCCATTATTTAGATCTTTATCAATCCAAGGTATTAAACTGCCAGCTAAAGGTACTCCAAAGTTATCAATCGGAAAATCCTGAGATTTAAGCGTAGACGAAACATTTCGATCAATATCTAAAATGGATGTTTTAGGATCTTCAATTAAGTCTTTTGCGTGATTGTAAACAACACCCATTTGAGAAATAAGTTCTCTCATATTTTGAGCTCCAGCGCCGCTAGCTGCTTGGTAAGTCATTGATGAAACCCATTCAACGAGATCTTTCTTAAAAAGTCCATCGAGTGCCAATAGCATCAGTGACACAGTGCAGTTACCGCCAATCCAATTTTTATTCCCTTTTTTAAGTGCAGCTTCAATAAGGTCACCATTCAATGGATCCAAAATAATTACTGCATCTTTTTCCATTCTTAATGAGGAAGCAGCGTCAATCCAATGACCCTGCCATCCCGAATCTCTTAATTTTGGGTATATATCTAAAGTATAGTCACCACCTTGACATGAAAGAATAATGTCCATGGCTGCTAACTCTTTAATGTCATGTGCATCTTTTAATGTACTATGACTTCCAGAAAAAGATGGTGCTGCATTCCCTGTTTGAGAAGTTGAGAAGAAAGTTGAGTCGAACTCTTTAAAATCATGCTCCTCTTGCATTCTCTGCATAAGGACTGAACCCACCATACCTCTCCAGCCAACAAAACCAACTCGAATCATTAAATATCCTATTCTTTAATTAAGTGATGCAATAACAGCTTCACCCATTTCACTACAACTTACTTTTTTATCTCCAGCAGAATAAATATCTGCTGTTCGAAAACCTTGACTCAATGCTTTTTTAACAGCTAATTCAATTTTATTTGCATTTTTTTCGTCATTGAATGTATATCTAAACATCATGGCTAGAGATAAAATGGTCGCAAGTGGATTCGCAATATTTTTTCCTGCGATATCAGGCGCTGAACCATGACTAGGTTCGTACATGCCCTTATTGTTACTATCAAGTGATGCAGATGGAAGCATGCCAATTGAGCCTGTTAACATCGAAGCTTCATCAGACAAAATGTCACCAAAAATATTTCCTGTCACCAATACATCAAATTGTTTTGGATTTTTAATAAGCTGCATCGCTGCATTATCAACATACATATGTGTCAATTCAACTTCAGGATATTCTTTTGAAAGATCGATCATAATCTGACGCCACAATTCTGTGGTTTCCAAAACATTTGCTTTATCTACTGAACATAGCTTTTTTGATCGTTTCATTGCGATCTGAAATGCGACATGAGCGATGCGTTTAATTTCAGATTCTGAATATCGCATTGTATTGAAGCCTTCGCGCTCTCCTTTTTCATTTGTATGAATACCACGAGGCTGACCAAAATAAATATCACCCGTCAGTTCCCTTACAATCATAATATCGAGATTAGAAACAATCTCGGCTTTAAGTGTAGAAGCTCCGACGAGTTCAGGATATAAAATTGCAGGTCTTAAATTAGCAAATAAATTAAGTTCTTTTCTGATGCGAAGTAATCCACGCTCAGGTCTTTTATCCCGAGGCAGAGTATCATATTTCCAGTCGCCAACAGCACCCAAAAGAACTGCGTCAGATTTAATTGCTAAATCAAGTGTTGAATCAGGGAGTGGGTCGCCAAATTTTTCATAGCCAGCACCACCAATCGGCGCTTCCACTAATTCCGCACCTACATTAAGCGCTTTTAATACATCAACCGCTTGTTTTGTAATTTCAGGGCCAATGCCATCGCCAGGTAATATTGCAATTTTCATTTTATTTAAAAAATCTTTCTAATTTAAAGTAGCCATGAATTTTTTTGGTAATAATCTTGCTCAAATGCTTTAATACTATCGCTATGCTGCATTGTTAATCCAATATCATCTAATCCATGCATTAAACAATGCTTTCTAAATGCATCCACTTGAAAACTTATTTTTTCATTTGATGGCAGTACAACAAATTGATTTTCTAAATCAATTGTTAATGCATAACCTTTATTTGCATAAATAGATTTAAATAAAAGATCAATTGTTTCATTTGGCAATACGATGGGTAACAAACCATTTTTAAAACAATTACTAAAAAAAATATCAGCAAAGCTAGGCGCTAAAATTGCTCTAAACCCAAAGTCTTCGATTGCCCATGGCGCATGTTCTCGACTTGAACCACAACCAAAATTCTCTCGCGCAATCAAAATAGATGCCTTTTCATATTGGGACTGATTTAGAACAAATTCCGGATTTTTTTTTCTTTGAGTTAAATCCATACCTGGCTCGCCGTGATCAAGATATCGCCACTCATCAAATAAATGAGGGCCAAAACCTGTTTTCTTAATCGACTTCAGAAATTGTTTCGGAATAATTGCATCTGTATCTACATTTGCACGATCAAGAGGAGCGACAATACCAGTATGAGTAATAAATGGATTCATAAATTAATTTAAAGATCTTATGTCTACAAAATGGCCATGTATACCAGCTGCCGCTGCCATAGATGGACTAACAAGATGCGTTCTACCGCCTTGACCTTGTCGGCCCTCAAAATTTCTATTAGAGGTTGATGCGCAACGCTCACCTGGATTTAATCTGTCAGCATTCATCGCTAAACACATTGAGCAGCCAGGCTCCCTCCATTCGAAGCCTGCTTCTATGAAGATTTGATCCAAACCTTCTTTTTCAGCTTGAAGTTTTACAAGGCCTGATCCAGGAACTGCTAGCGCCAACTTAATGTTTTGAGCAATTTTTTTCCCTTTAAGAACATTGGCAGCTTCTCGCAAATCTTCAATGCGTGAATTAGTACATGACCCAATAAAAATTTTATCAATTTTAATTTGATTGATTGGAAGATTAGGTTCGAGACCCATATAACTGAGCGCATCTTCAATACTTTTTCTTTTTGAAGGATCGTTTTCATTTTTTGGATCTGGCGTCATACCTTCTATACTTACAACCATTTCAGGAGAAGTTCCCCAAGTCACTTGTGGAAGGATTTCATTTCCATTGAGCATAACTACTTTATCGAATTTTGCATCTTTATCGCTATGTAAAGTTTTCCAATGAGCTTTTGCTTTTTCAAGCGCTTCACCTTTCGGTGAAAAAGGTCTATTTTCAACATAAGACATCGTGACATCATCTACGGCTACCATGCCCGCTCTAGCGCCAGCTTCAATCGCCATATTACAAAGTGTCATTCTGCCTTCCATGGAAAGGGAGCGAATAGATTCACCGGTAAATTCAATCGCATAACCTGTGCCGCCTGCTGTTCCAATTTTTCCAATCAAGGCCAAAGCAATATCTTTTGCAGTAATGCCTTTATTTAATTTTCCCTCTACACGCACTTCCATTGTTTTAAATTTTTTTAAAATCAAGCATTGTGTAGCTAATACATGCTCGACTTCAGAAGTGCCGATACCCATCGCAAGGGCACCAAATGCTCCGTGCGTACTTGTATGTGAATCACCACATACAATCGTCATACCTGGTAAGGTGCTCCCTTGCTCTGGTCCAATTACATGAACAATACCTTGACGACTGTCATTCATGGGAAATTGAGTCAATCCAAAATGCTTACAATTTTCATCGAGCGTTTCAACTTGAATTTTTGAAATCGGATCAGAAATACCAAGCGATCGATCAGTTGTCGGAACGTTATGATCAGGTACTGCAAGGATGGATTTATTTCTCCATACAGGCCTATGATTAATTCTTAGACCTTCGAATGCTTGTGGGCTTGTGACTTCATGAACAAGATGACGATCAATGTATATGAGATAAGTGCCATCTTCTTCTCTAACAATATGGCTCTCAAATAATTTTTCATAAAGTGTTTTAGCTTGCATGCGCTTAACTAATCCCTAAAGTTTCCAAATTGAAGTGGAAAGTCAGTAATACTTTTTTTAACGAATGCTATAGCATCTTGTAAGTTATCTCTTTTAGCGCCAGAAACACGAACGCTCTCGCCTTGAATAGCTGACTGAACTTTGAGTCCGCTGTCTTTAAGCAATTTCACAATTTTTTTTGCAAGCTCACTATCAATACCTGATTTTAATTTCAAAACCTGCTTTACTTTATTTCCAGATACAGTTTGAATATCTTGAGGATCAAGTCTTTTAGAGCTATCAGCCTCTTTCTTTTCCATAGCAGGCAGCAAAATATCTTTAATTTGACCTAATTGAAAATCGGAATCGCCATAAAGTGTAATGGTTAATTCCTTCTCTGAAAATTCAACTTTCGCACTTGTACCTTTAAAGTCGTATCGATTGATAATCATTCGAGATGCGACATCGATAGAATTAGTTAAATTAGCCATATTTACTTCGGACGAAATATCAAAAGATGGCATATGAAATCTCCTTACTTAATAAATATATTTATTCGAAATGACAAACGTAGTGAAGCGTCTCTGTTGTCTCGATTTCAAACGATGAGTTTGCAGGCACAGAAAATTTTTGATCTTCTTTATATTCGATCCAGTCAGAAGCGCCTTGTAATTTCACACGGCAGTGTCCAGCAAGAATCTCCATAATTTCAGCTGCTTGCGTATTGAAAGTTAATGTACTTGGAAAAATGACGCCGATTGTACTTCTTGTTCCGTTTGGAAGAAGGATAGTATGACTCACGCATTTCCCATCAAAATAAATATTTGCTTTTTTCTTTACACTTACATTGTCAAATTGAGCCATTTAAATTCACCTTATTTTTTAATTTTTGCTGCGATTCTCATTCTTAAAGCATTAAGCTTAATAAAACCTGCTGCATCTTTTTGATCGTATGCGCCTTGATCATCTTCAAATGTTGCGATTGAAGTATCGAAAAGAGAGTCTGTAGCACTATCTCTTCCTATTACACTGACATTGCCTTTATAGAGTTTCAATTTAACCCAGCCATTGACATTCATTTGTGTATGGTCAATTAGAGTTTGCAATGCATACCTCTCAGGACTCCACCAATAACCGTTGTAAATTAGAGAAGCAAATCTTGGCATCAAGTCATCTTTAAGATGAGCTACTTCACGATCTAATGTAATAGACTCAATTGCTCGATGTGCTTTTAATAAAATAGTACCGCCAGGTGTTTCATAACAACCTCGTGATTTCATACCGACATATCGATTTTCTACAAGATCTAATCGACCAATACCATGCTTTCCGCCTAATTGATTAAGTGCGGCTAACAATTCATGCGCCTTCATAGCTTTGCCATTAAGGCTTACTGGATCACCTTTTTTGAATTGAATCTCAATAGTTTCAGATTCATTTGGTGCTTTTTCAGGACTGACAGTCCAACGCCACATATCTTCTTCAGGTGCAGCACCGGGATTTTCTAAATGACGTCCTTCATAAGAAATATGCAATAGGTTGGCATCCATACTATATGGACTGCCGCCTTTTTTATGTTTCATCTCAACTGGAATATTATTTTTTTCAGCATACTGAAGTAATTTTTCTCGGCTCAATAAATCCCACTCGCGCCATGGCGCAATAATCTTGATATCAGGATTAAGTGCGTACGCACCTAATTCAAAACGAACTTGATCATTGCCTTTGCCAGTAGCGCCATGAGAAATAGCATCTGCGTTAGTTTTTTTAGCAAGCTCAATTAAGCGCTTAGCAATAAGTGGTCTTGCAATTGAAGTGCCGAGCAAATACTCGCCTTCATAAATTGTATTCGCTCTAAACATAGGGAATACAAAATCCCGCACAAATTCTTCTTTTAAATCCTCAATAAATATTTCTTTAACGCCCGCTGCTTTCGCTTTCTCTCTTGCAGGTTCTAATTCATCACCCTGCCCTAAGTCGGCTGTAAAAGTAACTACTTCGCATTGATAGGTTTCTTGTAGCCATTTCAAAATAACAGACGTGTCTAACCCACCTGAATAAGCTAAAACAACTTTTTTAATATCACTCATTTTTCATTTTTCCTAATAATAGGTATTCCATCAATGCCTTTTGAACATGAAGACGATTCTCAGCCTCATCCCATACAACACTTTGAGGACCATCAATTACTTCAGCAGTCACTTCTTCACCTCGGTGTGCTGGAAGACAGTGCATAAACAAAGCATCTGGTGATGCCACTGACATCATTTCTTGATCCACCTGCCAATCTGCAAAGTCTTTTAAACGCTCTTCATTTTCAGATTCAAAACCCATACTTGTCCATACATCAGTTGTGACAATATCAGCATCTTTTGCGGCGTCCATGGGATCTTCAAATTCTTCAAAATGTTTGTCGCCATACAAGCCTGCTCGTTCAACTTCAACTTCATAACCTTTTGGTGTTGAAACATGAACATTGAAATCTAAAACTTCAGCAGCTTGAAGCCATGTATTACATACATTATTGGAGTCGCCAATCCAGGCAACTGTTTTACCTTGAATAGAACCTTTGTGTTCAATATAAGTAAAAATATCAGCTAGAATTTGACATGGATGATATTCGTTAGTTAATCCATTAATCACAGGCACTCTTGAATTTTGTGCAAAACGATCAATGATGTCTTGTTCAAATGTTCGGATCATTACAAGATCACACATACGTGAAATTACCTGCCCCGCGTCTTCCACCGGCTCACCTCTACCTAATTGTGAATCTCTTGTATTTAAATAAATTGCAGAGCCACCTAATTGCTGAATACCCGCTTCAAAAGATAATCTTGTTCGAGTGCTTGCTTTCTCGAAGATCATTACCAAAGTTCTATCGACAAGCGGCCAATACTGTTTGTATTCTTTAAATTGTTTTTTAATCCAACTTGCTCTCGCAAAAATATATTCAAACTCATCTCGCTTGAGATCATTAAATCTTAAAAAATGTTTTGTTTTCATAAAATGCTACTTCACTAAAAAATTTTTAATCACTTGAGATAATCTTTCGGCTAGCTCTTTTGCTTCCGCCTCATTAATTACAAGTGGCGGTAGAAGACGAATGACTTTATCTGCTGTCACATTAATAAGAAGGCCTTCATCTAATGCTAATTTAGTTAAATCTCCGCATGGCTGATCAAGCTCAATACCTATCATGAGACCCAAATTGCGAATCACCTTCACTTGAGGGCAATCTTTTAAATGCTTTGTAAATTCCTCATTAATCAATGCACCCATTTTTGATGCATGGCTGCAAAGCTTATCTTCTTCAATGATATTAAGTGTTGCATAACCGGCTGCGGTCGCTAGGGGATTGCCACCAAAAGTCGATCCATGTTTGCCCGGAGTAAATACCTGACTTGCCTTGCCTCTAGCTAAACAAGCGCCAATCGGAACACCAGAGCCTAAGCCTTTCGCAAGGGTCATGACATCAGGTTGGATAGCGGTATGTTGATGCGCAAACCATTTTCCTGTTCTTCCAATGCCTGATTGCACTTCATCTAACATTAAAAGCCAATGATGTTGATCACAAATCTCTCTTAAGCCTTTAAGGTAATTTTGAATATTGCTTGGAATATTAATACCACCCTCTCCTTGGATAGGCTCTACAAGAATCGCTACGACATTATTTTTTCTTGATGCGATTTGTTGAATAGCTTCCAAGTCATCGAATGCAACTCGAATAAATCCACCAACAAGCGGCTCAAAACCGGCTTGTGTCTTTCGATTGCCCGTAGCAGATAATGTTGCCATCGTGCGGCCATGAAAAGCTTTTTCCATGACGATAATTTCTGGCGTATCAATGCCATTTTGATGCCCATAAAGCCTTGCTAATTTGATAGCCGCTTCGTTTGCCTCACAACCTGAATTACAGAAAAAGACATTATCCATATGAGCGATGGAAGTGAGCTTTTCAGCCAATTTTTCTTGTTCAGCAATATGATATACATTCGATACGTGAATCAATCGTGATATTTGCTCATTAATAGCTTTGATTAGTTTTGGATGTGTATGACCCAACCCATTTACGGCTACTCCAGATAACGCATCTAAATATTTTTTACCATCTTTAGCCCATAGCCAAACGCCTTCGCCTTTTTCAAAGGTTACGGGTTGTCTAGCATAGGTATCCATCATTTTTGACATACAGTTTTCCGTACTTATAAACACAAACGGAGGCTTAAGCCTCCGTTTATTTCAGCTTAAATTAAATTAAAGACCGATTAATGCGCGGTGACTCAATCCATTAGCCATAAAGAAAAGCATTGGGAGAGAAAGCATTAAATTTGTTCTTGAGGCTAAGAAAGCCACTCTACGGGCTTTAGCTTTTTCATCGTCCGAAGCCTGAACCATGCCTAAAATCTTTTGTTGATTTGGCCAAATAAGAACCCAGACATTAAATAGCATAATTGTGCCTAACCAAGCACCGATACCAATGCCTTCATATCCGGTTTGTAAAGTGAATGCGCTAATAAAATTTTCTTGTAAGATTGCAGCGCCTGCTAGCCAAGTCGCTACAGCAGCCCATCTAAACCATAATAAAGCGCGAGGTGCGACATGCTTTGTAATACCACCTGCTGAACCATCTGCAGCAGCATCCTTTAATGCAGGAATTTGCACCAAGTTAAAGTAATAAAGTAAACCAATCCATGTAATACCAGCCACAATATGAAGCCATCTAGCAAGTCCAGGTATAAATTCCATTATTTAAACTCCTACAAAATAAAGTTTTTAAGAAAAACGTAAAGTACTAAAGTTAGAACTAAGCCTGAAATGATTGTTCCCAAGATTGAATCAAGTGGATTTTTCATCTATAAACTCCTCTAAAAAAATGCATAAATATTCAAAGATTGAGAGTAGCTCAAATAGCTGATTTAAGCAAGATAGCGGGCTTAAAAGGTAAATTAAGTTTGCAAAAAAACTGATTTAAGGCAAAATTGCCCTAGATTTTAAAAAACATTTCCCAATAGTTAATAATCACGTATGTTGACACTCAAATCGGTTGATTCCCAAGCTAAGATTTTTAGTCAGCTACCTGTTCATAGCTATATCGATCCGCATATTTTCGAGGTAGAAAAAAAGGCGATTTTCGATAAATATCCAAAATATTTAGGTCACCGCTTAATGGCGCCAGAACACGGCAATTACCAAGTTTTGGATGCGCTTAATCAATCCGCAGTTCTTGTAAATAATCATGGAAAAATTAATGTATTAAGTAATATTTGCCGTCATAGGCAAGCACTTATGCTTGAAAACAAAGGTTCAGCGTCACATATCGTCTGCCCGCTTCATCGTTGGACATATGGCCTTGATGGAAAATTGGAAGGTGCGCCTTACTTTAAAGAAAATCCATGTCTCAATTTGGAATCATTTCCGGTGGAGGAAATCCACAATCTCATTTTTAAACAAGCACAAAAGCAATCGTCGAAGAATATCAAGGACGCGATGGAGTTTAACCAATTAAATCAATTGTTAAATTTTGAATCTTACAAATTACATAGCATCAAAATTGATCATTACAATTTTAATTGGAAAACATTCATTGAAGTTTATCTTGAAGATTATCATGTATGGGCGTTTCATCCCGGTCTTAACAATATCGTGAACTGTGATGATTTAACTTGGGAATTTAAATCATTTTCATCTATTCAAAAAGTCCCTTTTAGGGAAAAAGATCATTCACAGAGTTCTCCAATCTATGATCATTGGAAATCCAAGATTAACGAACAAAGTGGTGACTCAAAACCACCATTTGGGGCAATTTGGCTCACAATTTACCCTTTCTTTATGATCGAATGGTATCCCAATGTGATTGTCGTTTCTCATCTCATTCCCGATGATGCAGATCATTGCAGAAATATTATTGAATTTTATTACCCAGAAGAAACGATTCTTTTTGATCAAGACTATATTGCCGCGCAACAAGCCGCTTACAACGAAACAGCGCTTGAAGACAAAATCATTTGTGAAAAAATGCACGAAGGAAGACGTCTACTCTTTAAGAACAAACAAGAAGATATGGGTCCATATCACGAACCATTGGAAGATGGGTTAAAGCATTTTCATCAATGGTACCAAACAGAAATGTCAGCACATCTATGACGAATCAGAAAAAAGGTATGCTATGGATTATCGTAGCGACCTTCTTTTTTTCACTCATGGGTTCATTTGTAAAGCAAGGTGCTACTCACTTTTCAAGTGTAGAGCTTGTTTTCTACCGATCATTTATAAGTTTATTATTTCTTTTAATCTACATTGTGATAAGTCAAAAAGAAATAAAAACGCCCCACCTGAGAAAACAAATTGACCGCGGTGTTGTAGGCTTCTTATCTTTAGCTTTCTTTTTTTATGCTATCGCACATCTCAATTTAGGTTCTGCGATGACACTCAATTACACCTCGCCGATATTTCTTGGATTTTTTCTACCTTTCATTTCACATCAAAAAATAAAAAAATCTATTTTGCTATGCACTATCACAGGCTTTATCGGTGCTTTGTTTATTCTTGATCCGCATGGTGAGTGGCAAAGTTGGTTTGCATGTTTGATAGGTTTGATATCAGGTATTGGTGCCGCTCTGGCTTACATTCATGTCATTCAACTCAGCAAACTTAATGAACCTGATTGGCGAACTGTTTTTTATTTCACACTGGTATCAACATTAGGTTCGGGATTGTGGATTAGCTTTACCGATTATCAAAGATTAATATGGGATGATGTCTGGATACTTATTCCACTTGGTTTATCAGCGACTATTGCTCAAATTGCAATGACACGGGCGTATAGGCTTGGGAATTCCCTCGTGATTGGAGCATTGTCTTATCTGACAATTGTTTTTTCAGGCGTCATCAGTCTTCTTTATTTTAATGAGACGATGCGAATGGAGGATGTAGTAGGCGCAATTCTTATTATTCTGAGTGGCGCTATCGCCTCAAAGATTAGCTTAAAATCAAGGATCAATTAAACCACAGCGAATAGCAATCAGGGCAATCTCTGCAGAATTATTGGCATTTAATTTTTGCTTAATATTATATAAATGAGTGCCTACTGTTCGTGGGCTTAAACATAAAGTATCTGCGATATCATTCGTACTTTTACCTTTAGCCAAAGCCATAAAAACTTCAAACTCTCGATCTGAAAGAATCTCTACAGGATTTGTTTCACCTGATAATTGCGTAATCGCCATTTGTTGAGCAATATTGGGCTCTAAATAACGTTTTCCTTGATGGATAGATTTAATTGCTTTAATTAACTCTTCTGCCGCACTTCTTTTTGTTAAATAGCCCATCGCACCTGCATTAAGAACACGTTTAGGATGCACTGAATCTTCATGTGCTGATAGAACAAGAATCTTGGTATTCTTATCTTTCGCCATAATTCGATCAATGGCTTCAAGGCCGCCTATACCAGGCATAGTAATATCCATCACAATAATATCGGGCTTCAGTTCTTGAAAAAGTTTAACTGCCACTTCTCCGCTTTCGGCTTCACCAATAACTTTAATATCTGCCTCAGCTTCAATAAGCATCTTAAAACCCATGCGAACTACAGCATGATCATCAACAAGCAGTATTTTAATTTGATTCAATCTATATCCTTTTTTTAAGCGGGTACAGATATTAAAATCTGTGTGCCTTGATTCTTTTTAGAAATTAACTCAAACGAACCATTTAGAGATTGGATGCGCTCTTGCATACCTAAAATACCAAAATTTTTTGTTTGATCTACTTTTTTAAAATCCATACCTTGCCCATCATCACTAAAGTTTAATTCCAAAAGTCCTTTTTTATTTAATACTAAATTAATTTTAATGACTTTAGCTTTTGAATGTTTCAATACATTATTCATTGCTTCTTGAATAATTCGATAAATATTTATATTTAAAGTTTCATTTAAGTGACTAAGATCGCCTTTAATCGATAAATGAATTTCTAAATCTTGATATTGTTTTTGCCAGGTGTTCACAGTATCTTTTAGTGTTTCAGCCAACCCTAAATTATCAAGCGCGCTTGGCCTTAATTGCTTAATAATGCTGTGCATGCCGTCATAAATCTGATTTGCTGCAGAGATCACAGAGTCAGCATTTTTTTCTATTTCGGGTGATAGATTTTTAGCTTTATTCGATATATTAGATGCAAATATTTTAATAGCAGAAACATACTGGCCTAGTTCATCATGAAGCTCTCTTGCTAGGCTTCTTCTCTCATCTTCAATATGACTTTGAATGAGTTGAGTGAATTTTCTATTTTCTTCAAGTTTCAATTTTGATTCTTCTGCAATTTTCTTTTCACTTATATCTCTCATACTACAAATGTCACCAATAATCTCCTGGGTAATAGGGTCCACAAGAGGTGAAGATGAAATGGCAACATCGACTATTTCGCCATTTTTCTTAATTCTTTGAGTTTCTATATTATGAATATTTTTACCCTTATGAATTAATTGAAAATTTTTTCTTAATTCGCTTTCTTGCGCTTTCGCTGTAAGTACATAAGCTGATTTTCCTAATATTTCTTTTGATGTATAGCCAAAGATTTTTTCAGCAGAAGCATTCCAGAAAGAAATTTTAGATTGAAGATCATGAATTACAATCGCATCTGCGGTTTGTTGAGCAATTAAAGCGAGTCTTTGGTTTTCTCGAATGTTAGATTGAAGGGAATTACCCATACGATTAAAATTTGTCGCAATAGCTGCGAATTCAGGCAAATTAAAATTAGGAAGTCTTGCTGAAAAATCACCCTCACCCATTTTGTTAATTGCATCTACCATCGGTTTTAATGGACGCAACCAAAAACCCAGCATCCAGTAAACTAAAATATTTAAAAATACAAAAAATACAAAAGCGATCCAAAAGAAATGATGCATTTTGGACCATGATTCTCTTATAGCGCCTGTTGGATTTGTCTTTACAATAAGCTTCCCAAATCTTATGGCTCTCGTGTCAATTTGCTCTTTGGGTGTTAAGGAATTCTCAAACCATTTAGGTGGCGGTGAATCATCTGAACGATATTTAGATGGTGGTGAACGATAGAGAAGTTCGCCTTGAAGGGTATATAAGTAAATATCACTACTTCTTACGTGGCCCAATTCCTCTAAAAATCTTTTTAATACGTCATGGGTATATCCCCATTCAGGATTTTGGGCAGAACTTATGATGACTGTATCCAATAATTGCATAGTCACGCGATTAGCCGACTCTACACCTTCTTGAATAGATTCTTTTGACCCTTTCATAATGGTGTAACCCATTGAAACGAAAAAGATCAACAAAATCACTGTAATCAAAAGATTTAATCTGACTCTTAAATTCATGATGTATTGGCATTAATCATTATGATGAAAGACTTTTACCACAGATAAAGCTTTAGTCACAAGCGTTAAATAATGAAAATTATTGAAGTACAATTTTTTTGCTTTACATAAAATAAATTACTACTAATAATTAGGTATAGTTTTTTAAGTTGGATTTAAATTAAAGTATATGGGTATCGAGTCAGTCTTAAGCGAACATAGAACATTCCATCCGGATCAAGCGTTTGTAGAACATGCCAATGTATCTGGTATGGCCGCTTACGAAAAATTATGTGCCGCTGCAAACGATAATTACGAGAAATTCTGGGCTGATCTTGCTCGTGAATTAATTATCTGGAAAAAACCTTTTACTAAAACACTCAATGATTCTAATGCGCCTTTTTACAAATGGTTTGAAGATGGCGAATTAAATGTTTCTTATAACTGTCTTGATAAACATCTAAGCACTCAGCCAAATAAAATTGCAATTATTTTTGAAGCTGATAATGGTGATGTCACTAATGTTACTTACAAAGAACTTTACGAAAAAGTATGTCAATTTGCAAACGGCCTCAAAACATTCAATTTAAATCTGGGTGATAGAGTTGTTATTTATCTACCCATGGGCATTGAAGCGGTTGTTGCAATGCTTGCTTGTGCAAGAATTGGATTAACGCATTCCGTAGTATTTGGCGGCTTTTCAGCAAAAAGTATTCAAGAGCGTATCAAAGATGCGCAAGCTAAACTTGTCATCACAGCAGATATTCAATTTCGCGGTGGCAAAACACTTCCTCTCAAAGCTGCTGTAGATGAAGCATTTAGCTTGGGCGGTTGTGAATCAGTTGTTGGCACTGTAGTACTTAAAAAATCAAGGGAAGCCATTGAATTAAAAACTAAAGAAATCTGGTGGCACGATCTCATTAAAAATCAATCAGCAAATTGTGATCCGGTATATGTGGATGCCGAGCATCCACTATTTTTACTTTATACGTCAGGCTCAACCGGCACACCTAAAGGTGTTCAACATTCCTCAGCAGGCTATCTCCTGCACGCCATGAACACGATGCGATGGACCTTTGATATTAAAGGGGATGATGTTTATTGGTGTACGGCAGATGTAGGTTGGATTACAGGGCATACTTATGTTGCTTACGGTCCTCTTGCGATGGGAGCTACCCAAGTGATCTATGAAGGCATTCCGACTTTTCCACATGCAGGCCGCTTTTGGCAGATGATAGAAAAGCATCATGTCAGTATTTTTTATACGGCACCTACAGCAATCAGATCTCTTATTAAAGCTTCTGAATTAAACAAAGAATCTCATCCTGATACTTATAATTTATCGAGTCTTCGTCTTTTAGGCTCGGTAGGAGAGCCTATCAATCCTGAAGCATGGATGTGGTATTACGAAAAAATCGGCCATCATCGCTGTCCGATTGCGGATACATTTTGGCAAACTGAAACAGGGGGTCATGTCATTACGCCATTACCAGGTGCAACACCGCTAGTCCCTGGCTCGTGCACCTTGCCCTTCCCGGGTATCGATGCGGCTATAGTGGATGAGGCAGGTCATGAGGTGCCTTGGGGTACAGGTGGATTATTAGTGATTAAAAAACCTTGGCCTTCAATGATTAGAACTATCTGGGGCGACCCTGAACGGTATAAAAAAAGCTATTACCCTGAAGAATTAGGTGGAAAAGTATACTTAGCAGGTGACGGAGCTATTAGAGACAAAACGACTGGCTATTTCACTATTATGGGTCGTATTGATGACGTATTGAGTGTCTCAGGTCACAGGCTTGGCACGATGGAAATTGAATCTTCATTGGTATCAAATCCGCTTGTGGCTGAAGCTGCGGTCGTAGGAAAGCCGCATGAAATTAAAGGTGAATCTATCGTGGCTTATGTAGTTCTCAAAGGCAAAAGGCCTGAAGGTGATGAAGCCAAAGCGATTGTAAGCCAACTCAGAGATTGGGTTGGTAAAGAAATAGGCCCTATTGCTAAACCTGACGATATTCGATTTGGAGATAATTTACCAAAGACACGCTCCGGTAAAATTATGCGCAGACTTCTTCGCTCCCTTGCCAAAGGAGAAGAAATTACCTCTGACATTTCAACTCTAGATAACCCTTCTATTCTTGAGCAACTAAAACAAACAATTCAATAATTTAAAGTAAAATAGCGTAAGCGGTTTAAGTTTAAGAAAGCCCCATGAAGCAAAAATTACTTCCTTACGTTAAAAAAATTGGTATTGTATTTGTCATTACCTACGCACTTTTTATCGTTATCTCTAGTCTTGCATTTCAGTTTTACATCAAACCTAATTTAAATAACTACAAATCAAAAATTGAAGTTCTCGCATCACAAGCAACAGGACAAACAATTAAGATAAATTCACTCGACGGTCGATGGAATTTTATTAATCCAGAAATCGCTTTAAACGAAGTTGTATTTTATGACGATCAAAATAATACAACGCTTGAACTCAAAGAAATTAGTGCTGACTTTTCATGGTTAAGTCCATTTTATTTAAGCCCAACACTTTCAGAAATTAGGCTGCAAATGCCTAAACTTCTTATTAAGCGAGATACAAATAATAAAATTTTTATTGGTGGTATATCTATTGATGGACCGGCCAATAATAAATTAACGAATTGGCTCCTCAATCAAAAAAAGGTAGCAATCGAACAAGGTGAGATTGATTGGCATGATGAATATAGGCAGGCACCAATCCTCTCATTGAAAGATTTAAATTTTAGCTACAAAACACCTTTTATTATTGAGCTCATTGGGAAACATAAATTTGATCTTAATTTTAGAATCAGCAACAGTGACAATCAATTTATTGATCTTAGTGGGAATATTTATGCCAAAAAGATTGAGGATATTAATTCATGGGACTCTGAAGTTAAAATTAAAGCAGGCAATATCAATCTTGCAGCATATACGCCCTGGGTAAATTACCCCATTAAAATCAATGCAGGCACTGGTGATTTAAATTTAACTGCTTCAATCACGAATGCTGCAATTACTAAAATTAAAGCATCCATTAAGCTCACAAGCTTTAAAACTGAATTAAATCAAGCTGTTAAAAACGAGCTTAATTTAAAAAATTTCTCAGGGGACATTATTTGGCTTTCAAATAAAGAAGACCATCAAATTGCATTTGAAAATCTTTATCTTCTTACTAATAACGGAATTAATATTGAAAATGCCGATACCTCTATTACCATTTCAACTGAAACAAATAAACCCACTGCATTCTCCCTCAAAGTAAACAAAATTCAACTCGATGCAGCTAATGAAATATTGCAATCCATTCCGTATTTTGATGATGTTAAAAATAAAGTTAATACAATCCAACCTTCTGGCTCGCTCTCTAATGTTGATCTCAAATGGACTGAAAGTAAAAAAACAGAACTAACTCTTAAAGCTCAATTTGATAAATTAAGTTTGAAGGCTTTTGATGACTTACCTGGTTTTGAAAATCTTACAGGCTCTATTTATCTATCGAACGAAAATGGATCAATGAAATTCAAATCAACAGATGTTTCTCTTACATACAATAAATTATTTAGAGAGCAGCTTACTTTTAATGATTTGCATGGCGACTTAAAATGGACAGAAAATTATTTAATATTCAAAAATATTAGCTTTAATAATGCATTTATTAATGGCTCAATTAATGGCAGCATCAAAAATGTGCCGCAGAAATCTCCTTACCTAGATATACAAGCCTCTATTCCTTTTATCGATTTTAAGCATGCAAAAACTTATTACCCAAAAACAATTGGTGCAGAAGGTCTTCATTGGTTAGATACTTCACTTCTTGAAGGGAGTTTAGAAAATACTTTAATTTCAATTAAAGGCTCATCAGCTGATTTTCCATTCGTCGATATAAACAATCAACCAGACCCTAATAAAGGATCATTCGTTGTTACAAGCACCGGTAAAAATACTTTGATCGAATACGGTACAGGATGGCCAGTCGTTGAGAAATTTGACTTTAACGCTTCAATTAATGCTGGTACGTTTGAATTGCTAAGTAAAAAAGGTCAGTTCTTAGGTAATACAATTAAAGAATTAAAAACAACCATACCGGCGATGGCCATTGAGCATCCAATATGTAACATTCAAGGCACGCTTAATAGTCCAACGCGTGAAGCAATTAAATTTATTAATAACAGTCCTGTAAAAGAATCAGTTCAGCATTTATTTGATGAAGCTGCAGGATCAGGTGAAGGCAGGCTCAAAGTTAATATCGACATACCTATGGATAATCTTGATGCAATTACTTTTAAAGGTAATTATCAATTTATTGATAGCAACTTAACTAATCCTGCGATGGGTATTCCAAATATAGAAAAAATTAAAGGGTTGATCACTTTTGATGAAAAGAATGTCAAAACTGAAAATTTAACTGGGACTATTTTTGGTGGCAATACAAATATTGCGCTTACTGCAGATCCAAGCAAAGTCATTAAAGTTAAGTTGAATGGTAAATTTACTGACAAAGGTATTGAAGAAAAACTAGGTACGAGCTTCTCTAAATTAAATGGTTCCGCTGAATGGGAAGGTCTAGTGGAATACAAAAAACCCTTACTCAACATACAAATATCATCAGATTTAAAAGGTATTGAGATGGGCTATCCCTCCCCGTTTAATAAAGCACGCGACAAGGAAGAAAAATTTTACTTTAGCAAAAAACAAAACAATCCAAAAACAGATGAAATTGAATTTAAATACAGCAATATTGTGAATTCTAAAATAACACGTATTGAAAAAAACAATGTAATGTCAGTCGACAAAGGTTATATATCAATTAACTCAGACATAAAAGCTAATATACAAAAAGGACTTTATCTCAAAGCTAATTTACCTTATGCAAACTTAGATGATTTTATAAATATCTATACGGGCGGAGATGGTAATAATGGATTTAAAATTGATAAAGCTGATATCGCTCTCAGGAATGCAGATCTGTTTGACAGAAGATTCAATAATATCAAAATAGAAATAGCGCCCGTTAATGGTAGTACAAAATTTAAAATTAACTCAAATGAAACATCAGGCAATCTCTTATGGGCTGAAAAAGATAACAAACTAACTGCGCGCCTAAATGGACTTAAACTTCCAAATGAAATTAAAAAAATATCCTCAACTTCATCTTCAAGCAGCCAAAAGCTGCCAAATTTAGATATTAAAATTGATTCGCTAGAAGTTGATGGGAAAAAAATTGGGAAACTTGAACTTGTTTCTAATACTTCAAAACAAAATATTAATATTCAAAAATTTAAAGTTGTAAATGATAAAAATATTTTTCAGGCAGATGGAGAATGGATTGATTGGAATAAAAATTCTAAATCTAATATTAATTTCAACTGGAAGATTAGTAATTTAGGTGACACACTTAATTTTCTTGGCTACCCCAATTTTGTAAAGGATGGCGAGGCTGATTTATCTGGTCAGTTTAAATGGCAAGGCAATCCACTCGCCTTTGATAAAACTAAAGTGGATGGTTCATTTAACCTTGATGTACGTAAAGGCACTATTCAAAAAGTTGAACCTGGTGTTGGAAGGCTTTTTGGTTTAGTAACCCTTCAAAGCTTGCCTCGAAGATTAAGCTTAGACTTTAGGGATCTTTTCGGTAGCGGCTTTGTTCTTGATACTATGAATGCTTCTGTTCGTCTCAATAATGGCATCATGAAAACAAATAATTTCAGAATGAATGGACCAGCTGCTGAAGTATTTATGTCAGGCGAAACAAATATCATTAAAGAAACACAAGATCTAAATGTAAAAGTAACGCCTCATATCAGCGACAGTCTATCCATAGCCGCTCTTGCAGGCGGTCCGCTTGTAGGGGCCGCAGCATTCGTCGCACAAAAAATTCTTAAAGATCCACTTAATAAAGTACTGACTTCTGAGTATCGAATTATTGGTACATGGGAAAATCCAGAAGAGGTAAATAACTCAGCATCGGATAAAATCAAAACAACGATCGACAATACTAAAAACTTATTTAATGACAAAAAATAATAATGGCTATTAAATCTAAAATAAAAACAACTAAAGCAAAATTAGTCAATAAAGATATTATAAAGATTGCCGGTATACAAATGGCATCTGGGCCCGATATTAAATCAAACCTTAATGAAGCTGAAAATTTAATTACTATTGCAGCCAACCAAGGCGCTAAACTTATAGCGCTTCCTGAATATTTCTCTATTATGAGCGCCAAAGATTCAGAAAAATTGAAAGCCAGAGAAAAACCAGATCAAGGACTTGTGCAATCTTTTTTATCAAAACAGGCAAAGAAAAACAAAGTATGGATAGTTGGTGGATCGATTCCCTTGGTGTCAAAAGATAAAAATAAAATTAGAAACAGTTGCTTAATTTATGATGATAAAGGTAATTTAGTTCACCGCTACGACAAAATTCATCTTTTTGGATTTGATATGGGCGAGGAATATTACCGCGAAGATAAACTTATTGAAGCAGGATCCGATGTTGTAGTTATCGACTCTCCATTTGGAAAAATTGGTATTGCCATTTGTTACGATCTTAGATTTCCAGAATTATTTAGAGTTATGAAAGAAATTGATCTTCTCGTCATTCCTTCCGCTTTTACAGAAACAACTGGGAAAGCGCACTGGGAAATTTTAATTCGTGCAAGAGCGATTGAAAATCAATGTTACGTATTAGCCCCTGCTCAAGGTGGCTACCATTTATCCGGAAGAGAAACACACGGCAATTCAATGATTGTTGATCCATGGGGCACTGTTCTGGATCGTTTAAGCCGAGGTTCTGGTGTGATTACTGGATTCTTAAATAAAGAATATATTAAATCTATTCGTAAATCTTTACCCGCTCTTAAACATCGAACCATTAAATAAGATCCCACATGGAACATAAAATTGCTCATGCAAAAGATTTGCTTCTCGCGCAATCTGGCATTGAAATAAACGATCTTAATAATATACTCAATGGCATGATGTCGCATGGTGTCGATTATGCAGATCTTTATTTTCAATACACAAAAAATGAATACTGGGGTCTTGAGGAAGGTCAGGTTAAATCAGGCAGCTTCTCTATTGATCAAGGTGTAGGTGTTAGAGCCGTCAACAAAGATAAATCTGCTTTTGCTTATTCTGATGACATTTCTATTGAAGCCCTCTTGTCTTCTTCTAATATTGCCAAAGCAATCGCTTCAAAAAATTTAAATCAAAGTCATAAACTCGATCATCCAAAAATAATATCTAATTTATATAGCACTCAAGACCCGCTTTCTGCAGTGCCTGCTGAAACTAAAATTAAAATTCTAGAAAAAATAGAAAATTTCGCTAAAAAAATGGATGAGCGAATAACCAAAGTCACAGCATCGATTGCTGGCGAGTATGAAGTAATTTTTATCATTAACAATGAGCAAAAAATTGCTGCAGATATTAGACCTCTCGTAAGGTTATCTATTAACGTCATTGCAGAGTCTAATGGAAAAAGAGAGCAAGGCTCTTCTGGTGGTGGAGGTCGTTTTGGATTTGAATATTTCTCAGATGAAGTGTTAAAACAATATGCGCATGAAGCAGTTCATCAGGCCACAACTAACCTAAATGCGAAGCCTGCGCCTGCAGGAAGTATGACTGTAGTCTTAGGCCCTGGATGGCCGGGCATTCTTTTACACGAAGCTATTGGTCATGGTCTAGAAGGTGATTTTAATCGAAAAGGCAGTTCCGCGTTTAGTAATAAAATTGGCACTCAAGTTGCTGCGAAAGATATTACTGTAGTTGATGATGGAACGATCAAAGATCGAAGAGGCTCTCTAAATATCGATGATGAAGGCAATGAAACACAAAGAACGGTGCTTATAGAAAACGGTATTCTAAAAGGGTATCTTCAAGATACATTAAACGCAAGACTTATGAATATGCCCACCACTGGGAATGCAAGAAGAGAATCTTATGCGCATCTTCCTATGCCAAGAATGACTAATACTTACATGCTTAATGGCACTAAAACACCCGAAGAAATTATTAAGTCAGTCAAAAAAGGTATTTATGCAGTTAACTTTGGAGGTGGTCAGGTAGATATCACAAGCGGAAAATTTGTATTTTCTGCAGCTGAAGCTTGGATGATTGAGAATGGAAAACTACTCTACCCAGTCAAAGGTGCAACTTTAATAGGCAATGGCCCAGAGGTGTTAAAGAAAGTCAGTATGATCGGAAATGATATGTCTTTAGATTCAGGCGTGGGAACCTGCGGTAAAGAAGGTCAAAGTGTTCCTGTAGGGGTCGGCCAACCCACAATTAAGATTGATGGTTTAGTTGTAGGTGGAACTGCTTAAAATTATAAAACGCGGTTTTTGTATTCTAAAGTGCGTGTATCGATTTCAATTTTGTCGCCTGTATTACAGAATAAAGGCACCATCACTTCAAAACCAGTATTGATTTTAGCTGGTTTCATAACCTTACCTGAGGTATCGCCTTTCACAGCAGGCTCAGTATAGGTAATTTCACGTGTTACAGAATTTGGTAGCTCTACAGATATCGCTTTACCATTGTAAAATTTAACTTCGCAAGGCATGCCATCTTCTAAAAAATTCAAAGCTTCTGACATATTTTCAGCATCGACTTCATATTGATTGTATTCACTATCCATGAAGACGTAAGCGGGATCTGAAAAATAAGAATAAGTAACTTCTTTTTTATCTAAGACAATCACTTCAAATTTATCACTTGCGTTATATACGTTTTCACTCGGCGCTTCGGTGAGAAGATTTTTCATTTTCATCTTCACAACGGCTGAATTTCGACCTGATTTGTTATATTCAGTTTTTAAGATGACCATAGGGTCAGTGCCAACCATAATAACGTTACCAGCGCGAAGTTCTTGAGCGATTTTCATAATATTGATCCTTGGGAATGCTTACCAAATAAAAGGGTGAAATTATACTCGAAAATTATGTTTCGGAACAATAATCGACCAAACTCTCTACAAATGAAGCCTCTTTGAAATAATGATGACTTTGCTTTAATGCAAAAGCTTCTAAACGAGCCTGTTGCTTAAAAAAATCACGCCATAAAACTTCGTTAAATTTGTTACTCGACCAATCGTCATGCATTTTAATTAAAATCTCTGATAAATCTTGATCGCAAGCTTCACAATAACGCTTTAAAAAAGCTTTAAGTTTAATTAAATGAATATTATTTTCTTGAATATAAGGTTGCCAAATAAACGGTTTGCCGGCCCAAATTGCTCTTATCCAGCTATCTTCTCCACGTACAAAATTAAGATCACATGACCAGAGTAAATCATCAAAATCATCATGATTTAAAAATGGATAAGGAATAATATTAATAAATTGATAATTATTTTTTGGCCTTAAAAGATCAAATAGATATTGAGGCATAAAAAATTGAATAGGTTTCTTTATGCAATCTATCACATCCAAAAAAACTTCAATTTTTTGTATTGGATAATAAAAGAGCGATATCGAATATAAGTTAGGATTTCCGCCTAATGATTGAATTACCTTATTGCGGTTAGATTCATCAAAAGCCTGTCGACGCAAGAACAAATTTCTCTCCCGAATAAGGCCGCCTGTTTGATTAGTAAAACCAGGATAGAAGAAAGTTTTAATAAGCCCTGATTCAGGATCTATAGAAGGTTTTAAATGGAAGTTATCTACCCAGGGTTCCGCTGATAAATATTCAATCGCAATATATTTCGACTTTTCGCGCTTAATAAGCGCTTTATAGATATGTGGCAAATCTATATTAAAAAGGTTAAACACGAAATTTGGAGGTGGCGGAAGTGATGTTGAATCTTCATCAAAATCACAACGATAAATACTAATTCCATCAATTGTTTGTTTTTGTAAGGAAGTATCGATAGAAGGTATTAGTTTCTTAGTAGTCATAAGATCATCAACGAGAAGATGCACTTCAACATTAAAATCAACCTTAAGCTGTTTTGCTATGCGCCAAGCAACTCCAATATCTCCAAAAAAATCAATCACCTTACATATTAAATGGCACACAATAGGGCTTTTATTATTCATGATAAGCCACATTAATAATTCTAAATTTAACTAAACCTCCAGGAGTTTCAACCTTCACTTCATCCTCTAAGTTTTTACCTAAAAGTGCCCTAGCAATAGGCGATACCCAACTAATAAAGCCTTTTTCTGTATCAATTTCATCTTGCCCCACAATACGATAATAATGCTCTGAATCATCAGATTCATTGAGTAAAGTTACCCATGCACCAAAAAAAATCTTATCTTGTTGTTCTTGCGTTGAGGGATCAATCACTACTGCTTCATCAATACGGCCAAATAAAAATTTAGCCCTTGCATCAATTTGACGTAAGCGTTTCTTGCCGTATATATAATCTCCGTTTTCACTGCGATCGCCATTACTCGCCGCCCACGAAACATCAGCCACAACCTTAGGCCGATCAACTTTAACTAAAAAATCGAGCTCATCTTTTAGGCGTTGATATCCTTGCTTGGTAATGTAATTTTTACGCTCAGTCATATTTTTTAATAATAATTAACGAGGATAAGTTTACAATAGAAGCATGCATTCTGAGCAAAAGCCTATCTACCTCTGTCGCAATTCAAAAGAAGCTTTTAAATTAAGCAAGCACTTTGATTCAAAAGAAAAAGTATTGGGGCTTCATGATTTCATCAATAGTCTTTTTAAAAAACATGCCAATATCTATATGCCATACCGAATTCTTAATGGCATTGAAGAAAAATTATTATGGGAAAGCAGTATCAAGGAATATAAAAAATCTTTTTTTGATTTATCAAATATTGAAAACTTAAGTGAAACTGCAATTCAAGCCAATCGTCTTATTGATCAATTCAATATTGGCGAAAATACTTTAAAAAGCGAAGAGCGGAGTGAAGAGCATACATTTTTTAACGCTTGGCGCTTGATTTTTAAAAAATATTGTAGCGATAAAAATGTTATCACTTTTAATAATCTTTTAAAGATAACTGAAGAACATATTAGAAATCGCGATATTTCAATTGAGCACCCTCTTCATTTTGTAAATTTTGAATTTATAGCACCTATTGAAGAGTCATTTATTGAGGCATGTAAAACTCAAGTTGATATAGAGTTTTTTAAAGCTTCGCAAACAACCCCTTATATTGAATCACGTGTTTTTCTTAATGAAGAACATGAATGCATGCAGATTGTCGAATGGTGTAAAACACAAATAGAGAATAACAAAAAGATATTGGTTGTGACGCCGCAACTCGATCAAATTATCGATCGCCTCACAAGCATGCTTGATAAAACATTTCATCCCGAGACATTTACTCCGAGCCTGTCTCAAGAAAAAAGAATTTATCAGTTTTCCTTAAATACTCCTTTATTTCATCTATCTATGGTTTATTTAAATTTCAAGTTAATAGAATTGGCCGCGAGAGGCACCTCTAAAATCAATGAACTTAAAAACATCTTAAGTCATAGTGGTTGGTCAGAAAGCAAAGAGTTATGTCGACGCTACAGGCTTATTAACTATCTAGAGAGAAAACGAAGGGGCAATATCTCAATTAAAGATCTCATTGAAATGTCTGAGTTAATTGAAGACTTGAATGATGAAATACCTTACCTAAAGACACACTTGAATCAAATATATGCCTCACATCATGAGTGGCGAATAAAAAGAAATCCTTCAGGATGGATTAAAGCATTTGATATGTATTTAAAGAATATTCAATCTAGTCTTTTAAATCCAAAAGATGCTTTTGAAGAAAGTATTTATGAGGTATGGAACAAAACTAACGAAACAATAGCTTCATTAGACAATCTGATGGGTGAAATATCCATCCAGGAGATGCTAGATGTACTTCAGTATTACCTTAAAAAAACCACTCATCAGCACCAGCATCAAGGCAATTTTAAAATTGATATTTTAGGCTTCCATGAATCAGTTTATGAAAAATATGATGCTACGTGGATTATGAATTTAAATGAGCATCACTGGCCAATACCTCACCAATACAATCCATTTATACCTATTAAAATTCAGCATGATAGGCATATCAGCACCCATGAAAAACGTCATTTAAATGCTTCGAAGATTTTAGATAAATTCATTCATACATCACCTTTTGTCACACTCTCATATGCTAAAAAAATGGGCGAAGAAGAGATATTTCCATCACCAACATTATACAGCTTTGTATCCTCTAAATTACTTGAAGATACAAATTTTAAATACAAAAAAAATAAATTAAATCATGATGTTATAGAATATATTGAAGACAATACTTCAAATAAAATTGAAGTACAAAAGACGGTTAAATCAGGCATAAAATTACTCGAAGCACAATCCATCTGCCCTGCTTGGGCATTTTATGAATTTAGACTTGGCGCTAAACAAATAGAAGATGAAGATGAAGAAAATTTAACTACTAGATTGCGCGGAAATCTCTTCCACAAAACCCTAGAAGAATTTTGGACAGAATATAAATCATCGTCTCTAGTAAGCGCTTTAAATGAAAAAGAGCTATCAAAAAAAATACAGGAAATTACGCATAAAAATATATCTATTGAAAGGAAAAACTACCCCAGGATCTTGTCTGAGTTTTTTAATATCGAGGAAATGCGCTTAATAAGTTACCTTGAAAAATGGATTCACCATGAATTAAAAAGAGGTGATTTTGAAGTCAAAGAGACAGAAAAAAATATACCTATTCATTTAGGTTGTCTTAACTTTAATATCAAGATTGATCGCATCGATGAAGTCAATCAAAACAACATTGTTATTGACTATAAGTCTGGCACCCCAAAAACTCTAAATGAATGGTTCTTAAATGCATACGGTGAATTACAAATGCCCTTTTACGCCCTTTTTGCCTCAAATAAACCTATTGATGCCATTGCGATTGGTCTTATTAATGCAGCAAAACCTCAATGGATTGGTATCGGTCGAGATAAAGATCTCCTTCAAGGCATTAAAGATTCCACTGCTACCCAATACCAATCCTGGGATGATTTAATCGGCTTCTGGAAATGCCGAATTGATGATGCAATTAAAAGCTATGAGTCAGGCAATGCAGCTGTCAAATTTACACGAGAAAAAGATATAGCTTATTGTCAAGTTAAGCCTATCTTAAGGCTGCCTGAACGAATACTTCAATTTGAGCAAAATAAGCAATGAGCGACATCGAATTAAGAGAAAGAGCGCTTCATTTAAGCTCATTTATTGTAGAAGCTCCTGCAGGATCTGGGAAAACACGCTTACTCACAGATCGATATTTAAAACTACTCACTATTGTTGACGCCCCTGAAGAAATTGTAGCTATCACTTTCACAAAGAAAGCAGCTTCAGAAATGAAATCTAAAATATTGGAGCGCATTAAAAAAGGCGACAGCCCTTTTACTCAGACAATTCTGAAGCGCTCACAAGAAAAAGGCTGGGACATCGAGCACGACCTATCACGACTTAAAGTAATGACTATTGATAAATTCTGTCATAACGTCGTCAGTCAAATTCCTATATTAAGCAAAATGGGTGATAAACCTAATATCGCTGATACTCCTGAAAAATTCTATGAAGAATCTGTTAAACAAGCATTGCAGACTAAAGAGAATATGGAAGACATTAAAATTGTCTTTACCCACTATGACAATGAATACGAAAAGATTAATCGTCACTTAATCGCGATGATGTCGATTCGAGACCAGTGGAAATCTAGATGCCAGGCACTTACTCAAAAAGTAAATACAAAAATTATCGAGGAAAGTAATGCCTATCTTGATCATTTAATCAAACCTATTTATCAAAAAATTAAAGATTCACTAAATCTTGATCAACTGAATGATCTTATCCAAGTGCTTCACTACCTCGAAAATACAAAGCTGAGAGGAGACATAAAGCTAGGGAATAAAAACAGCTTTAATTTTGATATAGAAGAAATCCCTTTATGGCAAACAATCACACAAATCTTATTTACAGATAAAAATACTAGGCGAGTTTCAATTTCAGCGCGAGAAGGATTTAAGAATGATGAAGAAGGGGAAATTTATAAGGCTAAATGTCGCAATCTACCTAATATAGATTGTTTAATAACCATTAAAGATATTCCGAGGCCTATAAATGAAGAATATGTCATAAAACTTAAGTCTATTGCAAATCTTCTTCTGCAATGCGATAAAAGACTAAGACAGCTATTTAGGCAGAGTAATACAGTTGATTTTATCGAGATCATAGAAATAGCCAATGAAGCCCTTGGTAAAAATGATACAGCAAGCGATCTCTTATTGTCTCTTGATTACAAGATTTCACATTTACTTATTGATGAATTTCAAGATACAAGCAGAAGCCATTTTAATTTCTTAAAAAAAATAGTAGATGGTTGGACGTCTGAAGCTCAGAAAACCATTTTTTGTGTGGGTGATCCTATGCAATCCATCTACAAATTCAGAGAAGCTGATGTCAGCATTTTTATTGAAGCTAAAAAAAATGGCTTTAATACAATCCCCTTAGAAACCATACGACTTAAAGATAATTGGCGATCTTCTTCTCTTATTGTGAACGAGGTAAATCAGATATTTGAAAAAATACTGCCAAAAGAAGACTCAATTTCTGAGGGTGCTGTAAGTTACAAGTCTTTTTTTTCAGCAAAAAAAGAAAGCGATCCTCATACAAGTGAATTCAAATTTCATGCATTAACATTTAATGAAGGTGCCGATATTGATACCGAGGAAGCAAAGTACGTATGTAATTTAATTGACACATTTCCTGATAATGAAAAAATTGCCATTCTCACAAGATCAAGAAGCCATCTTTCAGAATTAATAAATTACATTCGCAAATTTAAACCTACCTTAAAATTTAATGCGGTAGAAATAGATGCCTTAGATCAGCATCAATCAATTCAAGACATTCTATCTTTAAGTTACGCGATGCTTGATTTGAGCGACCGAATTCATTGGCTTGCAATTCTCAGAGCTCCTTGGTGTGGCATAACACTTAATGATTTAGTTATACTTTTTCAGGATGATCATGCATCCACTGTATGGGAAATTATTAATGATCTAAACAAAATAAATACCATTTCTTCTGACGGAAGAAAAAGAATTAACCGACTCGTCGATATACTAAAAAATGCATTTGAACATAAAAATAAGATTCACATTAGAAGACTTATAGAATCAGTATGGATGAATTTAGGTGGGGAGCTATGTCTTCATAACCCAAATGACATCGTAGATATAAATAAATTTTTCGATATTTTACAAACATCGAGCACACCTATAGCTATTGACTTTGAATTTGTCGAATATCAAATCACAAAAACATACTTATCCGACATTCCTTCAGCTGAAGAGCGCATTCAATTTTTTACCATTCATAAAGCGAAAGGCCTAGAATTTGATACAGTAATTATTCCATCATTAAATTCAACTACGCGCGCATCAGAAAAAAAAATGATTATGTCTGACAATTATATAAAAAATAATTATATATTTGACATCACAGCATATAGTGAACCGGATAACAAATTACCTCATTTACATAATTTGATTTATAACATTGAGAAAATTAAAGAGGAAAATGAACTAAAAAGGTTACTTTATGTTGCTATGACGAGAGCAAAAACAAAACTCCATCTTATAGGTTCTGTCTTATTTAAAAATGAAATAAGACCTGCTTCAAACTCATTCTTATCTGTGCTTTGGGATATTTATGGCAAGCATTTTAAAGAAGTAAAATCTACAGCACACATTGAAATTGAAACACCGAATAGTAAAATTGAAGACTTTATACCAAAACTTATGCGTTTGAAAATTTAATTTCCAAATCTGTTACTTCTATTTAAATTCCTGAATTGAAGTAAGCTCGCCACCTTTAATGTAAAGAATACCTCTTTCATAAATCCACTCCTCATCACTACCATTACTTCTTACAATAATTTTTTTATTTTTAGGCTTACCCCATGTTGAGTGATTAAGAATTTTATCTGAGGAGTCGCCAATGACAGGTTCTTTCTTCACATTTAAAGAAGAATTTAAAGAGCAACTTAAGAAATTATAAAAAATGAGAAAGACTAATATTTTTTTCATGTTTAGAATATGTTATGCAGAAAATCTTTAATAAACTTAACTCGCTCTAAAATATCATCAATTGTGATAGCTATTTTAATTTTATCCGGCCCATTCATACGACAACGTTTATCTTCGCTCAGAAGTTTAATAAGCTTTATTGGATCAATTTTACTATCGCTTGAAAAACTTATATGAATTGAAGCATCACTTGCATCTATTTTTTTAATGTCGAGATGTTGAATATAAATTCTTAAATCATGAAAAGAAATAAGTGATTGCGTTTGTTCAGGCATAACTCCGAATCGATCTATTAACTCTTCTTTCATTTCCATTAACGCCTCATGATCATTTAGGCTCGATAAACGTTTATATAATACAAGTCTTTCATTGATATCACCGCAATAGCTATTTGTAATAATAGCTGGCGTATGTAGGTTAATTTCGGTATTTTTTTGGAGTGGGTTATCAATACTTAATTTTTTGCCGATTTTGAGCTGCTTTACAGCATAGTTCAACATGTCGACATAAAGATTAAATCCAATTTCGTGCATTTGACCACTTTGATTATCTCCTAGAAGCTCACCAGCACCACGAATTTCCAAATCATGAATAGCAAGATAATATCCAGCCCCTAAATCTTCCAAAAGTTGAATAGCTTCTAATCTTTTTTGAGCATGACTACTAATTTTTCTATCAGGATCAACGAGTAAATAAGCATATGCTTGATGGTGAGATCTTCCTACCCTACCCCTTAATTGATGAAGTTGAGCTAATCCGAACATATCTGCACGATTCATAATAATCGTATTCGCCGAAGGAATATCTATACCCGTTTCAATAATTGTTGTACAAAGCAAAATATTAGCTTTTTGTTGATAAAAATCATGCATAACTCTTTCAAGTTCTCGCTCTCGCATTTGTCCATGAGCTATTTCAATTCTTGCTTCAGGTAATAATTTTTCTAATTTTTCTTTCATTGAAAGAATAGTATCAACATCGTTATGCAAGAAATAAACTTGGCCGCCTCGATTAAATTCCCTTAAAACAGCTTCGCGAATAATACCTTCTGAATAATTATTTACGAACGTTTTAATTGATAAGCGTTTTTGTGGGGGTGTAGAAATAATTGAAAATTCTCGCAAGCCCTCCATAGCCATAGATAGCGTTCGTGGAATCGGTGTTGCCGTTAGTGTTAAGACATCAACTTCTGCACGCATCGCCTTGAGTAGTTCTTTTTGACGAACGCCGAAACGGTGTTCTTCATCAATGATAATCAAACCTAAATTTTTAAATTTAATGTCATTTTGAATAAGCCTATGTGTACCAATGATGATATCAATTTCACCGTTTGCTAATTTTACAAGTGACTCAGCTTGTTCTTTTTTAGATTTAAAACGAGAAATTTCAGCAATCTTGATAGGAGACTCTGAAAAACGATCCATAAAATTATTGTAATGCTGCTCAGCAAGAAGTGTTGTAGGAACTAAAATTGCAACTTGTTTACCATCGTTCGCCGCAATAAAAGCAGCTCTTAATGCGACCTCTGTTTTACCAAAACCTACATCGCCACATATAAGACGATCCATAGGCTTTTGAGATTCCATATCATTAATGACAGCATTAATTGCTGTTAATTGATCTTCAGTTTCCTCAAACGGGAATCCATCTGTGAATCTTTCATAATCTTGTAAATTAATCTTGAAGGCATAGCCTTTCTTAATAGATCTTTGAGAATAGATATTTAGAAGATCGGCTGCGGTATCATGAATCTGTTTTAAAGCTCTCTTCTTGGCTTTATCCCATTGGTCAGAACCTAATTTATGAAGTGGTGCGGTTTCTGCAGGTCCTCCAGAATAGCGAGAAATAAGATCTAAATTAGATACAGGAACATAAAGTTTATCGTCACCAAAATATTCTAGAAGCAAAAATTCACTTTCACCTTCGCCAAAATCTAAATTAAATAATCCCCTAAACCGTCCGACACCATATTGTTCATGAACAATCGGATCGCCATCTTTTAGTTCTGATAAATCGCGAACCATAGCATCGCTTGAAAAGTTCTTATCGCGCTGACGCCTTTTTGATTGGCGAACAGTATTCACATAAAGCTCAGACTCTGTAACTACAATATGCTCTGATGAGATATAACCCTGATGAACTGGGCTGACAGTTAATACAACTTGATCATTCATATTTAAAGCTTGCGACCAATTATCTGCAGATTTAAACTTGATACCACCTACTTTTAAAAGCTCGGAAACGGTTTCGCGGCGACCTAAGCTGTCAGCTAAGATAAAAATTCTTTTGGAGCTTTCGGATACAAATTTATCCAGCTTTGCTAAAGGCTGAATATTTTTTCGATCAATTGATACATCTGGAATTTTCTCGTATGTTTCTGGCCTTTTTAAATCGAATTTTTCATATGTATTAATAGATTTAAAAAATTGATCTGATTTAAGTAAAAGATCTTTAGGTTCTAATATTGGGCGCTCGGCATCATAAGCAAATAATCGAAAGCGTTTCTCAGTCTCCTGCCAAAAATGATTACATGCATGATCAAGGTTGCCGTGCTTATAAATAATAGTGTTATCCGAGAAATAGCTAAAAATATCACTCATCTCATCAAAAAATAAAGGCATATACCATTCAATACCACCTATAGGAATGCCCTTGCTAATGTCTTTATAGACCGAAGAGCGAGAGGGGTCTCCTTCAAATCGTTCTCGGTAATTTTGTCTAAAAGTACTGATCGATTTTTCATCCATCGGACACTCTCGCGCAGGGAGTAATTTAATTTCATTTACGGGATAAAGTGTTCTTTGTGAGTCAACATCAAATGTTCGAATAGAGTCAATCTCATCATCAAAAAAATCTAAGCGATATGGGACTATGCTTCCCATAGGAAATAAATCAATCAAACTACCTCTCACTGAAAATTCTCCTGGAGCCATAACCCGAACGACATTCATGTAGCCATTTAGTGTCAGTTGATTTTTAAAAGCCTCAATATCCACTTTCTGGCCTTTGGCAAAATGAAAACTAAATTGCTGTATATAACTCTTAGGTGGCAATAAATGTAGGGCAGTCGTCACAGGAACAATAACTACATCAAAACTTTTCTGAGTGACTTGGTAGAGTGTAAGAAGTCGCTCGGATATTAGATCAGGATGAGGAGAAAAATGATCATAAGGGAGTGTTTCCCAATCAGGCAAAAGATTAATTTTTAAATTTGGATTAAACCAAAGCATTTCTTCCATGAGACGTCTTGCTTCGAATGCAGTCTCAGTAAAAATAGCTAAATATTTTTTATTCTTAGTAACTTCATCTTGAACATATCGAACTAAAGAATAGCTATCCGAACCATCAATATTTAAAATTGATAGTAATTCTTTATTTTGATTATTTGCCTCTATTGACATATATTGCATGTATAAATGATTACCAATATTATAAGCTTTAATGGCTGCATTCATTGAGAGGGAATATCATGAACGATAAAGAATTAGTCGCACATCAAGCTTTACAATATGTTAGTGAAAACATGATTGTGGGTTTAGGTACCGGCTCTACTGCTAACTTTTTTATCGACGCTTTAGCTAAAAGAAATAAAGAAGAAAAATTAAATGTAAGAGTGGTTTCAAGTTCTGTTGTAAGTATGATTAAAGCGAAAGAAGCTGGTTTACCTCTCCTATCAATGGATCAAATAAAAGAAATTGATCTTTATATTGATGGCGCAGATGAAATTGCACCTGACCTCACTTTACTTAAAGGACGTGGTTATGATCTCGTTCGAGAAAAGCTACTTGCACGTGCAGCCAAAAAATTTATCGTTATTGCGGATGAATCTAAAATCGTTAAAAACATTGGAGATAACTTCCCTATCCCCTCAGAAGTTCCTCCATTCGCTTGGGAGCTTGTAAAAAATGTCTTAATGAAAAAAGGTACAGGAGATATTAGAATCAATGCAGCAAAAGATGGTTATGCCATTACTTCATGTGGAAATTTTGTGCTTGATTTTAATTTTGCTGAAAAGAGTAGCGAGAACTTAAATAACTTACTTTCGCTAACACCTGGCATTGTAGAACATGGTATTTTTTACAATTTGGCTCATGGCGCTCTAATTAGCCACAATGGAAATGTTCGTGAAATTTGGAGAAGCTAGATCTTTTCAATACCGCCCATATAAGGAATCAATACTTTGGGTATCGTAATACTGCCATCTTCATTCTGATAGTTTTCAATAACTGCAACCAAGGTTCTACCTACAGCCAATCCAGAACCATTTAATGTATGAAGAAATAAATTCTTTCCATCTTCACTTTTAAATCTAGCTTTTAATCGCCTAGCTTGGAAAGCTTCACAATTTGAAACAGATGAAATTTCACGATATGTATTTTGTGATGGAAGCCAAACTTCCAAATCAAAAGTTTTTGCTGCGCCAAAGCCCATATCACCTGTACATAATGATAGCAATCGATATGGAAGCTCTAATGAAGTCAAAATAAACTCAGCATGCGAAACCATCTCTTCTAATGCTTCGTAACTTTTATCAGGATGCACAATCTGAACCATTTCAACTTTATCAAATTGATGCTGCCTAATCATACCGCGCGTGTCTTTTCCATATGATCCGGCTTCTGACCTAAAGCATGGCGTATGTGCAGTTAATTTAATAGGAAGATCAGACTGTTTAATAACTTCATCTCGAACAAAATTTGTTAGCGTCACTTCAGAAGTTGGAATTAAATATAATTTACTTTCATTATGTGAAAGGCTAAAAAGATCAGCTTCGAACTTAGGAAGCTGTCCTGTGCCTATTAGTGTCTCGCTATTCACTAAATAAGGCGTATAACATTCTTTATATCCATGTTTCTCTGTTTGAGTGTCGAGCATATATTGCGCAATAGCGCGATGCAGCCTTGCAAGCTTGCCTTCCATTACTACAAAACGAGCTCCAGAAAGCTTTGCACCTAAATCAAAATTAAGTCCATGATTCGCACCCACATCAACATGGTCTTTAACTTTAAAAGTAAATTTTCTAGGCTCACCTATCGTCTTAACTATTTTGTTATCGGCTTCAGACTTACCTAGAGGAGTAGATTCGTGGGGAATATTAGGAAGATTAAGCATAAACTGATTAATTTTTTCTTGTAACTCAGCCAGTTCTGACTCACCTGCTTTTAAATCATCAGAAATAGCATTGACGCTCTTCATAAGTAAATCAGTATTCTCATTCTTAGATTTCGCAATACCTATTTCTTTTGAGATAGAGTTTCTTTTTTCTTGAAGTTCTTGCGTCTTTACTTGCAGTTCTTTTCTTACGTTTTCTAATGACTGAAAAGCGCTAACATCAAGATCAAAGCCTCGACTTGAAAGTTTTTGTTTAACAAATTCAATATCATTTCTTAATATCTGAATATCTATCATAAATGCCCTATTTCTTTTGCTTGTCCTGAGATTTTAAATAATTCATTTTTTCGAGAATTTTACTCTCTAATCCTCGAGTTGTAGGCTTATAAAATTCAATAGGGTCTAAATTATCGGGAAAATATTTTTCACCTGCCGCATATGCCTCGGGTTCGTTATGAGCGTATCGATAATTTTTACCGTAATCCAATTCTTTCATAAGCTTAGTTGGCGCATTTCGAAGATGAACAGGCACATCACTATTATCACCGTCACCTACAAATGCTTTTACTTCATTAAAAGCCATATAGGCTGCATTACTTTTAGCCGCAATAGACAAGTAAATCACTGCATTTGAAAGTGCCAATTCACCTTCAGGTGAGCCAAGACGCTCATAGATTTGATAAGCCTCTAAAGCCATAGTTTGTGCTTTTGGGTCAGCCAAACCAATATCTTCAATTGCAATACGAACAATTCTTCTTGCCAAATAAAGTGGGTCAGCGCCACCATCAAGCATACGATGAAGCCAATATAGAGCTGCATTGGGATCAGAACCTCTCACAGATTTATGAAGTGCTGAAATTTGATCGTAAAATTGGTCTCCACCTTTATCAAAACGCCTTACTTTACTTGTAATCGTTTTCTTTAAAAAATCTTGATCAATTTTTTTTACTTTTAAAGATGTAGCCGTATTAAAAAGTAATTCTAAAAAATTAAGTAGTCGTCTAGCATCGCCGTTGATATGGGCAATAATTTCTTGCTTAGCTTCTTCATCTACTTCAATATCAGGCGCAATATAATTCTTCGCTTTTTCATAGATCAAAAGAAGATCTTCTTGATCCAGCATTTTTAAAACGTAGACTTGTGAACGGCTTAGTAAAGCGGAATTAACTTCAAAAGATGGATTTTCAGTTGTCGCTCCAATAAAAGTAATGAGCCCTGATTCGACATGCGGCAAAAATGCATCTTGTTGACTTTTATTAAATCGATGAACTTCATCTACAAATAGAATTGTCTTCTTATTATATTGTTGTAAATTAAGCTGTGCTTTATCTATAGCCTCTCGAATATCTTTAACGCCAGACAATACTGCGGACACAGATATAAACTCAGCATCAATGGAATTGGCAATCACACGTGCAATCGTTGTTTTTCCAACTCCTGGAGGCCCCCACAGAATCATGGACGGCAGATTTCCTGATTCTATTGCAACGCGTAATGATTTACCTTCACCTAAAATATGTTTTTGTCCTGCAATTTCACTGACAAATTTAGGCCTTAAATACTCAGCAAGAGGCAATTGAGATTGATTGGGTTCAAACATTTGGTTCATGAGTGCTATTTACCTGAAGTCTCTTCTTTAATAAGCCATTTACCATCTATTCTTTTGACTAAGAGAGATTTATTAGAGTCTTCAGTTAATTTATCAGAAGTATATTTTTGTTTAAATTGTATGCGGGCCAGATTTTCATTTTTCATAGTCACTTTTATATCTTCAATTTCAACAAGAATTTTTCCTTGTGATGAGATTTTTTGTTTTCTTGAAGCTTGCCATAAAGCTAATGTATCGCCGCTGGGTGTTTTAAAATCTTCGGCATACTTACTTAAGTAAACTTCAATATCCTTGGCTGACCAAGCACTTGCCCAACTATTCGCAAATGCAATCAGCTCTGCATTTTTATTATTAGTAGGTTTTGTAGGTGGTGAATTATTAGAAGCTACGCCATTTTGTACAACATCGACACCAGTTGGCAATTTAAATAAAAAATCATTATCTACCAGGGTCACATTGTATTTTGCGTTTTTAAAACTAATCGTTGTGGTATGTTCAAATGCATCAACAATTTTCATTACTGACAATTTATTTTCAGTTAATCCAAGAATAACTTTACTAAATCCAGCGCCCTCTTCTTTAGGAACTGCTTCGACCCATTTAATATTTTGGTTGCCTTCATTATTAACTTGATCATCTATATTTTTAAGCGTGAAATATTTTTCAATATTTTTACCTGCGATAATGAGAAGCGGTGTAGATCCCGCAACTTTGGCTATAGGATTAATAGACACTTGCCTTAAATCTTGATCGTACATGTATAGTCTATCGCCATCACTGATAATTTGATTCTGATAAGGTTTTAGATAATCCCATCTAAATTTATTTGGCCTTTTAAATAACATCACGCCTTCAACGTCTTGGAGTTTTAAGCCTTTCTTATCCAAAACAACCTGACTAAATTCGGAAGACATGCTTGAGATGTTATTTACAAAAGCATTTAGATCTGAAATGCCGTCCGCAAGCACATTGAATGAGAGTATTAAAAAAGCAAAAAAAAGTTTATTCATTTTGATTCGGAGCTAGGATTTCTCTATTGCCGTTACTTTGCATAGCGGAAACAAGACCAGCTCTTTCCATATCTTCAATAATTCTTGCGGCACGGTTATAACCAATGCGCAGATGTCTTTGCACTGAAGAGATGGATGGTTTTCTAGTTCGCAATACTAACTCTACAGCTTCATCATAAAGTGGGTCTTTCTCGCCAGAGAAATTAGAAGATGAATCACCGTAATCACCACTCTCCGAAGTTTCGTTAGTTAAAATACCTTCGATGTACTTCGGTTCACCATGTGATTTAAGGTAACTCACTACTTTATGTACCTCTTGATCGGATACAAATGCGCCATGAATTCTTTGTGGATAGCCAGAGCCTGCGGGCTGATATAACATGTCGCCTTGTCCAAGTAGGGTTTCAGCACCCATCTGATCTAAGATTGTTCGAGAATCAATTTTGCTGGACACTTGAAATGCAATTCTTGCAGGAATGTTAGCCTTAATAAGTCCTGTAATGACGTCAACGGAAGGTCTTTGTGTCGCTAAAACTAAATGGATCCCGGATGCTCTCGCTTTTTGAGCAAGTCTTGCGATGAGCTCTTCAATTTTTTTACCTACCACCATCATTAAATCTGCAAGCTCATCAATCACAATCACAATAAGTGGCATTTCAGATAAAGGTTCAGTATTTTCTGGGTTCACAGGATCTGCGATTGGGGAGCCATCTTTCAAACTATCTTTAATTTTTTGATTGTATCCAGCTAGATTTCTAACGCCTAACATCGACATCAATTTATAACGTCTTTCCATTTCAGCCACACACCAATTTAATGCATTAGCAGCTTGGCGCATATCAGTCACGACTGGAGCTAATAAATGAGGAATGCCTTCATACACAGATAACTCAAGCATTTTGGGGTCAATAAAAATCATCCTGACTTTTTCAGAATTAGCTTTATAGAGCAAGCTTAAAATTAATGCATTGATTGCAACTGATTTACCTGACCCTGTAGTACCTGCAATTAATACATGTGGCATTTTAGATAAATCAGCAACCTCCGGTCGGCCAGAAATATCTTTTCCTAAAGCAATCGTGAGTGAAGCGCTCGTATCTGCAAATATTTGAGAGCTCATAATTTCAGACAAGTAAACAATCTGTCTCTTAGGATTAGGTATCTCTAATCCCATACATGTTTTCCCAGGAATCGTTTCAACCACACGAACACTGACAACAGAGAGGGCTCGTGCTAAATCTTTTGATAAGTTGGTGACTTGGCTACCTTTGACACCTGGTGCGGGCTCAAATTCATAACGCGTAATAACAGGGCCTGGCTGAGCTGATATCACTTTGGCTTCAATACCGAAGTCCATTAATTTCTTCTCGATGAGTCGAGAGATAAACTCAATCGTTTCTGGCGACTGAGGTTCAACTTGATGTGAGGGTTGATCTAAAAGATGAAGCGGTGGCAATAAATTGTCACTAAAATTAAATAAAGGAATTTGTTTTTCTTTTTGAACACGCTCACTTTTTTTAATTTCAACTTCGGGAGTTTCAATATTAACGGGAGATCTGTTTTCAGATTTTTTACGCTCACTTTCTAAGAGCTCCAATCTTTGCTTCTCAATAATTCTTCCGTGTTTGCGATCTTGCCAATCTCTATATCGAAATTGCGCTCTTTGAAATAAAGCAAAAGTAAAGTGGCCGAAATGCTCTGAAATTTTAAGCCATGACCACCCTGTAAATAAACTAAATCCGATCGCAATAGATGTGATTAGAAAAATACTTGTTCCTATATACCCTAGCGATGCTCGTAATGCATGATCAAATAATTTCCCAAGCAAACCTCCTTGACTAAGCGGAAATTGCGCTGGTAGATCAATAAGATGGCCAGCCTCAAATGCAGCAGAACTAGAGATGAGAAGAAAGAAACCGAAATAATTAAAAAGTAAAAAAGAGCGATAGCCTTTTAACTCTTTATTGTATTGTGGGTAAAGAAGCCAAATGCTAAAGAAGCATAGAAAGCTTAACCACCAACTTGATAAGCCAAAAATATAGAGTAGTAAATCAGATAGATATGAGCCAATGATGCCGCCAGCATTATGAATTGAATTTGCTCCACTGACACTATGAGACCATGAAGGGTCTTGGCTCGAGTACGTTGCAAGTGTAATGGTTAAATAAAGGCCTAAAAAAATTAAACTTAACCACCAAGCTTCGCGTGTTAGCTTATTTTTAATCCCACTCAGTTTATTATCTTGTGGGGTTTGGCTCGCTTTTGTAGATTCTGATTTTTTTTTAAAAAACAAGGTTGTAAGTACTCGGAATGTTTCATCAATTATATCAGTTTGAGATGCCAAAAAATGATGAAAAAAGCCTTAAAAAATGCATGTTCTAACAAAAATAGGTTTGCTTAATCAAGCGATGAAAACTAAAATTGATCGTTTGTAACTTCACACTCTTTTCAGGAATTTTTTATGGCAAAACATGCCCGACTTATCATCTTAGGCTCTGGCCCAGCTGGCTATTCCGCAGCAGTTTATGCAGCTAGAGCAAATCTTAATCCTGTGCTTATTACAGGTATTGCCCAGGGTGGTCAATTGATGACTACAACAGATGTTGATAATTGGCCTGCAGATCCTGACGGTGTGATGGGTCCTGAATTAATGGAACGTTTTGAAAAACATGCTAAACGATTTAATACCGAAATTGTATTTGATCATATCCATACAACTCACCTCAAAGAAAAGCCTATTCGACTCGTGGGCGACTCATCCGAATATACTTGTGACGCCCTTATTATCTCAACAGGCGCATCAGCAAAATATCTTGGATTGGAAAGCGAAACTGCATTTTTAGGTAAGGGTGTTTCTGCTTGCGCTACATGCGACGGCTTCTTTTATAAAAACCAAGAAGTGGCTGTTGTAGGCGGGGGGAATACAGCAATTGAAGAGGCGCTTTATTTATCAAATATCGCAAATAAAGTGACATTAATTCATAGACGCGACAAATTTAAAGCTGAAGCTATTCAGATGGACAAAATATATGATCGTGTAAAAGAAGGAAAAATTGTCCTTGAAACATTCAAAGTCCTAGAAGAGGTATTAGGTGACGCTTCAGGTGTTACAGGCATCAAAATCAAGGATGTAAATACAAATGAAAGTAAATCAATACTACTCAAAGGTATTTTTATTGCCATTGGACATCAACCCAATACTTCAATTTTTGAAGGTCAATTAAATATGGAAAATGGTTATATTGTTACCAATACAGGTCGTGAAGGTAATTTTACAGCCACTTCAATTCCTGGCGTATTTGCAGCAGGTGATGTTCAAGACCATATATACCGTCAAGCAGTGACAAGTGCTGGAACTGGCTGTATGGCAGCACTCGATGCAGAAAGATTTTTAACAAAATAATGTCATGGCCACAAATAACGAAGATGAAATTGATTTATTCAGAGAAGCCATTAAAGGGGCGACCCCATTAAAAATCAGTCCGAAAAAAAAAGAACATAAAGCGCCTCAAAAAAAACCCAAGCCCGTACCTCTTAATTTCATAAGAGACGAAAAACAAGCGCTGATTGATTCGATTAGCGATCACTACGAACCACTTCATGATATAGAAAATGGTGAAGAGCTCTTCTATATTAGGCAAGGTCACTCACCTGATATCTTAAAAAAACTACGAAAAGGCTATTGGGTTGTGCAGAAATCCATAGATCTTCACGGGATGATTTCAGATGAAGCTAAAGCCTATGTTGTTCAATTTATTGCTGAATGTAAAAAAAATAATATTCGTTGCGTTCGTATCGTACATGGCAAAGGTTATAACTCTAAGAATAAAGAACCTATCCTTAAAAACAAATTAAAACATTGGTTGGCGCAAAAAGAAGAGGTGATAGCTTATGCTCAAGCTAGAACTCATGATGGTGGGAGTGGTGCTGTAATTGTTTTATTGACCGCTCATTAAGCTTCTCCTAGGAATCCACCACTTTGATGCTTCCAAAGTCTCGCATACAACCCTTTCTTTTTAATAAGTTCAGCATGACTTCCTTCTTCAATAATCTTACCTTTATCAATGACAATGAGCCTATCCATTGCCGCAATGGTAGATAAACGATGTGCTATGGCAATAACTGTTTTACCTTCCATGAGTTGATAGAGACTTTGTTGAATTACGACTTCAATTTCTGAATCAAGCGCACTTGTTGCCTCATCTAACAATAATATTGGGGCGTCTTTTAACATCACTCTCGCAATAGATATACGCTGCCTTTGACCGCCTGATAATTTAACGCCTCTCTCGCCTACATGCGCTTCATAGCCTTTTCTAAAAAAATTATCTTCTAATTGCATTATAAAATCGTGTGCTTTAGCTCTTTTTGCTGCATGTATGATTTCTTTTTGAGTTGCATTAGGTCTGCCATAAACAATGTTATCTTTAACAGAACGATGAAGAAGAGAAGTGTCTTGCGTCACCATACCAATTTTTTCTCTTAAGCTATTTTGTTTTACTTTAGAAATATCTTGATTGTCGATCATAATCACGCCTGCTTTAAGATCGTAAAATCTCAATAATAAATTTACGAGCGTAGATTTTCCTGAGCCAGATCTTCCAACTAATCCAACTTTTTCCCCGGGCTTAATATGTAGAGAAAAGTTATGAATAACTGATTTTTTTTGAGCAGGATAGTTAAAAACTATATTTTGAAATGAAACTGAAGCTTTCTTTATTTGAAGATCTTTTGCATTTTTTTCATCTTTAATCTCTTGATGCATTGAGAGCGTGTTGAGTCCATCTTGAAGAGTTCCTACTTGCTCATATAGCGACGTCATTTCCCACATTACCCAATGCGATATACCATTTAACCTAAGTGCCATTGCAGTTGAGGTAGCAATAACGCCCACCATAATTTCATTGCTTGACCAAAGCCAAATTGCTGCTATGGCGGTGCCTATAACTAAAAGCATACTTAATAAGTGATTAATGATTTCAATCCAACTTACAAGTCGCATTTGGTTATTTACACTCGCTAAAAATTCTTTCATTGCCACTTTTGCAAAGTTAGCTTCTCGTCCTGCATGCGAAAAGAGTTTGATCGTACTTATATTGGTATAAGCATCTGTAATTCTTCCTGTCATTAAAGATCTAGCATCTGCTTGATTTCTTGATAACTTACTTAAACGAGGTACAAAATAAATTAAAGCTAAAATATAAAGCAGTACCCATGCAACAAAAGGAAGCATCAACACATAATTAAATTTACCAATAACTAAAATCATAGTGAGGAAATAAATTACGACGTAAATCAATATATCGGCCAAAATAAACCATAAATCTCTGACAGCAAGAGCCGTTTGCATAACTTTTGCGGCAACCCTTCCTGCAAATTCATTATGATAAAAATTCATACTTTGATTAAGAAGTAGACGGTGGAAATTCCAACGCATACGCATGGGAAATGCACCAGCAAGTGATTGGTGCTTAATTAATGTTTGAAATAAAATAAGAATCGTACTTAAGATTAAAATAGCTGAGGCTGATACCAACATAGAAAAATGTTGGGTCCAAAAGTCATTTCGATTTGAATGATTTAATAAATCGATAAGTGACCCCATGTATGAGAATAAAACAGCTTCAAAACTTCCTATGAATGCTGTTAATAAGGCCATACATAAAATTAACCATCTAAGATTTTTTGTACATGACCAAATAAATGGTAATAGAGTCTTAGGTGGTGTGACTAAAAAATCTTCAGGGAATGGATTAAGGAGCTTTTCGAAATACTTAAACATGAAAGAGCCTAATTAGACTCTATTAAACAAATGGCTTGGGCGGCGATACCCTCTCCTCTTCCAGTAAATCCAAGCGTTTCGGTAGTGGTCGCTTTTACATTGATTTGATCTATATTTATATTGCAATCCAATGCAATATTTTTTTTAATTTGATCAATGTATGGCGCTAGTTTTGGTAACTCACAAATCACGGTGGCATCAATATTCACAATGGAATATTTTTTTTGCTGAAGGAGTAAAATCACTTTTTTTAATATTTCTCTTGAATTGATATCTTTAATGAGAGGATCTGTATTTGGAAAATGTTTTCCAATATCACCTAAGCACGCGGCACCGAGGATGGCATCCGATATCGCGTGAAGAAGAACATCAGCATCTGAATGGCCCTCCAATCCTTTGTTGAATGGAATTTCAACACCGCCAATGATACATTTTCTTCCGTTCACTAATTGGTGAACATCAAAACCTTGTCCGACTTTTATCATAGTAAATGCCTATTTATTTATTAACTGCTCGAGGATATTAAGATCCTCTGGGTAAGTAACTTTAAAATTCTTAAAATTACCTTTAATTAATTTAGGCTTCTCACCTAAACGTTCAATTGCTTGAGATTCATCAGTTGGAGTCCCGTCAAATTTTTCTAATGCATGACTTAACATTTTATATCGATACATCTGCGGCGTTTGTGCTTGCCATAAATGTTCTCTTAAAGGAGATTCAACCACTCTATCTTCTTCGTCAGATTTTTTTATAGTATCTGATAGTGGGTAAGCCAAGAGACCGCCTACTGAATCATCTTTCAATGCATGCATTAAATGCTCTACATCTTTTCCTTCTATGCCAGGCCGAGCCGCATCATGAACCAAAATCCAATCGCTTTCATCTACATGATCTTTTATTGTTTTTAATGTATTAAGAACTGTTTCTGCTCGAGATTCACCACCACAATAATGAGTATTCACCTTAGATGAAAAAGAAAGATTAAGTGTTTTCCATATTTCATCATTGGGGTGAATGGCAATATGAATTGAATTAACAAGTGAAATATTGTCAAAAACTCGAACTACTCTTTCAATGAGTGTTTGTTTATGAATTGAAAGGTATTGCTTGGGCTGGCCCAACCCCATTCTGGAACCTGAGCCTGCTGCTGGAATAACGATATGAAATTTGGCCATGGCAAATTTTAACATGGCCTCACATGATGCTTTTAAGAGATAGAATTAATCTTCTGCATTAGCTGCAATTTTATGAATCGAAATATCCGCGCCATTAAATTCTTCTTCTTGGCTTAATCGAATACCAAAGAAATGCTTAATAATGCCGTAAACTAAAAATCCGCCTAAAAGCGCAATACCAATACCTAATAAAGTCCCAATGAGTTGCGATGTAAAACTAATACCGCCCATGCCACCAAAATAAGTAGATCCAAAAATGCCTGCTGCAATACCGCCCCAAGCACCACAGAGTCCATGTAATGGCCACACCCCTAATACATCATCAATTTTTAACCGATTTTGTGTAAGCGTAAAAGCCCATACAAAGAGAACGCCTGCAACTAAACCTGTAATAAGAGCGCCAATAGGATGAAAAATATCTGATCCCGCGCAAACAGCTACAAGGCCTGCAAGTGGGCCATTATGGATAAAACCAGGGTCATTTTTTCCAACAATGAGCGCTGCGATCGTACCACCGACTAATGCCATTAGAGAATTTATTGCAACTAGGCCTGAAATACCATTGGCGGTTTGCGCTGACATCACATTAAAGCCAAACCAACCTACAGTTAAAATCCACGCACCTAATGCGAGAAACGGAATATTAGATGGCGGGTAAGCATGGAGCCTTCCATCTTTACCATATCTTCCATTTCTTGCTCCGAGCAATAAAACCGCTGCTAAAGCAATCCATCCACCCATAGCATGCACAACAACCGATCCTGCAAAGTCATGAAATTTAAATCCAAAATTACCTTCAAGAAAAGACTGAACACCTAAATGATTATTCCAAGCAATGCCTTCAAAAAACGGATACACAAACCCCACCAAAGCAAAAGTAGCTGCTAATTGAGAATTGAATTTAGCTCTCTCAGCAATGCCTCCAGAAATAATGGCAGGAATCGCTGCAGCAAAAGTAAGCAAGAAGAAAAACTTTACGAGCTCATAGCCATTTTTAGCAGACAATGTTTCTGCAGGAGATAAGAAGCTGACGCCATAAGCGATACCATAACCAATAAAGAAATAAGCAAGCGTCGATACAGAAAAATCAACAAGAATTTTAACTAGCGCATTCACTTGGTTTTTATGACGAACCGTACCTACTTCTAAAAATGCGAATCCTGCATGCATAGCAAGCACCATAATCGCGCCTAATAAAACAAATAAAACATCATTTGCACCAATTAAGTTATCCATGACCGGAATTCCTTATCTTTAATATTTAATTAAGCTTAATTTTATATAAAAATGAATAAAAATAAGAGATTGTGAATTTTTTATCTTAAAATTTACGAATTATTCTACTTTTAAGCACTATTTATGTGCATTTATATGAATTCATATTTTGATGCACATAAAGAATGCGTCAAAATAATCGCTAAAGTCTCAATAACCCCGTTTAAGATATCAAAATCTATTTTTTTTATTAAAACCCATGTTGGAATACAGCCTTCTTGCATTAATCATCGCTATTGCTTGGTTTTGGATTGATACAATCTCAAAACGCGAACTAGCTATTCAACTTGGCAAAAATCTATCGCAACAATTTGATCTTCAATTCTTAGATGAAACCGTTGCCTGCGAAAAAATTACATTGAAACGAAATGAAAAAGGACAAGTTGCCATATTAAGGTGTTATGAATTTATGGTGAGTAGTTCTACGAATGATCGCATTAAATGTAATCTCTTTCTTTTAGGCACTGATCTGCATAATTGGCATATTCCACCTTATATCAACACCCCCTCTTAAATGTATATAGGTCGATTTGCACCCTCCCCTACAGGTCCAATGCATTTTGGATCGCTTGTTACCGCAGTGGCTAGCTATCTTGATGCAAAACATCACGATGGCCTCTGGAAAGTTAGGATGGAAGATCTCGATCAGCCAAGAGTTGTTAAACAGAGTGATAAAGCTATTTTAGATACACTTCATCAACATGGTTTTCAATGGGATGACGAAATCATTTACCAAAGTCATCGCATAGATATTTACGAACACTATGCGTCTAATTTAAATCAAAAAGAAAATACGTATTTTTGCGAATGTAGCCGAAAAGAAATTGCTGATTCAGCGATGACAGGTGTTGATGGGATGATTTATCCTGGGACTTGCAGAGATAAGAAATTAAACGCGCAATATCATGCTTTGAGAATAAAAGCAGAAGATATTTGCATGGTATTTCAAGATAAGATTCAAGGTGTTATTCAACAAAATATATTAAAAGATTTTGGTGATTTTATTTTAAAAAGATCTGATGGTATTTATGCTTACCAACTTGCAGTTGTGATTGATGATGCATTGCAAAATATCAACACCATTGTAAGAGGTGCAGATCTTATTGACTCTACATCAAGGCAAATATTCTTACAGAAAAAATTATCTCTTCCTTCAGTTAATTATGGTCACATACCTATTGCAACATTCAATCAAAAAAAATTAAGCAAAGAAAATCAATCTACCCCTGTGGACCATTCAAACATAAAAGATAATTTGATCGCGTGCCTTAAATTTCTCGGTCAAGACTATGAAGTAATTGAAAAAGAAAATACACTTACAAACTTTTGGGCTACCGCTATCCAATTATGGGATATCTCGCTTGTGCCTAAAAGAAAAATGATTGAAATTTAAATTTTATGCACAACTCTGAAGATACACTTCATCGATTTATTTTTGAAAATACCGATATTCGCGGTAACTATGTAAAGCTTAATCATACAATCGAAGAAGCCACACAGCATCAAGCATTACCTCAAAACCTCCATATGGCATTGGGTGAATTGATGGTGGCAAGCGCCCTCCTTGCTTCAACACTTAAACTTGACGGCTCACTGACATTACAAATTCAAACAAATGGGCCCCTTAAACTATTAATTGCTGAATGCAATGAAAATCTAGGTATGCGAGGTACAGTCAAATGGAGTGGTCCTGTCGAATCTATAGCACCGATTGATCTCATTAAAGAAGGTCACTTCATCATTACTTTAATTCAAAAAAATGCGAAAACACCTTATCAAGGCATTGTGCCTATGGAGGGAAATTCAATTAGCGAGCTTCTTGAAAACTACATGCTAAGGTCAGAACAAATCCAAACAAAATTATGGATTAATTCTCAAGATAATATTTTTCATGGGCTTCTTATTCAAAAGCTTCCATTTAATTCCTCAGCAGAAATACTCGACCCTGATGCTATGAAAAATGCTTGGGAAAATATTGTGGCATCTACTAATGAATCGTTTAAATTTATTCACCCCGAGTTAAAAGCTTCCGAAATTCTTCAGACTATATTTTCTTCAGAAACCATTCGCTTATACGATCCAAGCTTTCCTGAATTCGCATGTAGCTGTTCTAAAAAAAGCGTAGAAAATATGCTTCGCCTGATTGGCAAAAATGAATGTGAATCTATTATCGAAGAACAATCATTAATCACGATTCATTGTGATTTCTGCAATGAATGTTATAAATACGCTGAAGATGAAGTAGATTTTGTGTTTAATGAATCAGGGGATTCAATTAAACATTAAAATGTTCTTGTCTATATTTTTCATATAAACATACAGAGACGGCGGCAGAAACATTTAATGACTCTATACCTTTTTCCATAGGTATATGAATTACATGTGAAGTTAATCCTATTGTTTCTGATTGAAGACCACTACCTTCGTTGCCAAAAATAAATGCGACAGGCCCTTTCAAATCTTCTTTGAAAATCGACTTTCCATTCAATGTTGTTGCAAAAATTTTTCCAGTAAATGCTTTTGTAATATCTGAAAAGATTGCTTTCTCAATACATGGAAGATGAAAATGAGCGCCCTGCCCACCCCTTAGCACTTTGGGTGACCAAAGATCGGCGCAATGATCAGACAAATAAACAAGGTCAACGCCTGATGCACTCGCAGATCTTAATATACTGCCTAAATTACCTGGATCTTGGATATCTTCCAACAACAAAATACAATTTTGTTTTTTTGGTATTTCCAAATGTGGGATGTTTATAGAAGCCAAAATACCTGTAGGAGATATAACAGGTGCTATTTCAGAAAAAAGAGCTGCTGGAAATTCTAATACTTGCGTATCTTCATTAAGATAAGGCGCAATCTTATCAATGTTGCCGCTCTCGATTAAAGCTATTGAATCAGGCGAACCGAAGCGCTCAGCATAAGACTCAATAAGATGTATACCATCTAAAATGGTTTGCTGCACTTCGTGACGATAACGAGGCGATTCATTAAGTTTTTTTAAATGTTTAAAATGTTGATTTCCGCGAGATGAAATAATTTGACGTTTCATATCATTCAAACGCTTTCATAGGAGAGATTTTAAATCCCGATTGTTTTAATTGATTTAATAAGCCATCTTGACCTGCAAGATGAGATGCTCCTACTGCAATAAATAATTGCTTATCTTTTGAAAGTTCTTTAATTCTTGCAACCATTTTTTTATTTCTCTCATCCATAAGCTGAACTTTAATTTTAGCCCACAATGCTTCTGGCAATAATTTACCCGTTAATCGCTCATCGGTATGACGTATCTGATCTACATCAGTTGAAAGATAATCTTTCATAAGTAAATTGTAATCAGATAATCTTTCTTTCTCTGTTTTTTTTAGAACTGCTCTAAGCATAATTAATTGCTCATCTAAGGACAAAGAATCCATTATCGCAAAATGCTCTTGTGATGATTCAATTCCTAAAACTTCTTTATCTAAATCTTCTGCCATGGCCATCAGAAGATAATCTTGATTGAATTCAGTATGAGGCTTTGGTGAATCAAAAATAATAGCCAACAACCAAGGTTTCATTCTGATTGCATTCTCAAAATACATCACATGAAACTCTGAAAGTTTTTTGACTTGATTTAATTCATTTTCTGTCAAATCAGACATTAGAGAATGATCTTTCATAAGTAAATTTTGTGAGCGATTATCAGGTGTAATTTCTACAACAAGAAGATCTGAGGCGCTGACCGATTTTTTTACAATAGGTAGGAACTTAATAATTCTATTGTCATCAGTATGAATCGTACCGAATAAATAATGTGTTGATCCGTTCGGTGCTTTTAATTTCCAAAACAACCCCCGCTCATTGGCATAAGCCATTGGGAAGATATTTAAGAGTAATATAACTAATATTGAAAAACGTTTCATATCTTAAAAATTAAATAAAGCATTCCTCACAAAAACATATGGGTCAATGGATAAAAACTGATTTTGGTTCCATCGCTTTTCTTGATAATCATGACCCCTTTCCTAATACTGATCAAGCGCTTATTGAACCTAATGGTCTTATCGCAATATCTAAAACACTCGAAGCTGAAAAAATCATTGAGGCATATAAACAAGGAATCTTTCCCTGGTTTAATCAATATGAACCCATTTTATGGTGGTCACCGAATCCAAGATTAGTATTATTTCCTGATGATCTTAAGATTTCTTCATCGCTCTCCAAGAAAATTAAAAAAAATAATTATCAATTTGAAATCGATAAGGATTTTTCATCTGTCATTAAGCACTGCAGTGAAGTTAAAAGAAAAGATCAAGATGGCACTTGGATTGATCATCGCATTATCAATGCTTATTCAGAATTACATCAAATGAAAATAGCTCATTCTTTTGAAATTTATTTCAATGAAAAATTAGTTGGCGGGCTTTATGGGATTATTTTAGATGGTGTTTTCTTTGGTGAATCAATGTTTCATTATGAAACAGATGCTTCAAAAATTGCATTTGTGTTTGCTGT
>DAIOGA010000002.1:72190-103192 GCA_036745495.1 Candidatus Methylopumilus sp.
AATCAATGTTTCATTATGAAACAGATGCTTCAAAAATTGCATTTGTGTTTGCTGTCCAGTATTTAAAAAACATAGGAGTTAAAATGATAGACTGTCAGATGAAAACAGATCATCTTTTAAGTTTTGGTGCTAAAGAAATCGTGCGAAATCAATTTATTCAATTACTCAGAACTTACATTAAAACATGAGCCTACCTGATGAACTTTCCAGTCATAAGATTCAATTCTATGTCACGACAAGTTACGCGTGTGGCTATATAGAAGGTCTTGCTTCTCAGTCGTTAGTTGCTACCCCTCATCACCTTATCAGTCAACATCATTATAACGATCTAATTAAAAAAGGCTTTCGAAGAAGCGGTAAATTTACATACAAGCCCTATTGTGAGCTTTGTAATGCATGCATTCCTATTCGTATCAATGTTAAAAATTTTGTATCTTCAAAAAGCTTTAAAAGAATCACAAAGAAACATCAGCATTTACAAACTTCGGTGCTTCCGCTTTCCTTTCATGAAAATCATTTTAAGCTTTACTTGGAATATCAAAAAATGAGACATGAAAAAACAAAAACAACAGATGATGATGTTAACCAGTACAGTGAATTTTTATTACAAAGTAATATTGATAGTCGATTAATTCAATTTCAAGATCAAGACGATTTAAAAATAGTAAGTTTTGTTGATGTGATTAATGATGGCATTTCTGCAGTCTATACATTTTATGATACGCACGATAAGTCGCTCAGTTATGGCACTTATTCCATACTATGGCTTATCAATTGGTGCATAGAAAAGAAATTAGATTATGTGTATTTAGGCTATTGGATTAAAGAGAGTAAAAAGATGAATTACAAAACTCACTTTAAGCCTTTTGAATTATTCATCAATAACGAATGGCGATCATTTAATAGTGAACATGATACAATTCAATTGTTAAACAATATCAAATAAATCAACTATATACAGTGAATAAAATTCTTATTTTTGGTGTCGGTCTTATTGGTGGATCTATTGCACTTTCTGCTAAAAAATCAGGTCTTGCGTCTGATATTGTGGGCGTCGGTAGAAATCAAGATAACCTTAACGACGCTATTAAATTAAAGCTTATTGATCGAACAAGCCAGGACCTAAAGAAAGATATTGCTGAAGCACATATTATTATTATCGCAACGCCTGTTGCGCAATTTCCCTCCATACTCAAAACTATCCAACCGCATTTATCTTCACACACGATTATTACTGATGTGGGTAGTACAAAAACAGATGTCATTGAATCAGCAAAACAAATTTTAGGGCCGCATTATTCGCAATTTATCGGTGGGCATCCTATTGCTGGATCTGAAAAACACGGTGCAATAGCAGCGCATATTGATTTATTTAAAAATAAAAATGTCATACTAACGCCAGATCAAGAGACTTCGCTTGAAGCAAAAGAAAAAATCGAAACGCTATGGAAAAATGCAGGCGCAATAGTTTCAAATATGTCTCATAGTGATCATGACAAAATATTTTCGACAATTAGCCATCTTCCTCACCTATTAGCATTTTCTCTTGTGGATATGATTACTCAGAGAACAAATGCTAATGAACTTTTAAAATTTGCTGCGAGTGGCTTTAAAGATTTCACAAGAATTGCAGCAAGCTCTCCTGAGATGTGGAAAGATATTACGCTCGCAAATAAGAAATTTATTCTTGAAGATATTAAGCATTTTGAAAATCAAATTAAATTGCTTAAAGAAGCTATTGAACACGAAGACGCTAAAAAGATTTTAGCCTTATTTGAAAATGCAAGTAAAACTCGAAACGAATGGTCTCAGTAATCTAAGCGCATGACAAACCAAAAGAAATTAAAAGCCATTCAATCTGTTTCTGGCCAAGTCACTCTCCCTGGATCTAAAAGTATTACTAATCGCATTCTTCTTTTATCTGCTATTGCAGATGGAGAAACAATTATTAAACACCCGCTTCAATCAGACGATACGCATCATATGATTGAAGCGCTCAAAATACTTCAAGTTGATCTTACACAAAACAAGAATGGTGACATTCACATTAAAGGCTCTCAAGGTCAGTTCAAAAATAAATCAGCTGAAATTTTTCTAGGTAATGCAGGCACTGCTTTTAGGCCACTCACCGCAGCGTTATCTTTTAGTCAAGGTAATTACATGCTAAGTGGCGTGCCTCGAATGCATGAGCGTCCTATTAAAGATCTCGTCGATGCTCTTTTACAATTAAATGCAAATATCACTTATCTCAATCAAGAAGGTTATCCCCCGCTAAAAATATCTCCTTCTGAAATTATTATTAACAGCTCAGTAAAAATTAGAGGTGATATTTCAAGTCAATTCTTAACAGCGCTATTAATGGCGATTCCACTCACAAAAAAAGAAGTGTCTATCGAAATCGTCGGAGATTTAATTTCAAAACCTTATATTGATATCACGCTTAATCTTATGAGTCGATTTGGTGTGCATGTAAAAAAAATAGACTGGCAACACTTTCTGATTCCAGGCTCAAGTGCTTATGTGAGCCCAGGTGAAATATTTGTTGAGGGTGACGCCTCATCAGCTTCATACTTTTTAGCCGCTGGTGCACTTGCTGGTGATATTGAAGTTAAAGGCATTGGGAAAAATAGCATTCAAGGTGATGTAAAATTTACTGAAGCCCTAGCTCTTATGGGCGCTAAAATTCAAACTCTTGAAGCATCGATTAAGGTTTCAAAAGTTAAAACACTTCAAGCAATCAATCTTGATTGCAACCATATTCCAGATGCTGCAATGACACTCGCAGTTTTAGCTTTATTTGCAAATGGTACGACTAAACTTCACAACATTGGAAGTTGGCGCGTTAAAGAAACTGATCGTATTAAAGCTATGGCAACTGAACTTAAAAAGTTAGGTGCAGCGGTTGTTGAAGGTGAAGATTTTATTGAAATAACCCCTCCGCTTCATATCAAAGAAAACGTAGAAATTGATACTTATGATGACCATCGAATAGCTATGTGTTTCTCATTGGTCAGCCTTAAAAATATCGCGATCACAATTAATGATCCAGCATGTGTAAATAAAACATTCCCCACTTACTTTGAAGTATTAGAAAGTATTGTAAAGACATAGATGACATCTCACGTTCCTATTATTGCGATTGATGGCCCTTCCGCTTCTGGAAAAGGTACTGTCGCTAAACTTGTTGCAGAAAAACTAGGCTTTCATTATCTAGACTCAGGATCAATCTATCGAACGATCGCTTATGCGGGTCGCATGCAAAATATACCCCTCGATAACGAAGCTTTACTTCTCAAAGTCCTCGAAAATGCTGATTTAAGCTTCAAAAATGATCAAATTTTACTCAATGGTAAAGACGTCTCGGAAGCAATACGTTCTGAAGAATCAGGTCGCGGAGCCTCTGAAGTTGCGGTTCATAAGGCTTTAAGAGAGGCGATTCTTGGATTTCAGAGGAGCTTTGAAAAAAGCCCTGGATTGGTGGCTGAAGGAAGGGATATGACTTCAGTTGTTTTCCCTCATGCTGACATTAAAATATACTTAACTGCAAGCGCTCAAATTAGAGCTGAAAGAAGATATAAACAGTTGATCTCAAAAGGAAACCCTGCTAATATGGCCTCGGTTTTAAGTGAAATTATTTTAAGAGATGAGCGGGATTTACAAAGAGAAATCTCACCCCTCTTAAAAACAAAAGACGCTATAGAAATAGATACAGACACATTAAGCATATCTGATGCCGTTGATAACATCACCCATCTCTTCAGTTTAAAGTCTCAAACGTCTTAAAAAAAATTAGGTGTAATAGATTTCAAAGATCTATTGCTAACTTTAACATCCCTATCGCTAGGTAGGACTTTATAGGTAACATTTAATGGCAACGACAGCAAAAAATACAGAATCAAAATCCACAGAAAGTTTCGCAGCACTATTTGAAGAAAGCATAGCGCTTCAAGAAATGCGTTCAGGCGAAGTAATTACAGCCGAAGTTATATCTATTGATAATGACTTTGTGATTGTAAACGCAGGACTTAAATCAGAAAGCGTTATCAAAGCAGAAGAATTCCTTAATGACCAAGGCGGACTTGACGTTAAAGTGGGTGACTTTGTTAAAGTTGCAATTGAAAAACTAGAAGACGGTTTCGGCTCAACGATCCTATCAAGAGATAAAGCAAAGAAAATGCAAGCATGGCTTGATCTTGAAGATGCAATGAATGAAGGAACGGTAGTTAAAGGTTTTGTAAGTAGTCGTGTTAAAGGTGGCTTAAGAGTTTCTGTAAATGGAATCACAGCATTCTTACCAGGCTCACTCGTTGATGTAAGACCTGTTAAAGATACATCACCATTTGAAAATAAAGAATGGGATCTTAAAGTTATCAAAATTGATAAGAAAAGAAACAACGTGGTTGTTTCAAGAAAAGCAGTGATGGAACAATCTTCAGGTGCAGACAGGGACGCTGTTATTGGCACACTTACTGAAGGCGCAACTGTAAAAGGTATTATTAAAAATATTACAGATTACGGTGCATTCGTTGACTTAGGCGGTATTGACGGCTTACTTCATATTACTGACTTAGCATGGAGACGCGTAAAGCATCCATCTGAAATTTTAAATATTGGTGATGAAGTTGAAGCTAAAGTGCTTAAATTTGATCAAGAAAAAAATCGTGTCTCATTAGGTTTAAAACAACTCGACGATGATCCTTGGAAAGGTTTATCAAGAAGATATCCAGTAAGCACACGTCTATTCGGTAAGGTATCTAACTTAACTGATTACGGTGCATTCGTTGAAATTGAAGCTGGTATTGAAGGTTTAGTTCACGTTTCAGAAATGGATTGGACAAATAAAAATATTCACCCAGGAAAAATTGCACAGCTCGGCGACGAAGTTGAAGTAATGATTCTTGAAATTGATGAAGACAGAAGAAGACTCTCATTGGGTATGAAACAATGCAAATCAAATCCATGGGCAGAATTTTCTGAAACACATAAAAAAGGTGACAAAGTTAGCGGCCCTATTAAATCAATCACTGATTTCGGTATCTTTATCGGTCTTGATGGTGGCATAGATGGTCTTATTCATTTGTCTGATATCTCATGGGATAAAACAGGTGAAGAAGCGATTAGAAACTTTAAAAAAGGTGACGAACTCGAAGCGCTTATCGTGGCAATCGATGTTGAGAAAGAAAGAATTTCTCTTGGCCTTAAACAATTATCAGGCGACAACTTCACAGGCTTCACAAAAGCTAACGACAAAGGTAGTTTTGTTAAAGGCACAGTTAAATCAGCAGATGCTTCTGGTATCGTAGTGACTTTAGCTGATCAAGTTGAAGGTACGGTTGATATAAGCGAAGTCAGCGAAGATAAAGTTGATGATGCTTCAACTGTTGTTAAAGCCGGTGACGAAATTGAAGTTAAAATACTTAATGTCGACGCTAAAGAAAAAACAATCCAACTTTCACTTAAATCTAAAAATTCAGCTAAACCAAAAGCTGCTAAGAAAAAAGTAGAAGTTGAAGAAAGTTCTGATAATGCTGGTACAACTAACCTTGGCGCGTTATTAAAGGCAAAATTAGATAGTAAAAAATAATTGATCTTATGACGAAGTCTAAATTAATCAACTTACTTGCTAGCCGTTTCTCTCAGTTAGTCTACAAAGACGCTGAGTTATCGGTCAAAACAATTCTTGATGCTATGGGTGAAACACTCTCCAAAGGCAAAAGAATTGAAATTAGAGGGTTTGGTAGTTTTAGTTTAAATTACCGACCACCTCGTTTGGGCAGAAACCCTAAAACAGGTTCAAAAGTGGAAGTACCAGAGAAATACGTTCCACATTTTAAAGCAGGTAAAGAACTAAGAGATCGCGTTGATAAATAAGACTAAACATCATTTAAAAGCATATCTTCTTACCAGGATATGCTTTTTTTTTGATCTATCAATTAATAGATATACAATAAATCAAATATGATTCAATTCGAATATTGGTGGCTCCTTGTTATCCCCTTCTTCTTTGCATTGGGTTGGGTAGCCGCTCGCATTGATATTAAACAACTCATGAAGGAATCAACAAGCCTTCCTGCGACCTACTTTAAAGGCCTTAATTACCTCATCACTAATCAATACGAAAAAGCAGTAAACGCTTTTATGGATGCTGTTCGTATTAATAATGAATCGCTTGAATTGCACTTTGCCTTAGGCAGCATCTTAAGAAGAATAGGTCACATTGATCGCGCTATCAATATGCATTTAGATTTATTAGAAAATCGTGATCTTAATCCTTCGCAAGAAGAATCTGTGAAAGCTGAATTAGCTCAAGATTATCTTAAAGCAGGCTTATTTGATCGTGCTGAAGAATTATTCCTAAAATTAGAATCTGGAAAATATAAACAATATGCATCTAATGCTTTACTTGAGATTTACGTGAAAGAACGTGAATGGCAAAATGCGATTAAGATGGCCACAAAATTAGAAAAAGAATCAGGCGTTTCATTTAGATTACAAATTAGTCATTACCATTGTGAAATTGCATTGAATGCGATTTTAGATAAAGATAAAAAGTCAGCAATTAAATCACTTAACGATGCACTCGACGCGCATAAAAAATGTGTTCGAGCAAATATTTTACTTGGTGATTTAGATGCAGAAGATGGTGATCATAATAAAGCGATCAATCACTGGAAAAAAATTGAATTTCAAGATCCAGAATCCTTAGGTCTTGTCGCAGCCAAAATACTTAATTCATTTGAAAAACTTAAAAAACCTGAAGAAGGTTTATCACTCCTAAATCTTTATTTTGAAAATTACAAATTAAGATCATTGCTTAATGTTATCTATGAAGCAACATTAAAACTAGAAGGCTCTGAAATGGCTGAAGAGCTTGCACGCAAAGAGCTTATAAGAAAGCCAAGCCTTCAAGCATTAGATCAATTATTTCAAGCGCGCGCTATGAATAGCAAGCATAAAGAACAAGACATCCAACTTATTCAACAAACTGTTCGAAATGCTATTGGCAATCGACGTTTATTTACATGCAGCAGTTGTGGCTTTAAAGCTAAACAGCATCATTGGCAATGTCCGGCTTGTAATGCCTGGGAAGCACTTCCGTCAGAACCTACTGAGATGAATGAAATTAGTTAATGACACCAACGCATAAAGTTACCGTAGCTCTTGATTTTGCAAATCTTGCAGATGCAAAAACATTAGTTTCGCAACTTAATCCAGAATATTGCAATGTAAAAGTTGGCAAAGAATTATTTACAGCAACTGGTCCCGCTTTTATCGAATACCTGCACAATAAAAATTTCAAAGTATTTTTAGATCTTAAATTCCATGACATTCCTACGACCGTTAAAAAAGCATGTGAAGCAGCAAGTCAGTTAGGCGTATGGATGCTCAATGTTCATGCTTCTGGAGGAAGTAACATGTTGGAAGCGGCACTCGAGGGCACGAGTAAAGCCAAACAACCAGCTCTTCTTATAGCAGTCACTGTATTGACAAGTATGGATCAGAAAACTTTAGAAGAAATTGGTGTGTCTAGAAATTTAGAAGACCAAGTATTACGTCTCGCAAAATTAACCGAACAAAGTGGGCTTCAAGGTATCGTCTGTTCTGCTAAAGATTTAGGCTTCTTAAAAGACCAGTTTAATCCGTCATTCTTATTTGTGACGCCAGGTATAAGGATGGCTGATGATGTCGCAAATGATCAAGTGAGAACTATGACACCTGCAGAGGCTATCAAAGCAGGATCTAATCATCTAGTAATTGGAAGACCCATTACCCAATCAAAAGATCCATCAAAAACTTTAGAAAAAATTTATTTAGAAATTAACCAAGGTTAATTATTTAATGCGCATGCCAGGTTTAGCGCCTTGATCTGGATAAAGTACGAACGGCCCTTCAGACTCATTGCTTGCAGCAAGCACCATACCTTCAGATAAACCAAATTTCATTTGTCTTGGTTTTAAATTAGCAACCATAACAGTTAATTTTCCAACAAGCTGATCAGGGTTATATTTAGATTTAATACCTGCAAAAACTTGTCTTGGACGACCGTCATTAAGATCTAAGCTTAATCTTAAAAGACTGTCTGCACCTTCCACAAAAGAGGCTTCTTTAATAAGCGCGACTCTTAAATCGATTTTCATAAAATCGTCAATGGAAATAGTCGATTGATCGACATCTACCTTTTTCGAAGATTCATTATTTTTGTCTAAAGACTCTTTGTTTGATTCAATCATCATATCGATATCTTTCTTTTCAACTCTAGTTAATATGTGCTGATACTCGTTAACGGTAATGTCTTTTTTATCAAGATCTTTAAATGACTTAAATTCTTTTTCATTAAAAAATTTTGCTATATCTGACGTAAGTTTAGGCAATACAGGTGCAAGATATATAGAAAGCCGCCTAAAGGCTTCAAGACTTCTACTGCATATCACATGTAAATCTGAACCTAATTTATGTTGTGTATCATCTTTTGCAAGTGTCCAGGGCGCTTTTGTATTGACGTACTCATTTGTAATATCTGCTACACGCATAATTTCTCGAACTGCACGACCATATTCTCTAGATTCAAAGCAACTCTTGATTTCGCTTTCAATATCTTTGCATTTTTGCGTGATAGCAATATGTTCTTGATCAGTTTTTGAATCATCAAGAAAAAGTTTGCCTTCAAAATATTTATGAATAAACCCTGAGGTTCGACTTGCGATATTAATAAATTTGCCTACAAGATCACTATTCACTCGAGATAAAAAATCTTCTAAATTAAGATCAATATCTTCCATCGTGTTATTTAATTTAGCAGCGTAATAATATCGAAGGTAGTCTGGATTTTTAATATGATCTAAGTAACTTCGAGCTGTGATGAATGTACCGCGAGATTTAGACATCTTCTCTGCATTTACCGTAAGAAAACCATGTGCAAAAATCTTTGTAGGTTTTCTATAGCCAGAAAATTCTAAAGTTGCCGGCCAAAATAATGCATGGAAATAAAGAATATCTTTTCCAATAAAATGATATAGCTCTGTTTGTGAATCTGCGTTCCAAAATTCATCAAAATTTATCTTTTTATCTTCACAAAGTTTTTTAAAACTCGCCATATACCCGATAGGAGCATCAAGCCACACATAAAAATATTTACCTGGCGCATCGGGAATTTCAAAACCAAAATAAGGTGCATCTCTTGAAATGTCCCAATCAGCTAAGCCGGATTTAAACCACTCTTTCATTTTATTGGCAGCTTCTTGCTGAAGCGTGCCAGAAGATGTCCAGTTTTCTAAAAATGATTCGCACTCTGAAAGCTTAAAAAAGTAATGCTCCGTTTCTTTTCTGATCGGAACAGAGCCTGAGACAGAAGATGTAGGATTAATTAATTCAGTAGGTGCATATGTAGCACCGCAAACTTCACATGAATCACCATATTGATCTTTGGCGTGACACTTAGGACACTCACCTTTAATAAAGCGATCAGGTAAAAACATTTCTTTTACTGGATCGTAAAATTGCTCTATGGTTTTTGTATAAATCTTCTTATTCTGTTTAAGTTTTTTATAAACAGTTTGAGATAGCTCAAGATTTTCAGGAGAGTTTGTAGAATAAAAATTATCAAAATTTACAAAAAAATCAGAAAAATCTTTCGAATGTTCTACATGTACTTTTTTAATTAGCGCTTCCGGCGTAATACCCTCTTTTTCAGCCCTAAGCATAATAGGGGTTCCATGTGTATCATCAGCACATACGTAATAAGCCTCATGACCTTGCATTTTTTGAAATCTAACCCAGATATCAGTTTGGATGTATTCCACTAAATGGCCTAAATGAATGCTCCCATTCGCGTACGGCAAGGCTGAAGTGACTAAGATCTTTCGCATGAATTGAGAAACTTTATTGATTTGACTAAGTCCCTATTCTATCAAATGACGCCTCAACTAAGATAGGTTAAAATTACCGCCTCATGACTCACTCAGAAGAACAAATAAAAGATCTGTTAAAAGACGTTGTTGATCCCAATACGAACGACAACCTTATTAACGATAAATCTATTAAGAGCATTTCAATAAAAGATAATGATATTGATATCAAAGTCTTGCTTGGCTACCCAGCTAAAAGCCAATTAAATGACATCAAAAATTTGATTGCGACACAAATTAAAAAAATATTGCCTGAAGTTAATTTAAATATTGAAGTTGATTTTAAAATCACATCCCATGCGGCTCAAAAAGGCATAGCGCTTATTCCTGGTGTTAAGAACATTATTGCTGTCGCTTCTGGCAAGGGTGGCGTAGGTAAATCTACAACCGCAGTCAATCTCGCTTTAGCTTTATCAGCTGAAGGTGCTCGTGTAGGCATTTTGGATGCTGATATTTATGGCCCAAGCCAACCTCAAATGTTAGGAATATACACAAAGCCTGAGAGCAAAGATGGCAAGTCAATGGAGCCTATTATGGCTCACAACATTCAAGCTATGTCGATTGGATTCCTTGTAGATACAGAAACACCCATGGTATGGCGCGGCCCTATGGTTACAGGCACACTCGAACAACTCTTAAAAGAAACAAGGTGGGATAACCTTGATTACCTTGTTGTTGATTTACCTCCTGGCACCGGTGATATTCAACTCACCTTATCTCAAAAAGTTCCTGTCACAGGCGCTATTATCGTTACAACGCCACAAGATATTGCCCTACTTGATGCTAGGCGCGGATTAAAAATGTTTGAAAAAGTTAATATTCCAATTATTGGTATTGTAGAAAATATGGCCATGCATACATGTTCAAAATGTGGCAACGAAGAACATATTTTTGGATCAGGTGGCGCTGAAAAAATGTGTCAGGATTATGGTGTATCTCTTTTAGGAAGCCTGCCTTTAGACATTAAGATTAGGGAGCAAGCTGACAATGGAAACCCAACGGTGGTGGCAGAGCCTGAAAGCAGCGCTGCAAAAACTTACAAGAAAATTGCCCGTTTAACAGCCATTAAAGTATCTAAACTTGCCCAAGATTACAGCAATAAATTCCCAAATATTGTGATTCAAAAAACCTAGCTTACGTTAAAACAAAATACATCTACCCCATTGTTACAGGTGATCGTGCTTGCAGGTATTAAATCTCCTGCTTTCCATTGATTTATCGCAGTTTGTTTCTCTTTTCCACTAACCAAGAAAAGCACAGATTTAGATCGACTTAAGCGTGCTGGCGACATAGATATTCTTAATGGTGGTGGCTTGGGCGCATCGAAGACCGCTAAAGCATCTAAATTGTTATCCCAACGATGTCCTGGGAATAAGCTTGCCGTATGGGCGTCTTCACCAAGCCCTAAAAGGACTAAATCAAAATCCCCTACCTTGCTTAGAGTTTCATTATATAAATTTGCACCTTCTACCGGACCAAGCTCAGCTGGAATTGTATGAATGTTTTGGGTTGGAATATCGATATGATTAAGCCAAGCTTCAAAAGCCATAGTACTATTTCGATCTTGGTGAGCCGAATCGAGACATCGCTCATCTCCAAAATAGACATGCCATTTATGCCAATCTGTATTGATGTTTTTAAGAAGTGTATAGACGTTTTTAGGTGTCGATCCTCCGGCTAATACGAGATGAAATTGGCCTCGCGCTTTAATTGAAGAATCAGCTAACGCTACAACCCTTTCCATAGCCGCTTGATCAAGAGAAACTTGGCTTTCAAATGACTGCCATTTAATTTGCTTCAAATTCATGTAAATCTTTCAAAATAATGTGGATTTTATATCGAAATCAATTCCTTGAAGAGGCTTGCGTTTGATATAATTTAACTTGTATCGCACTTTAAACTAATTTGCTTTATTCCAAAAGATTAAGCAACGACAAATCTTCCATAAAAAGGTAAAAAAAATGAAATTAGCAATGATTGGTCTCGGAAAAATGGGTGGCAATATGGCTACTCGTCTCGTTCAAAAAGGTATTTCTGTTGTAGGCTTTGACCGAAGCGCAGAAGTTGTAAAAACTCTAGAAGAAAAATCTAAAATTATTGGCGCAAGCTCAGTGGCAGAAGCTGTAGCAAAATTAGATGGTCAAAAAATCGTATGGCTTATGGTGCCAGCAGGAAATCCAACCGAAGAACAAATCAAAGAACTCATCCCAATGCTCAATAAAGGCGACATTATTATTGACGGTGGCAATTCAAATTACAAAGACTCTCAACGCATCGGCAAATTCCTTGAAGAAAAAGGTATTGGCTTTATGGATTGTGGAACATCAGGTGGTGTATGGGGTTTAGCAAATGGCTACTGCTTAATGGTGGGCGCAAAACAAGAAGTTGCAGATACAATGAAACCAATTCTTCAAGCACTAGCTCACGCAGATCGTGGCTGGGCTCATGTAGGTCCTGTAGGCTCAGGTCACTTTACTAAAATGATTCACAACGGTATCGAATACGGCATGATGGAATCATTCGCTGAAGGCCTTGAACTTCTTAAAGGTAAAAGTGAATTTAAACTTGATTTAGCGCAAATTACAGAATTATGGAAACACGGCTCAGTGGTTAGAAGCTGGTTGTTAGATTTAACTGCTGATGCTCTTAAAGAAGATCAAGCGCTTGATGAAATTGCGCCTTATGTAGCTGATTCAGGCGAAGGTAGATGGACTGTTGTTGAATCAATTGAACAAGGTATTCCAACACCAGTGCTTACACTTGCATTACAAGTGAGATTCAGAAGCCAAGAAAAACAAGGTTATGGCTATAGATTGCTATCAGTAATGCGTAATGCATTTGGTGGTCATGCAGTAAAAAAATCTAAATAACTTTTTTACATCCCTAAAAATCTATGACAAAAATTGATGACTGCACCCTAGTCCTCTTTGGTGCAAGTGGAAACCTTTCTAGAATAAAACTTATTCCAGGTCTTTTTAGACTTGATTCTCTTGGTAGATTGCCAGAGAAAATGAAAATTCTTTCAGTGGGAAGATCTGAAGTTGAGGAATCAGCATGGCGAGATGACATCAAGTCCATGCTTGATATTAAATTCAAAAAAAATTACGACGCAAAAGTATTTGATCGTTTTATTGCTAGAAATTTTTATCATGCGAATCCGCCTGATGATAGTAATGCTTTTAAACGACTCAGTGAAAGACTTTCCGACGCATCAACTTTCCCACAAAACTTAGCTTTCTTTTTGTCTGTCAGACCATCTGACTTTGCTTCGATTGTTGATTTACTCGCGAGCGTTGGCTTAACGGATGAAAGCAAAGCTTGGCGTCGTGTTGTCATTGAAAAACCTTTTGGTACCAATTTAGAAACAGCTCAAGCACTCCAAAAATCAATCACTAAACATTTAAAAGAAACACAGATTTACCGTATCGATCATTACCTTGGTAAATCAGCACTTCAAAATATTCTTCTCACGCGCTTTGCAAATCATATCTTTGATCCGCTTTGGTCGCATGAGCATATCGATCATATTCAAATTACAAATAATGAAACACTTGGTGTAGGTGAGAGAACTCAATTCTATGATGCAACAGGTGCTTTAAGAGATATGATTCAAAGCCATCTTATGCAAATGCTTGCATTAACGACGATGGAAATGCCTCAAACATTAAGCCCTGAAAATATTCGCGCTGAAAAAATTAAAGTACTTGAATCAATTACACCTATTCCTCTTAACGAGCTTAAGAAGCATGCTTTTAAAGCGCAATATGGTCGAGGTAAAATCAACGGTGAAGAAGTTAAGGGTTATTTAGAGGAACTGGAAGATCCAAAGAGTGTAGTTGAGACCTACGCAGCACTTAAGTTCTATATTAATACACCGCGATGGAAAGGTGTACCTATCTATGTGAGAACAGCAAAGCGTCTTCACGCATCTGATACTGCGATAGCCATTAAGTTTAAAAAAGCACCGCTTTCACTTCCTGAGCAAGCCGATAACTGGCTCATCATTAGTATTCAACCTAAAGAATTTACCCGCTTTGAAATCCAAACGAAAATTCCAGGGCTTGATACCAAAGTAAGAACGGTAGCTATGGACGCCCCAAATAGAATTACAGGGGATGAAAGTGTAGATGCTTATGAATCACTCCTTCTTAATTTGATGCAAGGGGACCAATCTTTATACCTCCATATCAATGAGGTAGAAGCATCATGGAGACTTCTTGATCCTGTAATTAAAGCCTGGAATGAAGATAAGGCCCCAGTCTTTACCTACCCTGCTGGTACTGCTGATCCCGCTGAATCTAAAGTTATCTTTGATAAGCCTGAACAATTTTGGCGTCAGAGTATTGAAATCGGTGAAAATAAGCTCTAAAGTAATGAAAATTTAAATCATTAGAAATCCCGTAGCGTCAAGATTGTGCAAACGGGATTTTTCTTTTTTGAGACAAGAAAATTATGACGATAAAATCAGATAAATGGATAAGAAAGATGGCCGAAGAACATGGCATGATTGAGCCATTCGAGCCTAAACTTATTCGCGAGAAAGATAATCAAAAGATCGTATCTTATGGCACATCAAGTTATGGATATGACATTCGATGCGCTAATGAATTTAAAGTATTTACCAATATTAATAGCACCATCGTCGATCCAAAAAATTTCGACCCGAATTCTTTTGTTGAATTTAACGCTGACTATTGCATCATCCCACCTAACTCATTTGCACTTGCAAGAACAGTTGAGTACTTCAGAATTCCAAGAAGTGTGCTTACGGTATGTTTAGGCAAATCAACTTATGCACGATGCGGCATTATTGTAAACGTCACGCCTTTTGAACCCGAATGGGAAGGTTATGTAACTTTAGAATTTAGTAATACAACACCTCTTCCAGCAAAGATTTATGCAGGCGAAGGTTGCGCTCAAGTGTTATTCTTTGAGTCCGATGAAGTATGTGAAACATCCTATAAAGATCGCGGTGGAAAATACCAAGGTCAAGTAGGCGTAACATTACCTAAAATATAAAGGGTTAATATGAAATTTAACTTCCCCGTAGTCATCATTGATGAAGACTTTAAATCTGAGAATTCATCTGGTCTTGGTATCAGAGTTTTAGCAAAAGCGATCGAGGAAGAAAATTTTGAAGTCCTTGGTGTTACGAGCTACGGCGACTTATCTTCATTTGCTCAACAACAAAGTCGGGCTTCTGCATTTATTCTATCTATCGATGATGAAGAGTTTGTTGAAGAAAACCAAACTGCCCTTCAACAATTAAAAAATTTCGTAGATGAAATTAGATTTCGTAATGAAGAAATCCCTATATTTCTTCATGGCGAAACAAGAACAAGCCGTCACATCCCAAATGAAATCTTAAGAGAACTTAATGGTTTTATTCATATGCATGAAGATACGCCAGAGTTCGTGGCACGTTATATTGTGCGTGAAGCCAGAACTTATTTAGACAGTTTGCCGCCACCATTTTTTAAAGCGCTCACTCATTATGCAGGCGATGGCTCCTACTCTTGGCATTGTCCTGGTCACTCAGGTGGTGTTGCTTTCCTCAAATCACCAGTTGGCCAAATGTTTCACCAATTCTTTGGTGAAAACATGCTTCGCGCTGACGTATGTAATGCAGTAGATGAATTAGGGCAATTACTTGACCATACAGGCCCTGTAGGCGCTTCAGAAAGAAATGCAGCGCGTATATATAACTCTGATCATCTTTATTTCGTCACAAACGGCACATCAACCTCTAATAAGATGGTTTGGCATTCAACGGTAGCCCCAGGCGACATCGTCATCGTGGATCGGAATTGCCATAAATCAGTATTGCACTCCATTATTATGACCGGTGCTATTCCAATTTTCTTGATGCCAACACGAAATCACTTCGGCATCATTGGTCCAATTCCTAAAAAAGAATTCGAATGGAAAAACATTCAAGACAAAATTCAAAAGAATCCATTCATCACAAACAAAAAAGATAAGCCTCGTGTATTAACAATTACACAATCAACTTATGACGGTATTCTTTATAACGTTGAAGAAATTAAAGAAATGTTAGATGGAAAAATTGATACACTTCATTTTGATGAAGCTTGGTTGCCACATGCAACATTCCATGACTTCTATGGTGACTATCACGCCATTGGCGCTGATCGTCCACGCTGTAAAGACAGTTTAATTTTCTCAACACAATCGACACATAAACTTTTAGCTGGCTTGAGCCAAGCATCCCAAATTCTTGTACAGGATGCAGAAAAAAATAAACTTGACCGTGAAGTCTTTAACGAATCATTCTTAATGCATAGCTCTACCAGTCCTCAATATTCAATCATTGCGAGTTGCGATGTAGCTGCTGCGATGATGGAAGAGCCTGGCGGTAAAGCACTTGTAGAAGAATCCCTCATGGAAGCGTTAGACTTCAGACGCGCTATGCGAAAAGTAGATATTGAATGGGGATCTGACTGGTGGTTTAAAGTATGGGGCCCTAACGATTTATCAGACGAAGGTCTCGAAGATCGAGATGCTTGGATGTTAAATGCAAATGATCATTGGCATGGATTCGGTAATCTTGCTGATGGCTTTAATATGCTCGACCCTATTAAGGCAACCATCATTACCCCAGGCCTTAATGTTGATGGCGAATTTTCTGAAGAGTTTGGTATTCCCGCTTCTATCGTTACTAAATATTTGGCAGAACACGGAGTTATTGTAGAAAAAACAGGTCTCTACTCATTCTTTATTATGTTTACGATCGGTATCACTAAAGGCCGATGGAATACGCTTGTTGCAGCACTTCAACAATTTAAAGATGATTACGATAAAAATCAGCCTTTATGGAAAGTCTTACCTGAGTTTATTCAAAAGCAACCAAGTTATGAACGTATTGGATTAAGAGATTTATGTACACAGATTCATGAAATTTATAAAAAACATGACATTGCAAGACTTACTACTGAAATGTATCTCTCTGACATGATTCCTGCAATGAAGCCAACAGATGCTTTTTCAAAAATGGCTCATAAAGAAATTGAACGTGTGGCGATAGATGATTTAGAAGGCAGAATTACAGCAGTTCTTCTCACACCTTATCCACCAGGCATTCCTCTTCTAATTCCTGGCGAGCGTTTTAATAAAATTATTGTGGACTATCTAAAATTCGCAAGAGATTTTAATGAGAAATTTCCAGGATTTGAAACAGACAATCATGGATTAGTGAAACAAAAGATTGATGGTAAAGCGCACTACTTTGTAGACTGCGTATCTATCTAGTATTTTTTTGATAGTTTACGAAAGAAAATTCAAGACCATCATTTGTAATATGATCTTCTCTTGATGATTCGATCCATATTTGTTTATTGATCTCAGGAAAAAAAGCATCCCCCAAAAAGCTTTTCTTAATTTCTGTAATATATAAGTGATCTACCAAGTTTAATGCTTGTTCATATATATTTGAACCCCCGATCACAAATACCTCGTTATCGTTCCTAGAAATAGAAAAAGCATCTTCGATGCTATGCACAACTTCCGCACCTTCATATGAAGCTTCCATATTTCGACTAATCACAATATTTCTTCTATTAGGGAGTGGCCGACCTATGGACTCGTAAGTCTTTCGACCCATAATGATCGTGTGGCCTGTCGTTAAAGATTTAAAATGCTTTAGGTCTTCACTTAGATGCCAGGGCAAGGTGTTATTCACACCAATAACACGATTAGAACTCATTGCAACAATGATGGATAGTTTTGACACTAGACTGCTACAGGCGCTTTAATCGCAGGGTCAGGATCGTAATTTTCTAAAACAAAATCTTCAAATTTAAAGTCAAAAATACTCTTAACTTCAGGATTAATTATCATGCGAGGCAATGCTTTAGGTAGTCTTGATAATTGCTCATTGACCTGATCCATATGATTAGAATAAATGTGTGCGTCGCCTAACGTATGAACAAAATCGCCAAGCTCTAATGAACATACTTGAGCTACCATCATTGTAAGAAGCGCATAAGATGCAATATTAAAAGGTACGCCTAGGAAAATATCTGCACTTCTTTGGTAAAGCTGACAAGATAATTTGCCATTCGAAACATAAAATTGGAAAAATGCATGACAAGGTGGTAGTTTCATCTTTGAAATTTCTGAAACATTCCAGGCTGAAACTATTAATCGTCTCGAATCTGGATTTTTTTTAATTGACTCAACCAATTCCGTAATCTGATCGATATGTTTTCCATCAGCGGTGGGCCAACTTCTCCATTGATAACCATATACCGGACCTAAGTTGCCATTTTCATCGGCCCATTCATCCCAAATACTCACACCGTTATCTTTTAAGTATTTAATATTTGTGCTGCCACTTAAAAACCATAAAAGTTCGTGAATAATTGACTTTAAATGTACTTTTTTTGTAGTTAATAAAGGAAAGCCTTTTGATAGGTCGTAACGCATTTGATAGCCGAACACAGAAATTGTGCCTGTGCCAGTTCGGTCATGTTTCACATCACCATGGTTTTTAACGTGATTAAGTAAATCTAAATATTGCTTCATGATCTTAGACGTTTTGCCTTATAAATGTTTTCACTTGATCAACTTGATTATCTAAAACTTCAAATCTTTGCGGAAGATCTTCTAAATGCTTTAATGATTCTGGTCTGTCAGGTCTTTGATTTATCGCTTCCACAATAGAATCTTCAAATTTGATAGGTAATGCTGTCTCAAGAACAATCATCGGCACATTGTCATCCATATGCTCATAGGCTGCTTTAAATCCATCTGCTGTATGCGTATCTATGATGATCTTGTATTGATTGTAAATTTCTTTAATGTAGTGGATACGTTCTTTGTGTGTACTTGAAGATGATGTAAATCCAAAATCTTTAATTTTTTCAAAGATACCGCCTTGGTTTAAATCAAAATTACCGCCTTGATCAATTGATTTCCATAATTCATTTAATTTTTTACTGTCTCGTCCAATTAAATCAAAAATGAATCGTTCAAAATTAGAGGCTTTAGATATATCCATTGAAGGGCTTGAAGTATGAAAAGTATTTTTAGAGTCACGCGGCTTATACATGCCTGTTTTAAAGAATTCATCTAATACATTATTTTCATTAGTAGCAACCACAAGTCTTTTAATTGGAAGACCCATCATGCGAGCTATGTGACCTGCACAAATATTACCAAAATTACCTGTGGGAACAGTAAAGCTCACTTCTTCATTGTTTTTGGTAATAGCAAGATAACCTTTAAAGTAATAAACGATCTGCGCTAAAATTCTGCCCCAATTAATTGAGTTCACTGCGCCAATTTTTAAATCTCTTTTAAAATCTAAGTCATTAGATACTGCCTTAACAATATCTTGGCAGTCATCAAAGACACCTTTAATGCTTAAATTGAAAATATTAGGATCTTGAATACTAAACATTTGAGCTGATTGAAAACGACTCATCTTTTGATAAGGTGACAACATAAAGACATTGATGCCTTTTTTTCCTCGCATTGCATATTCAGCAGCAGATCCTGTATCACCAGACGTTGCACCCAAAATATTAATTTCCGCATTTTCTTTAGCGAGGACATATTCAAAGAGATTGCCAAGGAGTTGCATTGCGATATCTTTAAATGCAAGTGTTGGTCCATTTGAAAGGGAAAGAATATATAGATTATCTTTAACTTTTAAAATGGGTGTAATGTCTTCTGGTTTTTGTTGCGATCTAGAAAATGCATACACTTCTTTGGTGTATGTTTTATTGATAATCGTTTTTAAGTCATCCTTTGATATGTCATCAACAAATTTAGAAATGATATGAAAAGCAAGTTCAGCATAACTCATGCTTCGCATATTATTTAAATCTTGAGCTGAAAATTGAGGATAAGACTCTGGAAGATACAAACCACCGTCAGGTGCAAGACCGCCTAATAAAATCTCTGAAAAAGAAAGTGGCTTTGATTGGCCGCGCGTTGAAATATATTTCATAAAGTCTTTATTTGCTAAGCTCTTCTAATCTAATTTTAATAACTTTTCCAATGGTGGCTGATAACGACTCAATTGAATCAATGACAGTATTGATATCTTTCTCAACTGCTAAGTGGCTTAGTATGACAATATCTGCTTCAGATTCATGTTCTTGAGGCTCCTTTTGAAGCATCGCATCAATTGAAATTTTCTTATCGCCAAATAATTTTGTGATCTCAGCTAATACACCCGGCTTATCTGAAACACGAATTCTTAAATAATAACCACTGATTGCATCTTCAATTTTATAGATAGGTATTGGATCAATTTTATTATCGTCAAAACCATGGGGAGGGACTTGAGATGATCTTGAAATATCAATCAAATCAGCAACGACAGCGCTCGCGGTTGGTAATGCGCCGGCACCGGCGCCATAATAAAGCGTTGGTCCAACCATATTACCTTTAACAACGACAGCATTCATTGCACCATTTACATTGGCAATTAAACGTTTTTCAGGTATTAAAGTTGGATGTACTCTTAACTCAATACCTTTATCTCTTTTTTTTGCGATACCCAATAACTTAATGCGATAACCTAATTCTTCTGCGTACCGAATATCTTTCTGCTCAAGGGCTTTAATACCTTCTACATAAACATCTTTAAAGCTCATAGGAATACCGAAAGATAAACCAGCAAGAATGGTTAATTTGTGAGCTGCATCAATACCTTCAATATCAAATGTAGGATCTGCTTCTGCGTACCCTAAAGATTGAGCCTCGGATAAGGCTTTAGCAAATGTAATGCCTTTTTCACGCATCTCAGTCAAAATAAAATTGGTAGTACCATTAATAATACCTGCGACCCACTCAATCTTATTTCCAGCTAAACCTTCTCTAATTGATTTTAAAATAGGAATACCACCAGCGACTGATGCTTCAAAAGCTAGAGTCACATTATTCTTTTTGGCTAATTCAAATAGTTCATTTCCGAAATTTGCGAGCAATGCTTTATTGGCAGTTACGACATGCTTTTTATTTTCAATCGCTTTCACCACTAAATCTTTTGCAATAGTTGTACCACCGATCAGTTCAACAATAACATCGATCTCTTTATCAGCAACTAATTTAAATGCATCATCAGTGACCTCGATAGAGTTTCCAACAATTTCTTTTGCGCGTGCGACATTTTTATCTGCTACAGCGACAATTTTCATATCTGCAGATGTTTTACGTTGTATTTCTTTAATGTTAGATTTTAAAAGTTCAAATACACCGCCACCTACTGTACCGATACCTAATAAACCTATATTCATTCTTTTCATCAGTTATAGCTCTCTAGTTCGCAGTATTTTTCTTAAAGTTTTCAAGATAATTGGCAATGCGATTAATTGATTCTTTAAGATCATCTTCGTTTGGTAAGAAAACAATTCTTATGTGATCAGGATCTTTCCAATTAAATCCTGTGCCTTGAACTAATAATACTTTTTTGTCGATTAATAATTTTAAAATAAATTCTTGATCGTCTTTAATGGGATACATCTTTGGATCTAATTTAGGAAACAGATACATCGCAGCTTCAGGCTTAACACATGTGACACCAGGTATCGACACAAGCATGTTGTAAGCAAGTTCTCTTTGCTTAAAAAGTCGTCCTGTAGGTGCAACAAGATCATCAATACTTTGATACCCACCTAAAGCGGTTTGAATCGCAAGCTGTCCAGGAACGTTTGCACATAAACGCATGGAGGCTAACATGTTTAAACCTTCAATGTAATCTGTAGATTCTTTCTTGTTACCAGACACAACTAACCATCCTGCACGATAGCCGCATGCACGATAGTTTTTTGATAAACCATTGAATGTGACAAAAAGAATGTCGTCAGCAAGAGATGCAATCGAAATATGTTTTTTCTTGTCGTAAATAACTTTGTCGTAAATCTCATCTGCAAAAACAACAAGTTTATGTTTTCTTGCGATTTGAATAATGCCTTCTAGAATATCTTTTGGATAAAGTGCACCTGTCGGATTATTTGGATTGATTACAACAATTGCTTTTGTTTTGCTGGTGATTTTACTTTCAATGTCTTTAAGATCGGGGTACCAGTTTGAAGCTTCATCACATAAATAATGTCTAGGCTTTCCACCTGCCAATGTCACAGCCGCTGTCCATAGCGGATAATCTGGCATAGGGATCAATACTTCATCATCGTTATCTAATAATGCCTGCATTGCCATGACAATAAGTTCTGACACACCATTACCAATAATCACGTCATCTACATCAACATTTGGAATATTTTTTTCCTGTGTGTAATGCATGATAGATTTTCTTGGCTCAAAAAGCCCTTTGCTATCTGTATAGCCAGATGCTTTACCCATATTGCGAATCACGTCTTGAACAATCTCTTCAGGCGCTTCAAATCCAAAAGCTGCTGGATTGCCAATATTAAGCTTGATAATACGATGACCTTCTTCTTCCATTTTTTTAGCGTGCGCTAAAACTGGTCCGCGAATGTCATAACAGACGTTATTTAATTTCGATGATTTTTTAAGCTGAGCCAATTTAATTACCTAAATTTGAATATATGATATCTTACATTGTGAACGCGCATTCCGCCAACAAATGAGAGGGTTTTGATTCAATTTATTTCTTTAAAAACACGATGTTATGAAATTTCACTTAATTCAATCTGACAATAAAAATCTCATCACAGGATACGATTTAAACTGGGTGGAAGTAAATCAAGAGCGCCATCATTCAAGTCTTATCGTGACACCCACTCAACTACTTCTTGAATGGCCAGTCAAAAGCATTAAAGATATCAAAGAAAATAGTTTTGAGGCTATTGAATCTTTGAATGTTGAAATCATTTTATTGGGCACTGGAAATATACAAGAACATCTTGAGCCAAGACTTTTGGAATATTTTTCAAAGAAAAATATGGCTGTTGAATCTATGAATAATCAATCTGCGTGTAGAACTTATAATATTTTGGCTAATGAAGAGCGCAAGGTTTTACTCGCGCTTATGCTTTAAAGATTTTTTGTTGAAAATACAAGACAGGCGTTTGTGCCGCCAAAACCGAAGCTATTTGAAATTGCCGTTTTCACTTCGATATTATCAATACGCTTTGTCACAATGGGAAGATCTTTAGCTAAAGGATCGAGTTCTTCAATATTCACTGATGGTGCAATAAATTTATTTTCCATCATGATGAGACTATAAATTGCTTCATTCACTCCAGCCGCTCCTAAAGCATGGCCAGATAAAGATTTTGTAGATGCGATATGTGGCATAGGGCCATATTTATTGTCTCCAAATACAGTGCGGATTGCTTCGAGTTCTTTAACATCGCCCACAGGGGTACTTGTGCCATGTGTATTCATATAATCGACATGGTCGATTCCCTGGAGTGCTAGCGCCATACATCGCTCTGCACCTTCACCACTTGGTGCCACCATATCATAACCATCAGATGTTGCGCCGTAACCTACGACCTCTGCGTAAATTTTTGCATTACGTGCTTTTGCATGCTCATACTCTTCTAGAACTAAAATACCGCCGCCGCCAGAGATTACAAAACCATCTCGATTAACATCATAAGTACGTGAGGCTTTTTCTGGCGTGTCATTGTATTTACTTGAAAGGGCTCCCATACCATCAAACATGAAAGAAAGCGTCCAATGCTCTTCTTCGGCGCCACCTGCAAAAATAATATCTTGTTTACCTAGTTGAATTTGTTCAACACCTGCACCAATACAATGAGCACTGGTTGAACATGCTGAAGTAATCGCATAATTCACACCTTTAATTTTGGCACCCGTTGCAAGACATGCTGAAACGCCACTCGCCATAGCTTTAGTGACCATATAAGGACCTACACGTCGAATACCTTTTTCTCGTATGGTATCTATACCCTCTAAAATACTTTCATGTGAAGCACCGCCTGCGCCCACAATCAAACCGGTACGTATATTTGAGACCATAGCTTCGGATAAGGCTGAATCAGCGATCGCTTCTTGCATAGCGAGCCAAGCATAGGCATGGCCTTTTGCCATGAAGCGAAATAATTTTCGATCGATCAATTCTTCAAGATTGAGATTTTTAATGGAGCCTGCAATATGTGACCTTAACCCCATAGCAGCATATTCCGGCTGGAATGTAATGCCAGAACGAGCATTAAATAAGCTGTCATACACTTCTTTTTTATTATTACCTAAGCTAGAGACAATCCCAAGCCCAGTAACAACAACACGACGAGTCATGCAACGCCTCCCATTAAATAACGATCAAAAATTATCGGTACGAGTGAATAAACCTACACGCAAATCTTTAGCATGATAAATCTCTCGGCCATCAATAGACATTTTAGCATCTGCAATACCCATGATTAATTTACGCATAATTACTCTCTTTAAATCAATAACATAGGTAATTTTTTTAGCTGTAGGCAATACTTGGCCTGAAAACTTAATTTCGCCGCCGCCTAATGCGCGCCCTCTTCCTAAGCCACCTTTCCAACCTAGGTAAAAGCCCACTAATTGCCACATCGCATCAAGACCCAAGCAGCCTGGCATCACGGGATCACCTTCAAAATGACACCCAAAGAACCAGAGGTCTTTATTAACATCTAATTCCGCAATAATTTGGCCATTACCATACTCGCCACCCTCATCCGTAATGGAAACGATACGATCAAACATAAGCATAGGGGGCAGGGGAAGCTGCGCGTTGCCTGGACCAAACATTTCTCCTCGACCGCAGGACAAAAGCTCTTCTTTTGTATAACTATTTTTTTTAGACATTGAATTTATATACTGCTGATAAAAAGATCGTGAAAAATTATTCGTTGATAACACAAGTATTTTATCGTGTTTTTATCTATTTACCCCTACAAATTATTAAGCTACTATGAAATTCATAGTAAAACAGTCAACTAACAATTTCATCTATTAGGGATTCGATATGAGCGACCAAAATCTGGCCGACTGGAGAAAGCTTGCAGTCAAACTTGAAGCAGAAATTAATAAAGTTATCGTAGGACAAGAGAGTCCTATTAGGCTCATTACCACTTCAATTTTTGCGCGCGGTCACGTTCTTCTTGAGGGTGATGTAGGGGTTGGAAAAACAACATTACTTAAAGCTTTTACGCGAGCGATTGGTGGTGGCTACCAGCGTATTGAAGGCACGATTGATCTAATGCCAAACGATCTTATCTATCACACCTATCTTGGTGAAGACGGTAAGCCGCATGTTAGCCCAGGTCCTATTTTAATGTCGGGTAGCGATCTATCCATTTTCTTTTTTAATGAAATTAACCGTGCAAGACCACAAGTGCATTCATTACTCTTAAGAATCATGGCAGAAAAAACATTATCTGCATTTAATAAAGAACATCACTTCCCTCACATGGTGGTATTCGCTGATCGAAATCAAGTGGAACGCGAAGAAACATTTGAAATTCCTTCAGCGGCTCGTGATCGTTTCATGATGGAAATACCAATTCTTATTCCAAAAGCAGATGAGATGATGAAAGATTTGGTCTTTGAAACAAAATTCCATAACGCAGATAAACTTATTGAGGAAGTTGAACCTAATCTTATTAAATTTAATAAGCTCAACGAGCTTTCAGAAACGATTCAAGAAAACATTAAAGCCACAGATGCATTAAAAAACTATGCATTGCGCTTATGGAAAGCCACAAAAAATCCTGGTGATTATGGTATTAAATTATCCGATATTGATATGAATCGTTTGATCGTATCAGGTGCAAGTCCTCGCGGCATGAGTATGATGATGAAGGCAGCGCGTGTAAATGCATGGCTTCATGATCGAACATCAGTAACACCCGCCGATATTCATGCGGTATTCCACGAAACTATTGCCCATCGACTCGTATTTAATCCTGTATATGAAATGAGAAGAACAATCATTGCGCGTGATTTAACCAATGGCATTTTAAACGTCATCAACGCGCCTTAAATCAGATGGTTCAAACTACTCCATTATTTGATTACCACATTGGTTGGAAATCTAAAGGTAAACACCCTGGTCGCCATAAAAGCAATCAGAGGGGTATGGGAATTGAGTTTGCAGGACACACAACTCTTCTTTCTTACCCTGATCCAAGACGTATTGATATTCGCCAATCCATTCGAGATCCGCTAGGTGAGATTCACGTCAAAATATTTAATCAACGAAGCGCGACACCGGTCATAATTGTTTGTGATTTATCTGCCAGTATGAATTTTGGCGGAAAAAATAAAAAAATTAATCTAGCTGCTGAAGTCGCACAATCTATAGCGCATTCAGTCATAGATCGTCATGATGCTCTAGGTCTCATTGGTTTTGATGATGAAATCAGAGAAGATTGGTTAGCGCCTATTTCATTTAGGTCACAACATGCATTTACACTTATCAATGAACTTAAAAACTATACATCAGCTAACAAATCAAATCGAGCAATCAAAGATCTCTATCAGTATATGCCTCGTGAACGCTCGCTCATTTTCTTTATCTCAGACTTTCACATGCCTGAAGTTGATTTAGAAAATTGCTTATCTAACCTTATGAGACATCATGTGGTGCCTGTTGTTTTATGGGACAAAAAAGAATATAGCAACCTCCCTAATTTTGGTATTGTCACAATTACCGATCCTGAGAATGGTAAAAAAAATACGCTTTTCTTAAGGAAAGAATTAAAAGAAAAAATTATTGATTCTTTCGAAAAAAGACGCGCTGTTATTACAAAGGCTTTTATGAATTTTGATATTCCACCGTTTTTTGTCGATGAACGTTTTGATGCAAACAAAATGACTGAATACTTTAATCAATTTGTAGGTGCCTAACATGATGAAATATTTTATTTCTTTATGTTTGCTCTTACTGTCAATTTCTAGTTTTGCACTTGATGTCCAGGAGTGGCCGGATGTTGAAGAAGGAATTGTGACTATCAAAATAAAAGAGCCTTTGCAGCGTGTGGGTTATACAGTAGGTGATAAATCTCAAAGACATGTAGAGGTTACTATTAAAAAGCCTTATGTGCTTATTAAAGAGTCCTTACCCATTCCAGGTTACGAAAGAAAATATAAAGGACAAGATCTTGGCATTGTTTTAGATGCCATGGAGCATGACTTAAAAGAAAGTAAAACTTCATCTACTTTAACACTCGATCTCACATATCAAATTTTTACAAATAATGTGGTCGCTAAACCAGGCTTTTTACCTGCCGAATATATTCGAGTATTAAATCCAAATGATCCTGAAAAGAAAGTATTTAAATATAGAATCCCAGAACGTCAAATTGCAATTTCTCCTTTATCTATTTTTGGCAATATAAAAATTGAAGAGGATATGAGCCCATTAAGAGGTGTCTTTTTAATGGATGAAGAAGGCCCTATTAAAACCTTAAAATACTCAGGAATTATTGCGCTCATTTCTTTACTTGGTCTTATTTATATTTATAGTCAATATGCATGGCTACCGAATAAACGCGGTGTATTTGCAAGAGCTCATCGTTCAATTAATAAACTTAAAGCCACACCCGCTTCAATTCAAAAAGCTATGACGGAGATGCATCGTGCTTTTGATCTTGTGACTGAGAAAACACTTTTTAAAGATAACCTGCACGATCTTTATGCAAAAAATCCTTCATTTAAAAATATCGATGTAGAACTTAAAGAGTTTTTTAAGCTTTCAACACTGGTATTCTTTAATACCTCACATAAAAAACATAATCACGAAGAAGCATTCAAATGGCTTAGAAATTTTTCGAGACATTGTCGAGATTGTGAAAGAAAACTTATTGTTGATAAAAAATCTCTCGTGGTAGGTGTCGCAAAATGACATTTTCATTTCCATGGGTACTGTGGTTTATTCCTTTAGCATTTATTCCTCTTCTTTTTAAAGAAGCATCTTTGCAATATTACTCATGGAATGAATTAATCCCAAAAGATCGGCTCTCAAGAATTATTTCCATAATTTTAAAATTTATCGCGACTCTGATTCTAATCACAATCATCCTCGGATTAAGCGGTCCACATACTCATCAAAGAGAAATTGAAAAAACAGGCATAGGCGCTCAAATCGGTCTAGTCTTAGATCGAAGTGCAAGCATGGACGATCCTTTTGCAGGTAACGATCAATCAAAAGTTGGTGAAATGAAATCTGCGGCAGCAGCTAGATTGATTACGGATTTTGTAAAATCAAGAACTAATGACATGATTGGCATGGTTTCCTTTAGCAATTCTGGGATGTATGTTTTACCTCTTACCGACAATAAAAATGCCATTATTTCTGCAGTGAGAGCCACGGCAGGTAATGCATTATTTCAAACTAATATTGGAAGCGGCCTTACAACTGGGGCTGAATTATTCAATAAAGTTCCAGACTCAGGTTCAAGAGCGATGATTTTACTTTCAGATGGTGGAGGTCGGATTGATGCAGCCACTCAAGAAAAAATTAAAGACTGGTTTGGCCGCTTTAAAATTAGCCTTTATTGGATTGTGTTAAGACAACCTGGCGGTATCAGTATTTTTAATACTTCATTTAAGGCACGAGATGACGAACCACTTCCACCTCAAATTGAACTTAATGAATTTTTTAAAACACTTCATTCACCTTTCCAGGCTTATGAAGCCGAAGATCCAAAAACACTTCAAAAAGCAATCGAGGACATCAATCAAAAAGAAAAAAAGCCTATTAAATACTTTGAAAGAATTCCAGGGCAGGATTATTCAACCCATTGCTTTGTCGCCGCAACTCTAATGATGATTGCTCTTCTTACGCTTAAATTGATCGAGGTGAGATCATGGCTTTAATAACTAAAAATCTTTTTAGCACCAAAAAACTTACTTGGTTTTTTGCGATCCTTCTTATTACATCAATCGGCATATTCATTAAACAATTTATTGAATTCAAAAATATTAAAACATTTAATCAAGAAATTACTGAAGGCAAATCACCTCATATGTTTATCAATAGCTTTGAAGCCCGATACGCAACAGCTTACTGGCTTACAACTAAAGAAAGATATAAGGAAGCTAATATACTTTTTTCAAATCTTTTACCTATCGCTTCATCAACGCAAAAAGCAGCTATTCATTACAACATTGGCAATATCTTCTTTAGACGTGCCTTAGCCCTCAATGGCACAGATATGACTGTAAAAAATGAGACAGAATATTTATTTAGGCAAGCGAAAGCAGCTTACATGCTTTCTATTAAGATTGATAACCATGCGTGGGATGTAAAACATAACCTCGATCGCGTTCTTATGATTTTACCTGCTAATCCAACACCTGGTATTGGGGACTCAGACTCACCTGGACTTATTCTAGGCAATGTTCCTGTAGGCTTACCTTAAATCTATGAAAGAGTGGCTTAAAAAAATAAAATCGAAATCTAATCTCGATTTTGACACCGTCTCACTCATGTTGTCGATTGGATTGATGATGCTCGCTATTATTAATCCATCAATACCCCTCAAACACAATATCTATAACTACATGTTTGTGGCTGACATCTCTCAAAGTATGAACACTGTCGATATGTCTATCATGAATAAACCGATTTCAAGACTCGAATATATGAAGCATAGCCTTCATGAAATCATGTCAGAACTTCCCTGTGGTACAAAAGTAAGTATTGGTATGTTTGTAGGCGTGAGTGTTGCTGCATCTTATACACCTATTGAAGTTTGTGAAAACTTTGATGCCATAGAAGATACCATTGATCATTTAGATTGGCGCTCAGGTTGGTCAGGCAATTCTCGTATTCGAGAATCTTTTTTTAATTTAGCGCGCTTAATTAGAAGCTTTCCTGAAAATTCGCAAGTGGTTTATTTTACTGATGGAGAAGAAGCTCCAAAGCTCCACGCATTTAATACAAAAGATCTTGCTCAATTCCAAGGCGGTAATGATTGGGTTATTGTGGGGATTGGGAGTCTTAAAGGAGCACCCATTCCAAAATTAGATGGCAAGAATCAACTCATTGGTTATTGGTCAAATGACAGTTTTGCCTTGCAGCCAGGTATTGCGCAAATCTCTGAAGCGAATATTGGTACGCGAGATGATAATGTGGCAGGTGGCGAGAGCGATCGTTATATGTCTAAATTAGATGAAGCTTATTTGAAAGATATTACAAAGCAAATAAACGGTATATATGTGAGAGGTGATTCGGTATTGAATATATTGAGCGCAATGAAAAAACAAAAGCCTGCCTGGCAGGATACAGCAGATTTTCATCTTAAATGGTTTTTTGCCTCTCTTGCAGGTATCATTTTTAGCCTTCGATTTATTTCGATCAAACAAATAAAACAATATGTCACTAGATTTAGAAAATAAATTTATTTTACTAAATACAACCTCAACGATTAAAGTTGAAGGTGATGATCGAGTTCAATTTTTGCAAGGACAACTTACTCAAGATATAAACCTCATATCTCAAGATAAGGCGCTCTATGCTGGATTTTGTAATCCCAAAGGAAGAATGTTAGCTTTTATATTGTGTTATGAAGATCACGAATCGATTCATATACAAATAAATAACTCCGTTAAAGAATACATATTCCAAAAGCTGAAAATGTACATTCTTCGCTCAAAAGTATCCCTAAAATTAATAGATGAAACATTTACATGTTTAGGTTTTGTAGGATCCAAAGCACTTATTGAGAATGCTATACAAATACCAAAAAATCATTTAGATATCGTTCAATGGCATAACGTCATGATTATGCGCATAGGTTCTAATAGTGAGCGATATCAACTTATGGGGGAAGCTTCTAAAGTGAGTGAATTTATAAAGCTTAACTTTTCAACCTATTCAACGATGAGTCTTGATGATTGGAATAATTTAGATATCTCAGAAGGTATTCCTGACATTTACTCAACCACTCAAGAATCATTCATTCCACAATCTTTAAATATGGATTTAATCGAGGGTATTAATTTTAAAAAAGGTTGTTATACAGGACAGGAAATTGTTGCTCGAACACACTACTTAGGCAAAGTTAAAAGACGAATGTATCGTGCTTTTATTAGATCACAAGTGGACCTAAACCCTGGTGATCAGATCTTAAATAAAAATGGTGAAGACATCGGCCAGCTTGTAAGATCAGCCAAAGAAAATAATGATAAAACAAAT
>DAIOGA010000003.1:0-12772 GCA_036745495.1 Candidatus Methylopumilus sp.
CCCGCTATTTCATTCTCAATCTCACCTGTGCAAAGTAATTTTGCATCTTTGTATTGGCTACAACTAATAAGAAATATTAATGTTATGAGTGTGGAGATTTTTTTCATAATGGATTAAAACTTAACGCTATTTTTCAATACTGATTTCGCTAGCTTTCAGCTCGTCATATTCATCTTTCACTAAATGCTGCCTATATTGTGAATAACTATCTCTCATGTAAGCATAAGGGTCAAATTGCTCATCTCTCATATCAGTCTCTTCAAGAAGACCTGTTCTCATGTCAATAGTTTGTCCTGCAATTGCAGAGTAATAAATGGAATTACTTTGTATGTGTGAAATTGGATCTAATGCGTAGGGATAAACTTCATCGATCACAAAACCTGTCGCATCTCTTATGTTGGAAGGACCTAAAATAGGTAAAACTAGGTATGGTCCACTTGGAATACCATACCAGCCTAGTGTTTGACCAAAATCTTCATAACTTCGCTCACCACCAGCTTTGCTATGAACATCAAATATGCCTAAGAATCCAATTGTAGTATTAAGAGTAATACGTGTTGTAGTATTAAAAACCTCTCTCGGTTTTAATTGGAATACCTCATTAGCTAGCGTGACAAAATCACGAATATTATTAAAGAAATTTGAAACGCCTAATTGAAGAAAATCGGGGGTATAAGATTGATAAGTTTTAGCTATGGGTTTAAGTGTTGCTTTATCTACAACGTCATTAATTTTATAAACAATACGATTTACACTTTCCAGTGGATCATAAACATCTTCATTAGCAAAAGCGTTTATTGCAGAAAAAGATAACACAATGACTGCACAGCAGTGAATGATGTTTTTGTATAGTTTTGATTTAATTAGCGTATTCATGAATGACTGGGATTATCAACGAATAACCATATTATGTCTATAGCTATTGAATGGTAATTTATAACTTTTTATATCTCTTAATTTTAAGAAGAATTACAATGAATACTTATGTTTTTCTTCTTACTAATTATTCTTTTAGTAATCTTTGGATTAGCGCTGCTAAACATTATTGGACATATAATTCTTTGGGTATTTTTTGCCGGATTAATAATTGGCGGTTATGGATTATTAAGTCAGTTAGATTACAAACATCTTATTGCAATTAGTTTTTTTCTTATTGCATTAAAACTGTTTATTGATAGCATCCGAAAATCTAAAAAATAATCCATGATTTTCAGATAACCAATGCAAAAAGTTGTCTATGCTTTGCCTATGGAATTTCTTAGTGAGGTTTTTTACGGAGTGACTTGAAGAATGGTGGGTCGGGCGGGATTCGAACCCACGACCAACGGATTAAAAGTCCGCTGCTCTACCGACTGAGCTACCGACCCAGACGAAACAAAACATGGAATTATCCGTTATTGGGCCTAATTGGTCAATAATGATTATGGAAGATTAAGGTCTTAAGCCAGGTATTTTGCCAGCCATACCACGCATAAGTTTGCCCAAACCACCCTTTGAGAACATTTTCATCATCTTTTGCATCTCTTCGAATTGATTAAGGACGCGATTCACATCTTGGACCTGAACGCCAGATCCCATAGCAATTCTTTTCTTTCTTGTAGCTTTAATCAATTCAGGCTTTCTTCTTTCAAGAGGAGTCATTGAGCTAATAATAGCTTCTATTTGGCGAAGTGATTTATCACCATCTTCAGGATTAATTTTAGATGCGGCGCTCGTAAATTGTGCTGGCATCTTATCCATCAACGCACTTACACCACCCATTTTTTTCATTTGTCCTATTTGATTTTTAAAGTCCTCTAAATCGAAATTTTTTCCTGACTTAACTTTTTCAGCTAGCTTCTCTGCCTCTTTAACATCCAATGTTTTCTGCGCATCTTCAACAAGACTTACAATGTCTCCCATACCAAGAATTCTGGATGCCATCCTTTCCGGATGAAACGGTTCAAGACCATTAATTTTTTCACTTGTACCAATATATTTAATGGGCTTACCTGTAACTTGTCTTACAGATAAAGCAGCGCCCCCACGCGTATCGCTATCTAGTTTAGTTAAAATAACGCCTGTTAAAGGCAATGCATCACCAAAAGCTTTTGCAGTATTGACTGCATCTTGACCTTGCATTGCATCTACAACAAATAAAGTTTCAATTGGATTTAATTTTTTATGGAGTGCTTTAATCTCATCCATCATTTCAACATCAATGCCTAAGCGGCCAGCTGTATCAAAAATTACTACATCAAAAAAATGTTTTTTTGCGTAATCGATAGTTTCTGATGCAATCTTTAATGGCTTCTGGCTGGGATTTGAATCAAAACATTCAATATTTAAATTTTTAGCGAGGGTTTTAAGTTGATCAATCGCCGCAGGACGATAAACATCAGCGCTAGCAAGCAATACTTTTTTCTTTTTTTCAATAAGTAATTTGGCAAGCTTTGCAGAGGTGGTTGTTTTGCCCGAGCCCTGGAGACCTGCCATTAAAATAATAGCCGGAGGAGATACATTTAACTCTAAGGAGACATTTTGATCGCCCATGAGAACAGTAAGTTCGTCTTGAACAATTTTAATAATAGCTTGTCCTGGAGATAAGCTTTGCAATACCTCGACACCAAGCGCCTTAGTTTTAACTCGATCTATAAAATCTTTTACAACTGCCAAAGCAACGTCTGCTTCAATTAAAGCAATTCTGACTTCTCGCATAGCATCACTGATATTTTGCTCAGTAAACCTCGCCTGCCCGCGGATCGTTTTAATGACACTTTGTAATCGGTCTGTTAGATTTTCTAACATACATGCATCCTGTTTTAAGTTAACTCTTCGTTATGTACATGGTATATTAAACTTTTAATTATCAATCAAAAATATGGAAATTTGGCTACCTATTTTAATCGCTTGTTTTTGCTATCTGACACCAAGTCTATTGCTCTTTAAAAATCCAAGGCCAGATAAAAAGCTAATTAATTTTAATGCGCTTCTTATTGCTATTGGCTTATTAGCTCATTTTACAATTCTCAAAGCTAATATTTCTTTTAACTCGATTAATCTAGGCTTTTCTAATGCACTTATTGCGACTTCATTTTTTAGTATTTTTATTTTTTGGGTGCTTAATTTTAATAAAAATTTTAACTATCTACAGCCATTTTTGCTTATCCCATCAACACTTCTTCTGATCACCCATCCTTTGGTTCCATCGAATCACTATCTAACCACTGATTTATCCCCATTATTTGTGACACATATCGCTATCGCCTTATTGGCTTATAGTCTATTTACCTTTTCAGCGTTATTGGCCATATTTATTTTAATTTTTGAGAAAAAATTACATCAGAAAAAGAAAATAGATCTACTTTTGAGTGGTTCACAGCCTTTAATTGAAATGGAAAACTTCCTATTTAACATTAATAAATTCGGCTTCATTTTATTAACCGTCACACTTGGCAGTGGCATTTTATTTTCAGAGCAAGTTTTTGGAACGCCGCTCCAGTTTAACCATAAAACTGTTTTCTCAATTTTGGCTTGGCTTATTTATGGGCTTCTTCTAGCAAGCAAAAAAATCTATGGTTGGCGAGGAAGAAAATCTATTTATATTTCACTTACTGCTTTTTTATTTTTATTATTGTCTTATCTCGGCAGCAAATTTGTTTTAGAAATTATTCTTCATAGATAACACATTATCTTAACGAAATTTGAGGCCAACCTTTAGCATTGGCATATTCAGTCAAAATATCATCAGAATCAACAGCTACAGGGTGCGTCACCTTCTGCATTAAAGGTAAATCATTATGCGAATCGCTATAGAAGTAAGATTTTTTAAAATCAGCTAATGATAAATTTTTATTTTTCAGCCAAGCTTCCAAGCGAGTTACTTTACCCTCTTTAAAAGAAGGTAATCCTGAAACTTTTCCTGTAAATTCACCTTCTTTTTCTTCTGGATCAGTACCAATTAAATTTTCAATACCAAATAATGCGGCAATCGGTTTAGTAATAAAGCTATTAGTTGCTGTGATCACGATAAGTAAATCACCTTCTTCATGATGCTTTCTAACTAAAGCATAAGCCTTCTCAGTAATCATAGGCTTAATGACTTCTTCAACATACTTTTTTAAAAGCTGGTTAAGAATACTTCTTGGATTTCTAGCGAGAGGTTTAAATTGAAACTCAACGAACGCGTATATATCGAGAGTGCCTGCTTTATAGTCAGCATAAAATTTTTCATTTTTTTCGGCATGAATTGCGCCATCAAGATAACCTTCTTGGATCAGGAATCGACTCCAGTTGTAATCGCTGTCGCCGGCTAAGATAGTATTGTCTAAATCGAAAAGTGCTAAATTCAAATTAACCTCTAAACCTGAGGATGAGCACGTTCTAATTTGGAATGGAGTTTATTTAATCCATTGATATAAGCTTTAGCAGATGCAATTACAATATCTGTGTCAGCGCCTTGGCCATTCACAATTCGACCGCCCTTCGCTAATCTCACAGTCACCTCACCTTGAGCGTCTGTACCGCTTGTGATGTTATTCACTGAATAAAGTTGAAGCTCTGAACCTGAATTTGCAATTTTTTCGATCGCTTTAAATGTGGCATCTACAGGGCCGCCCCCAGAAGATTCTGCAATCACTTCTTTTCCATTTTCAGAAATTTTAATTTCTGCATGGGGCGTTGTGCCTGTTTCTGACATTGTTTTCAAGTGAATCAATTTGTAATGTTCTATCGCTTCTGAAGTATATTCTTCGCTCATAAGCGCATGAAGATCTTCATCAAAAATCTCTGATTTCTTATCGGCCAAATCTTTAAATCTTGCAAACGCTGCATTTACAATATCTTCTGATTGAATATCAATACCCAGCTCTTGAAGCCTTGTTTTAAATGCATTGCGCCCTGATAGTTTTCCAAGTGAAATCTTATTAGCCCCCCACCCTACATCTTGGGCACGCATAATTTCGTAAGTTTCTCTATGTTTTAAAACGCCATCTTGATGAATGCCGGACTCATGCGCAAAAGCATTCGCCCCCACAATAGCTTTATTAGGTTGAACAGGGTAGCCAGTGATTGTTGAAACCAATCTTGAGGTCGGCACAATTTGCGTCGTATCAATACTTGTCGTTAAATTAAATAAGTCTTTCCTTGTTCTGACTGCCATTACAATTTCTTCTAAACTTGCGTTGCCGGCTCTTTCACCCAAACCATTAATTGTACATTCAACCTGTCTTGCGCCATTCATCACTGCCGCAAGTGAATTCGCAACCGCCATGCCAAGATCATTATGGCAATGTGTAGACCACACAACTTTTGAAGCGTTTTCAACTTGATGAATTAATGTTTTCATTCGCTCACCCCAAACCCCCGGGATCGAATAGCCAACAGTATCTGGAACGTTAATAGTTTTAGCACCAGCTTTGATTACAGCATTAAAAACTTTTACAAGAAAATTAATTTCGGATCGCACTGCATCTTCAGCAGAAAATTCTACATCGTCGGTATATTCCAATGACCATTTCACGGCTTGAACAGCACGATCCAACACCTCATCTTCTGACATACGAAGTTTATTTTCCATATGGATTTTGCTAGTCGCAATAAATGTATGAATCCGTCCTTTTTTTGCATGTTTAATCGCTTCACCAGCTTTGCGAATATCATTTTCGACTGCACGCGCTAATGAACAAATAGTTGATTCTTTAATGTTTTTCGCCACAGCGCTAACGGACTCAAAGTCCCCTGGGCTTGCTGCCGCAAATCCTGCTTCAATGACGTCAACACCGAGTTTTTCAAGCTGTCTTGCGATGCGCAACTTCTCTTCCTGGGTCATGGAAGCACCAGGGCTTTGTTCTCCATCTCTTAATGTCGTATCAAAGATGATGAGTTTATTATTTTGAATTTCTTGTTGCATCTACTGCGCCTTATTTTTTAAATTTAAAATGTCTAATTAAATTGAAATAGCCTGATAAAAAGTAACAGCCCACTACAATAAAAATGGCTTCAGGTGGGCTATAAGAAACTAATACAAATGCCAATATGACCAATAAAATAGCAACGAATGGAACGCTATTTCTTAGATTAATATCTTTGCCGCTATAGAACCTAATCTCGCTTACCATTGAAAGCGCAATTAACATTGTCAATGACCATGAGACCCATTTCATTTTGATCATATTGAAAAAAATCTCACTCCCACTAAAACCGTTTTCATTAGATACCCATACAAAACTTACGAGCAATGCAGCGGCTGCAGGACTTGGTAATCCAAAAAAATATTTTTTTTCGTCTTGATCCAATTTGACATTAAAGCGAGCAAGTCGAAATGCTGCACAACAACAATAAACAAAGGCTGCAATCCAACCCAGTTTTCCTAAAGGCTTTAATGCCCAAACATACAAAATAAGTGCAGGAGCTACGCCAAATGAAACCATGTCAGACAAACTATCGTATTCAGCTCCAAATGCACTTTCAGTATGCGTAAGCCTTGCAATGCGTCCATCTAATCCATCCATAATAATCGCAATAAAAATAGCAATCGCTGCAAGCTCATATTTGCCATTCATTGCTTGCACTATAGAATAGAATCCAGAAAACAAAGAAGCTGTTGTAATGAAATTAGGCAGCAAATAAAAAGTATGCTTGCCTATTTTATTTCTTAACAAATCTTCTTTATTTTTTCCGATGCCTTTAAACTTTTTCATGTGTCATTATCAAGTGAAAACTTAATCTTTTAGTATAACAAAGCTTTAACGATTTCATTAATTCTAATTTATACTCATGGACTTGCTGCGTAACGAACTCACAATGTAAACATGCAATTTAAACTCATTCAAAAAGATGGTGAAGCTAGACGAGGTGAATTAAAGCTTCAACATGGTACCGTGCAAACACCGGTATTTATGCCTGTAGGCACTTATGGCGCAGTCAAGTCCTTAAGTCCTCATGATTTAGAGTCTATTGGTTTTGAAATCATCCTTGGAAATACTTTTCATCTATGGCTCCGTCCTGGTCTTGAGACTATTTCAGCTTTCAAAGGGCTGCATAACTTTATTCATTGGCGCCGATCTATTCTTACTGATTCTGGTGGCTTTCAAGTATGGAGTCTTGGCAAAATGAGGAAAATTACTGAGGAAGGCGTTGAATTTAAATCGCCTATTAATGGCGATACTTGTTTCTTGAGTCCGGAAGAATCGATGAGAATTCAAAGAGCGCTTAATTCAGATATTGTCATGATATTTGATGAATGCACACCCTATCCAGCCTCTCATGAAGAGGCAAAAGTCTCTATGGAGCTAAGTTTAAAATGGGCTTATAGAAGTAAAGTAGCTCATGAATCAAATCAAAATGCTTTGTTTGGCATCGTTCAAGGCGGTATGTTCGAAGATCTGAGATCACAATCTCTTGAGGAATTAAAAAAAATTAATTTCGATGGTTATGCAATTGGCGGATTGTCTGTAGGTGAACCCAAAGAAGAAATGCAAAAAGTCATTAGTTTTATTGCGCCCAAAATGCCAGAAGATAAGCCACGCTATTTGATGGGTGTTGGCACTCCTGAAGATATTATTGAGGCTATTGCACATGGTATTGATATGTTTGACTGTGTGATGCCAACACGAAATGCGAGGAATGGTTGGCTGTTTACTAGATATGGAGATTTAAAGCTTAAAAATACACAATATAAAAATGATACCTATCCGATCGATAGCAGTTGTGAGTGCTATACATGCCAAAATTATTCTCGGGCTTACCTTCACCATCTATTTAGAATCGGCGAAATGCTAGGTTCTCGACTTAATACCATCCATAACTTATTTTATTATCAAAAAATAGTTCAAGAAGCGAGGCTCGCCATCGAAACAGGCGCATTTGAAACTTATAGAAAAATATTCCATCAAAACCGGCAACGCGGCATTCAATAAATGCCTGCTGTGCTAAAATTAACCTTTAAAATTAATTACCTGTAGGAAATATAAATGTTTATAAGTCACGCATATGCAGCTGATACCCCTCCCACCGATTTGATGAGCTTTTTGCCATTTATCATCATTTTTGTGCTTTTTTACTTTATGTTAATTCGCCCACAAATGAAACAAGCGAAAGCGCATAAACTCATGATTGAATCATTAAAAAAAGACGATGAAGTTGTGACCAATGGAGGTGTTCTTGGTAAGGTTGTTAAAATCAAAGACCAATTTGCGACACTGGAAATTGCAGCTGGAACTCAAATTCATATTCAAAAACAATCTATACAAACTTTATTGCCTAAAGGCACCATAAAATCTATTTAATTTCTGAAGTGACGGTTTAATTTAATAATGAATCAATATCCTAAATGGAAGTATGGCCTGGTTTTAATCGCGATTTTTATTGGCCTAATTTACTCCATTCCAAATTTTTTTGGTGAGTCGCCTGCAGTTCAGATCATGCCAACCAAAACATCAGATAAGTTAGATTTATCTATTCTGGCCACGATTGAGAGCGCTTTAAAAGAAGCAAATCTTCCATTTGATGGCATCGTTCAAGAACCTAATGGCATTAAAGTTAAATTTGCAAATCCTGACAGCCAAGTTAAGGCAAAAGATATTCTTCAGAATACTTTAGGTGCGAACTATGTCATTGCACTGAATCTTATCTCCAAATCTCCTTCATGGTTATCCAAAATCGGAGCGATCCCTATGTATCTGGGTCTAGATTTAAGAGGCGGCGTCCACTTTCTCCTTCAAGTAGATATGAAAGCAGCATCGGAAAAAGCAGCTGAAAGTTACTTAAATGATTTCCGCATGACGCTTAGAAAAGAACGTATCTCATATATTGGCGCTTCAAGATTAAATGAAATTGTAAAACTTCAATTTGATAGCCAAGAAGAATTAGAAAAAGCTAAAAAAATTATCAAAGTGAATTATCCAGATTTAATGGTTAATGAATCTTCAACAGGAAAAGATAAGGCACTCGATATTGGCATGAGCGAAATGGGCAAGAAGAAAATTCAAGAATTCGCACTCAAACAAAATTTACAAACATTACATAACCGTATTAATGAGCTTGGCGTTGCAGAACCTATTATTCAACAGCAAGGCTTAGATCGAATTGTTGTGCAACTCCCAGGTGTTCAAGACACAGCAAAAGCTAAAGAGATTCTTGGGCGAACAGCGACGCTTGAAATAAGATTGGTTGATGAAGATAAAACAGATATTGCTACTTTAGAGAGCGCTCAAAAAGGTAATGCTCCTTTTGGAGATGATCTTTTCAAGGACAGAGATGGCAGGTCTATTCTTGTGAAGAAAAATGTATTGCTTACGGGAGATAGAATTACTGATGCTGGACCTGGCGTAGATCAGCAGTCAGGAAGATCTGTTGTGCACGTCACCCTCGATGGAAGAGGTTCAAATATATTTAAACAAGTTACACGAGAAAATGTAGGCAAACGTTTAGCGATTCTTCTAATAGAAAAAGGACAAACAGAAGTTGTGACAGCGCCAGTCATTCAACAAGAAATTGGTGGGGGTCGGGTACAAATTTCTGGAATGAATAGCCCTCAAGAGGCTACCGATATATCTCTTCTATTGAGAGCGGGGGCTCTTGCAGCACCTATGCAAATTATTGAGGAGCGCACCGTAGGTCCAAGCATGGGCGAAGAAAATATCAAACGCGGGGTGCATTCTACATTGTGGGGATTTGCAGCTATCTCCGTCATGATGATTCTTTATTACATGGTTTTTGGTGGCGTGTCTATTTTTGCCCTTGCTGTGAATTTATTATTATTAGTTGCTTTATTATCTATTCTTCAAGCCACCCTCACACTTCCTGGTTTGGCCGCAATTGCTTTGGCATTAGGCATGGCGATTGATGCAAACGTACTTATTAACGAAAGAATCAGGGAAGAACTGAGAAATGGTAATACGCCGCAAGCAAGTATTCATGCTGGTTATGATCGTGCTTTTGATACGATCCTTGATTCCAATGTCACAACATTGATTGCAGGTCTTGCCTTATTTATGTTTGGTACAGGTCCTATTAAAGGGTTTGCTGTTGTTCATGTGTTAGGCATTTTAACTTCGATGTTTAGCGCTATTTTAGTATCAAGAGCTCTTGTAAATATTCTTTACGGTTATCGACGCAAAATTGATAAATTATCTATCGGTCAAATTTATAGGCCCCATCAAGACTAAATTATGGAATTATTTAGAATAAAAAAAGATATCCCTTTTATGAGCTATGGCCGTTTAACCACGACCATTTCTCTTATCACATTCATTATTGCTATTATCTTTTTAAGTATAAGAGGCCTTAATCTTGGTGTTGATTTTACTGGAGGCACACTTATGGAAGTGAGTTATAGCCATCCAGCAGATATCGATAAGATACGTAAAGTGATGGATACAATTGACCTTAAAGATACAACGGTGCAAAACTTTGGTACAAGTAAGGATGTATTGATTCGTTTGCCTATTCGACAAGATTTATCGATTGCTCAATTATCAGAAAAAGTATCAAGAGCTCTTATTGAAAGCGATAAAGATACAAAAATACAAAGAGTAGAATCTGTGGGCTCACAAGTGGGTGAAGAGCTCTATGCAAATGGCGCGCTCGCCTTACTTCTTGTATGTTTTGGAATTATTGCTTATTTGGCACTGAGATTCGAATGGCGTTTTGCGGTTGCTGCCATTATTGCCAATATGCACGATGTCATAATTATTTTAGGATTTTTTGCATTCTTTCAATGGGAATTTAACCTCACAGTGCTCGCAGCTATCCTTGCTGTATTAGGCTATTCAGTAAATGAATCAGTTGTTGTTTTTGATCGTGTTAGAGAAAACTTTAAAAAAATGAGAAAAGCGAGTGTAGTTGAAGTAATTGATAACGCAATCACAAGAACAATGTCTCGGACTGTAATCACTCATCTGATGACACAAACTATGGTGTGTTCAATGCTGTTCTTTGGTGGAGAAACACTTCATAATTTCTCACTTGCATTAACCATTGGTATTTTATTTGGTATTTATTCGTCAGTACTTGTAGCGTGCCCAGTCGCGATGTGGCTTGGTGTATCTCAACGTAATCTCAGTCAAGATCAACCTAAAGAAAATCAATCGCAAGAAATTAATCCTTAAGTTTTTTTAAACTTTGAACACCCTTTCCATTAGTTACCAATTTGTTATTCTGATAGCCCTAGTGGCAATTTCAGCTTTTTTCTCGCTTGCTGAAACAAGCTTAATGACGCTTAATCGCTATCGATTAAAGCATTTAGTGTCACAAGGTAATCATGCGGCAAAACTCACAGATAAACTACTCTCTTCGACTGACAAACTTTTAGGTGTCATTCTGCTATGCAAAGAATTTGCAAATGCAGCATCTGCAATGCTTGTTACTGTTATTACAGTGAGGCTTTATGGAGAAGGCCAGATAGCCCTCATGGCTGGAACTTTAGTAACAACATTCTTGATTCTTATTTTTGGCGAAGTATCGCCAAAAGTTATTGCGGCCTCAAAGCCTGAGCGATTTGCTTTCTTCTGTAGCTACATACTCTACCCTCTTTTAAAAATTCTCTACCCGATTGTTATTTTAGTTAATCTTTTTGTATTAACCTTCGTAAAAATTTTTAATGTAAAAATAGATTTCAATAATAATCTTCATGCAATATCCATGGATGAATTAAGAAGTATTATTTCTGAAGCTGGTCAATTCATCCCTAATCAGCACCGTAAAATCTTACTTAATTTATTTGAGCTCGAGCGCATTACTGTAGATGACATTATGATTCCACATACTTTTGTTGAATCTATTGATTTTGATTTAACCGATGAAGAGGTTATTCAAAAACTACTTACCTTCCAACATAGCAGAATATTAGTTAAAACAAATTCACCTGAAAGTATTTTAGGATTACTTAATACACAAAAAATTATCAAACAACTTAATTTGCATGATGCATTAAATAAAATAACAAAAGATGATTTAAAAGCTTTGATTTCAGAGCCTTACTTCATTCCTTCTGGCACACCTTTGTATACTCAGATGCAACACTTTCAAGATAAACAAGAGAGAGTTGGTTTAATTGTTAACGAACATGGTGAATTTATTGGTCTATTAAGCCTTGAAGATATCTTAGAAGAAATTGTCGGTGAATTTAACTTAGATTTTCTATCGAAATCATCTAAATTTAGCCAAGACGAAGATGGGGGGTGGATTGTAGATGGCAGCGTCACAATTCGAACACTGAATAAAAAATTGAATCTTCAATTTCCAATTGATGGGCCCAAGACACTCAATGGCTTGGTGTTAGAGTATTTTGAGGATATCCCAGAACCGAACACAAGCTTCAAAATTGCCAACCACACTCTAGAAGTTCTTCAGTCTCATGATCGTATTGTGAAGAGCATAAAAATCTATCCTCTTTCATAATTTTTTATAAATTCTCTCAAAGAATCACTTGAGTTTTTATTTTTTTTAATCACAATAATCAATAGGGTTTAGCTGATGCCAAAAATAAATGCAACTGAAGACATAAAGCTTAGTCCAAAAAAAGCTAAGACTAAACTTCCCAGTATGTACAAAGTTATCATACTAAACGATGACTTTACGCCTATGGAATTCGTCGTGAATACGATTCAGCGTTTTTTTAATAAAAGTGTTGATGAAGCCACTCGTATAATGTTAAAAATACATACAGAAGGCATGGGTGTGTGTGGAATATTTCCTGTAGACATTGCTGAAACAAAAATGAATCAAGTGCTAAACTATGCAAAAGAACATCAGCATCCTTTGCAATGTATTATTGAAAGAATTGAATAAA
>DAIOGA010000003.1:12872-87921 GCA_036745495.1 Candidatus Methylopumilus sp.
TATGCAAAAGAACATCAGCATCCTTTGCAATGTATTATTGAAAGAATTGAATAAATTAAATTATGATTGCTCAAGAACTTGAAGTAAGCCTGCATATGGCATTTATGGACGCAAGACAAAAGCGTCATGAGCTTATTACGGTTGAACATTTGCTTCTTGCTATGCTTGATAACCCTTCTGCAGCTGAAGTGCTTAAAGCTTGTGGCTCAAACATTGATTCGCTCAGAAATGAATTAACACAATATATCGATGACCATACGCCTACCATATCCGGCGAAGATGAAGTTGATACTCAACCCACACTTGGATTTCAAAGGGTGATTCAAAGAGCGATGCTTCATGTTCAATCTTCTGGTAAAAAAGAGGTGAATGGCGCAAATGTATTAGTCGCAATTTATGGAGAAAAAGATTCGCATGCCGTTTACTTCCTTCATCAACAAGGAGTAACCCGACTTGATGTTGTTAATTTTATTGCGCATGGCGTTTCCAAACTAAATGAAGGCGATATACATAAAACATCGCCTGAACAAGAAAATGATCAAGAGTCCTCGGCAAATAAAGCACTAGAAACTTACACGATCAATCTTAATAAAATGGTATTAGCTGGAAAAATTGACCCCTTGATTGGTCGGGATGCAGAAATTGAACGCGTTATTCAAACTTTATGTAGAAGAAGAAAAAATAATCCTCTCTTAGTGGGTGAAGCGGGTGTTGGAAAAACCGCTATTGCCGAGGGTCTCGCGAAGAGAATTGTCGACAAAGAAGTCCCGAGCATTCTAGAAAATACCACAATATTTTCACTTGATATGGGCGCTTTATTAGCGGGCACAAAATACCGCGGAGATTTTGAACAAAGGCTTAAAGCAGTCATGAAGCAACTCAATGAACATAAAGATGCTATTTTGTTTATCGATGAAATTCATACCCTTATAGGTGCAGGATCTGCAAGCGGAGGAACGCTTGATGCATCCAATCTTCTTAAGCCTGCACTTTCAAATGGATCAATTAAATGTATTGGTGCAACGACATATCAAGAATATAGAACTGTATTTGAAAAAGATCATGCACTCACAAGAAGATTCCAGAAAATTGATGTGAACGAACCAAGTATTCTTGATACGATTAATATCCTTAAAGGTCTTAAATCAAGATTTGAAAAACACCATAATGTAAAATATTCTGTTGCAGCAATTAATAGTGCTGCAGAACTTTCTGCAAAATATATTAATGATAGACATCTTCCTGACAAAGCCATTGATGTAATTGATGAAGCTGGGGCTGCACAAAGAATTCTCCCTAAAAACAAACAGAAAAAAGTTATTACTAATAAAGAAATTGAAGAAATCGTAGCAAAGATAGCTAAGATACCTCCAAAAAATATTTCTAATGATGACAAGCATGCTCTTAAAAATCTCGAGCGAGATCTTAAAGCAGTAATCTTTGGACAAGATAAAGCAATTGAGAATCTTGCAAGTGCCATCAAAATGACAAGAAGTGGATTAGGCATGCCAAATAAACCAATTGGTAATTTCCTCTTTAGTGGCCCAACAGGTGTTGGAAAAACAGAAGTGGCACGCCAACTTGCATATATCTTAGGTATTGAACTCATTCGAATTGATATGAGCGAGTATATGGAAAGACATGCAGTATCTAGACTCATTGGGGCTCCTCCAGGCTATGTAGGATTCGACCAAGGTGGACTAATGACTGAAGCCGTCAATAAACAACCTTATTGTGTACTTCTACTTGATGAAATTGAAAAAGCACATCCAGATATTTTTAATATTCTGCTGCAAGTGATGGATCATGGATCTTTAACTGATAGTAATGGCAGAAAAACAGACTTTAGGAATGTCACACTTATTATGACAACAAATGCTGGTGCAGAATCACTCTCAAAAACTTCTATGGGATTTACACAATCTAAAAAAATGGGTGATGAACAAGCAGAAATCAAACGGTTATTTACACCAGAGTTTAGAAATAGACTTGATGCAACAGTATCATTTGCCCCACTCAGTCATGAAGTGATTTTAAAAGTTGTCGATAAATTCCTGATGCAGCTCGAAGATCAATTGCATGAGAAAAAAGTAGATGCAACTTTCACGGATTCACTTAAATCATATCTAGCTAAAAACGGTTTTGATCCAAGTATGGGTGCAAGACCAATGTCACGCCTCATTCAAGATACAATTAGAAAAGCGCTTGCAGATGAACTCCTTTTTGGAAAACTAACTAATGGTGGCAATGTAACCATTGATATTGATATCAATGATAAAGTGAAATTAATTTTTGAAGAAGAAAATAAAGCCGTTCTTCAAGAGTCTTAATTTTTTTTCATTACATCTTTAAACATTTGGCTTTCGACAAAACCCTGAAGCCATTTTTTTAATTCTTGATATTTAGAATTCAAAAACCATTCTTCATCTACCAAAGAAAACTGTCTTATAAAAGGAAAAATTGCTACGTCAGCAAGGCTTATTTCTTCTGCCATCAAATAACTTTTTGATTGCAATTTCTCATTCAACAAATTTAAAAATACCTCGCATTGAGCGCGATAATATTCTTTAGGATATTCAGGATAACGATCAGCGTATTTATATTTATCTAGATTTTTCTTAAAATTAAAATCATTTTCATTAATGAGCTCTTGGCTAAAATTATTATCATTTAAGATCCAATTTTCTGGGTCGGATTTATTAAGAGCCCAGAACATTATTTCCAAGCTCTCTTCGATAACTACTCCATTATTATCTATCAATACCGGAACTGTTCCTTTAGGGCTGAGTGCTAAAAAATCACTAGGTTTGTCTTTAAGAGAAATTTCTATGGATTCATAATCAATTTTAGCTTGATATAAAGCTAGCCTTGATCGAATCGCGTATGGGCAGCGTCTGTATGTATAAAGTCTTGGTCTAGCTAACATTATTAACCAATGGATTGGCAAGCATCGAGAACGAGCTTTCTTCCTTGGTAAACGAGACCTGAATAAATTTGGACAAGCTCAGCACCTGCATTTATTTTTTCCAAGGCATCTTCACCAGAGAATATACCTCCGACGCCAATGATCGGAACCTCACCTTGAAGTCTTTCATATAGTTCGCGAATGATTGAATTGGATAATTTAAATAGAGGCTTGCCAGACATACCTCCAACCTCTTTTCCATTAAAAAGATCACTCACCGATTCTCTACTAATAGTTGTATTAGTTGCAATTACGCCATCAATCCTATTTTTGATGATACTTTTTGATATTGTATCTAGATGTTTAGCTGTTAAATCAGGTGAAATTTTTAATGCGATAGGGACATAGCGTCCATAGTAATCAGCCAACCTAGTTTGCTCTTCTTTAAGCTGGGCCAAAAGAATGTTTAGTGCCTTGGTTTCTTGAAGATCTCTTAAGTTTTTTGTGTTGGGTGAAGAAATATTGATTGCAATATAATTTGCATATTGATAAACCTTTTTCATACACAAGAGATAATCATCCCCAGCCTTTTCTATAGGTGTATCAAAATTTTTACCAATATTAATTCCAAGCACACCCTTGTATTTACTTAATCTTATATTTTCTACTGCAGTTTCAAGACCTACATTGTTAAACCCAAATCGGTTAATTATGCCTTGAACCTCTGGCAATCTAAATAATCTCGGCTTTGGATTACCTATTTGAGGCCTTGGAGTGATCGTTCCAACTTCAATAAATCCAAATCCCAATTTACCTAAAGCATCAATGTGATTTGCATTTTTATCTAACCCTGCAGCTAATCCCACCGGATTTTGAAAGGGAATACCCATTACGGTTCTGAGCTTACAAGGATTAGGGGGCTTTAAAAAACTTAGAAGTCCAATTTTATTAGAAAGAGATAGTGCCTTAAGAGTTAAGTCGTGCGAAAATTCTGCATCAAACTTAAATAACAATGAACGAATTAATTGGTGGCTCATAACAGTGTTATTTTAACTTAGGAAGTTATAAGGCTTAATAAATATTATGCGATTAAATCGTAAAAATCACATTTTAGGAAAAACATCGGTTAATACCTTCCTAAAAAAGTATTGGCAAAAAAAACCGCTCTTGATTAGAAATGCAATTGAAAATTTTCAGTCTCCCATCACAGAAAAAGATCTTTTCAAAATTGCACAAGACGAAGAAGCTATATCCCGCCTTATAGAATATAAGAAAGATTTGTGGCAAGTGAAATATGGCCCTTTCAAAAAATCAGACTTCCCTAAAAAAAAGAATGCGCCTTGGACGATACTTGTGCAAAATATTAATCATCATCTTTCTTTTGCCAATTCCTTTCTAAATTTTTTCAAATTTATTCCATATGCACGACTTGATGATTTAATGGTGAGTTATGCCACGAAGGAGGGGAGTGTCGGCCCTCATTTTGACTCCTATGATGTATTTCTATTTCAGGCAAAAGGTGAAAGGGAATGGAGGATTAGCGAACAAAAAGAATTTGCTCTAGATAAAAAATCAGCCATTAAAATTATTACCAATTTTAAGAGTAAAAATTCTTGGGTGCTTAAACCTGGTGACATGCTTTATTTGCCCCCTAATATAGGCCACTGGGGCATCTCACATAGTGATGATTGCCTGACCTATTCTATTGGCTTTAGAGCGCCCGATACATTTGAAATCCAATCTAAATTTTTAGATTTTATTCAAGACAGTTTGAACGTAAACAAAAATGATCTTTATAAAGATCCAAATTTAAAACTTCAAAAAAATCCAGCTGAAATCAATTCAAATATGATTAATAAAATTCAACAGATCATTAATCAATTACGTTGGAATAAAAATTCAATCAATACTTTTATTGGTCAATTACTTACCGATCCAATTGAGACTGCTATTTTCCAACCATCTAAACCGATATCCCTTGAAATTTTTAAAAAAAATCTTTCAAACAAAACACTAGTACTTAATCCTAAAACAAGAATGCTTTTTATTAAAAATAGCTTTTACATTAATGGTGAATTTATTGATGCTGATAAGAAATATGCTACACATCTAAGACAATTTGCAAATGACCGAAAAATTTCATTTAAACCGACTTTAAACAAAAAAGATTTAAACGCTTTAGGGATAATCCTACTTCCCTTTTATCTCTCAGGATTTATTGATTTTATTCAATAATATTTAACTATCTATCTTGTTTTGTTGTAGAATAATTCCCAGGGAGTCATTCATAGGCCCCGAATTCAACATTAATTTTAAGGATTAAAAATGACACGTTCACTACTTATCGCTTTATTATTAGCTATTGGTTTAACTGCTTGCGGCAAAAAAGAAGAAGCTGCTCCTGCTGCTGATGCAGCTCCAGCTGCTGAGGCTGCTCCAGCTGCTGAGGCTAAGTAATAGATAATTTATCTATTGTATGAATAAAAAAGCCGGTTTTTAACCGGCTTTTTTTATATTACTTGCCACGACGTTCCGTCGCTTTGTGTTGCAATTTTTATCCAATCACGCTCACATCCTATTTTTCCTACAATAGCTTCTTTTACTAAATCTTCAGTATTATTTTTTTCACTCAGATGCGCTGCAACAAGATGTTTTAATTGTTTGAATTGAATTTTACCCAAAATTTCGGCTGCTGTTTGATTATCCAAATGACCTAATTTGCCGCTGATTCTTTTCTTTAAGCTATATGTATATTCACTTGACTCAAGCAAGTTAAGGTCGTGATTAAATTCTATAATGAGCGCATCTAGTTGCTGAAGCATCTTTTCAATATGGGGCGTTGAACTTCCCGTATCTGTCAAAATGCCTAATTTATGATTGCCGTCACTGAATGTAAATTGAGTAGGTTCTCTTGCGTCATGAGGCACTGGAAAGGGTTGAATTATAAAATTCTCTATTTCAAATGTATTGTGACTATCAATTATGTTTAAATCAATCTCATAAGATTTAATCATATGTTTCTCACACATCTTGAAAGTCCCGTAAGAAAGCCATATAGGAATTTTGAATTTATTTGCTAATTTAAAAGCCCCTTTGACATGGTCTTCATGTTCATGCGTTAAGAGAATTCCTGTGATATTTTCTGGGGATTCATTAAGTCGATCCAACCTAGATACGATATCCTGAATCGCGAAACCACAATCAATCATTAAAATTGATTTGTTTTGCTTTACTAAAAATGAATTACCAGCGCTCCCACTACCTAAAGATGCAAATTGCATCTTTATTTTAATTGATCATAAAGAAGAGAAATGATTCGATTTGCAGTGGAAGAGTTGTTTCTCTTACCATCTTGATACTCGATCACAACTTGAGAGCCGCCATTGTCTACAGAAACAATCTTGATGCGATATTGTTTTTCTGGGTTAGTTTTTTCTTTATCGCTTCCACCCCAGAATTTAAGCTTCTCGGATAGGGGCTTGTCTTTATTCTGACTTGTATCTTTATCTTGCTTGTCTTTTTTATCATCGTCACTCCAGAACATAAGAGAATCTAGGACTCCTTTTTTCTTCTTGGGGCTATCGTCAATATCAACATCGGCATATTTTACAAAATAGATTCCATTTGATCTGTCTTTGTCTTCAATCACAAATCCAATAATATCTAAAGCCAATCCTACTCTTCGCCAGGCGCGATCGAAAGGATCTTGAATTTCGAGTGATGAACTTCCATCTGCCTCTTTCTTAATTTCAGCTCTCTTTTGATTTACTGGTGTTGCAATAATCTCTTTTGCTCGTTTGTCTGCTACTCCAAGTTTTACCATAAGCCTTCTTAGAAGCTCAGCATCTAACTCATCGTCTTTCGAATCTCCTTTTGTTTCCGGCTGTGTCTTGGCATCATTTCTATAACCGTTATCCACAACGCCGTATGGCGTTCTCACTTTTTCTTTACCATCATCAGGTGCTGTGTCCACACTTCGATGCGTCATATAAATCTCAGTAGTACCTTCTTGCAGGCCGCGATCTAGTCGAGTTCTGAATTTTTTACGGTTAGCAGTGCCTGATGCAAGTGAATCAAGCCATGCATCAAATTTATCAAGCGCACCTTTATTGTCATCAGCCTTAAGATCTCCTTGCTTAATCCATTCAGTTTCCATCACGCCTGTTTCTGGATTCTCTTTTTTTACAGCAAATCCCATGTCTAACCAAAAATCTCTTATTACTGGCCATATTTTTTCAGCTGGGGCATTAACAACTAGCCATCTTTGAGCGCCGGCTTTTACAATTTTCATACCCTCTGGATTAGGCAAAATATTTGATTGGCCATTCTCTTGTTTCTGTCCATTTTTAAAGTCTGAATAACTGGTGGAACCTGGTATTGCGTAAGTGTCATTTGTGGTCACTGACGTTAAATCAGGAGGCACTTCTAGTGGGCGAGATCTCCCTGTGGCCTTGTAATCAGGCGCTGTAACCTGATCCACAAAAGGAATACTCTCGCATCCATTTAAAATTAAGAATAAAGGTAAAACAAAAAGCCGTTTGCTTTGTGCTAGTAATTTCATTGAATATGAGCTTCCTTCATAGCAGTTTGAATAATTTTATGGTATTCCGAGCTAAGTTCAACTAAAGGCAATCGAATACCTTCCTTGATAAGACCCATTGTCTTTAATGCCCATTTTACAGGGATTGGATTCGCCTCTATAAACAGATTGGTGTGAAGTAAAAATAATTGTTGATTAATCTCGATCGCTTTTTCATTTTGTTTAGCAATAACGCAAGCATACATTTCATGCATTAATTTTGGTGCAACATTTGCTGTAACGGAAATCACACCTTTGCCTCCAAGTAACATAAGCGATAAAGCGGTTGCATCGTCGCCACTTAAAACTGAAAAATGAGACGGCAATCTTTTAATAAGATCGATGCCACGAGTCAAATCTCCTGTCGCATCCTTAATCCCTACAATATTAGGAATTTCACTTAACTTCAATACTGTATCGTTCTTTAAATCACAGCCTGTTCTAGACGGCACATTGTAAAGAATTTGATCAATTGCAACTTCATTTGCAATTTTACTAAAATGCTGAAAAAGTCCTGTTTGGTTGGGTTTATTGTAATAAGGCGTCACTAATAAACAAGCATCTGCCCCAAGGCGTTTGGCTTCTTTTGTAAGATCGATAGCTTCTTGCGTAGAGTTGGCGCCGGTGCCAGCTATTACAGGGATTCTTTTGTCGACATGCTTTACTGTGGTTTCAATCAGTTGACAATGCTCTTCACAATTGACCGTAGGTGATTCCCCCGTTGTGCCCACAATGACAATACCATCTGTACCTTCATTAATATGAAAATCAATTAATCCATGCAGGGCTTGGATATCAAGACTTCCATCAGGGAACATCGGGGTGACAATTGCAACAATACTGCCTTGAGGTGACATGTGATTGACTATTAATTAGTAAAGTCGCTATTTTAACTTAAATAGCCAAACACCAAAAAATTGATCAAATTATATATATAAAATAGTTATATTACTATAAAACTTTATTCTTTGAAGTAATATAGAATTATTGATATATTTCAACTATAAAAAAGATCTTGAACTTTCAAAAAACTCCATTGACAGAGGCTTAGGCTATAAATATTTTCGGCAATTTTAAACGTATAATTTAACTTTATGATTCAACACTATTTCTTAATCATCATCAGCACGGTATTGGTCAACAATATCGTTTTAGTGAAAATTTTAGGGCTATGCCCTTTCATGGGTGTATCTAAAAAGTTAGAAACATCGATCAGCATGTCTGCGGCTACCGCTTTTGTATTGACCATAGGATCAATGACAAGCTGGGCTATTAATCATTATCTTCTTGAGCCTAATGACCTTGTATATTTAAGAACGCTTTCATTTATTGTAGTGATCGCGGGTGTTGTGCAATTTACTGAAATGTTGATGGAAAAAAACTTTCCACTACTTTATCAATTGCTGGGTATTTTTTTACCTCTCATTACTACTAATTGTGCCGTATTAGGCATTCCTCTTTTGAATGCACAATCAAGTCACACCCTTCTTGAATCTGCGTTATTCGGTTTTGGGGGTGGCATTGGTTTTTCACTCGTATTAATTTTATTTGCATCTTTAAGGGAGCGTTTAGAAGGTGCAGAAATACCTGCGCCATTTAAGGGTACAGCAATAGCGCTTGTTACGGCCTCAATCATGAGTCTCGCCTTCATGGGATTCGCAGGGTTAGATCGTTAAATGATTACTGCATTACTTGTTATGATTTTTCTTGCCATCCTTTTAGGGCTGGTCTTAGGCTATTCCGCAATTAAATTTAAAGTGGATGGCGATCCTATGGTTGCGAGGATTGATGCCATTCTTCCGCAAACACAATGCGGTCAATGTGGTTATCCCGGTTGTAAACCATATGCTACTGCCATTGCGAAAGGAGAGGCTGATATAAATCAATGTCCGCCAGGAGGCGATGCGGGTGCTAAAGCTTTAGCAGAATTAATGGGGATGGAGTTTAAACCAGTTAATGAAGAGCATGGGATTCAAAAGCCAAAATCAGTGGCTTTAATTGATGAGTTAACTTGCATTGGATGTACTTTATGCATTCAAGCTTGCCCTGTGGACGCTATCTTAGGTGCTGCAAAACAAATGCATACGATTATTGCAAGCGAGTGTACAGGCTGTGAATTATGTTTACCGCCTTGTCCAGTAGATTGCATAACGATGGAACCTGTTCTTGAAAATTCAGAATCATGGAAATGGAAATACCCTATCTATAATATTCAAAAAGCTCAAAAGGCTTAAAGCTTTTATTATGCAATTAAAAAATATTTTTAAATTTAATGGTGGGGTTCATCCAGATGAAAATAAAATCGCATCTACACGTCTTCCCATTGCAAAGTTAGCTATTCCAAAAAAATTAGTGCTGCCACTTAGACAGCATGTTGGTCATGTTGCAAAAATTAAAGTTAAACCCGGCGATCAAGTGCTCAAAGGTCAAATCATTGCTGAAGCTGATGGCAACATTTCCGCCTCTATCCATGCGCCCACATCAGGAAAGATCTTAAAAATCAGCGAGGAAATTCTTCCTCATCCATCAGGGCTGCCTGATTTTTGTATCACGATTGAACCAGACTTCAAAGATACTTGGATTGAAAAAAAACCTATCTCATGGAAAAAAATAGATAAAGCTCAATTAATTGAGGCATTGTCGCAGTCGGGAATTGTCGGCTTAGGTGGCGCAGTTTTTCCTACGCACATGAAATTAAAGATTAATCAAAATCAAAGCATCCATACATTAGTGATTAATGCAGCAGAGTGTGAGCCATTTATTACTTGTGATGATATGTTAATGAGGGAGAGAGCTGATGAAATTATTCAAGGCTCACTCATTGCACAAAGCATACTTGGTGCAGAAAAGTGTGTAGTTGGCATCGAGGACAATAAAATTGAAGCTTACGAAGCTCTAAAAAAAGCCGCTCAAAAAACGGCGGTTGAAATTAAAGTGGTACCCACACTTTATCCAAGTGGCGACGCAAAAAGACTCATTTATCTCTTAATGGGTATAGAAGTTCCAAAAGAAAAGCGTTCTGTAGATCTAGGTATTCAAGTATTTAACGTAGCTACGGTAGGGGCTATTTATAGATATCTTGAGTTAGGTGAGCCATCGATCAGTCGAATTGTAACTATTACAGGGGCTGTCAAAACACCTCAAAATTACGAGGTCTTATTTGGAACACCTCTGTCAGACTTAATTAAAGCTGCGGGCGGTTCCTCGAATAAAACAAAAAAATTTATCATGGGCGGTCCGATGATGGGATTTGATTTACCATCAATTCATGTCCCGGTCACAAAAGCAATGAATTGTGTCATTGAGAGTTCGCCAGAATTATTTCCTGCTCCAAAACCTGTAATGCCTTGTATTCGATGTGCGCGATGTGCAGATGCCTGCCCAGTTAACTTACAACCTCAAGAATTATATTGGTTCTCAAAATCTTCTCAGCTTGAAAAAGCTAGAGAGTACAATTTATTCGATTGTATTGAATGTGGATGCTGCACTTATGTTTGCCCAAGCAATATTCCACTCGTCCAATTTTACAGATATGCAAAAAGTGAAATTATTGCTCAAGACAAATCCAAAGAAGCTGCAAATACAGCAAGAGAAAGAAATGAATTTAGACTTGCAAGAATAGAAAGAGAAAAGAAAGAGCGTGCTGAGAGGCATGCACAAAAAGCACTAGGGGCGCAAGATAAGCAAGCTGAGGATGAGAAAAAATCAACCATTGCTGCAGCGATGGAAAGAGTCAAACAAAATCAACAAGAAAATATAAAAAACTAATATGGAAAATAGATCGCCTTATATTGTTAACGCACCTTCAGTAAGCGTCATTATGCTCAAAGTATTACTCGCGCTCATTCCTGGTATAGCTTTGTATGTTTACGTATTTGGTTTAGGTGTCCTCATTAATATTCTTTTAGCTTCCCTCACCGTCATAATGACTGAAAGTGCAATTCTTGCTATAAGAAAGCTACCTATTAAGCCATTCATTTTAGATGGCAGCGGACTTGTCACTGCATGGCTTCTTGCGATATCCATCCCATCAATAGCACCTTGGTGGATTATTGTTTTGGGCACATTACTTTGTATTATTTTTGGTAAACATCTTTATGGTGGATTGGGTTACAACTTATTTAATCCAGCTATGGTGGGATACGCTATCTTGCTAATCTCCTTTCCTTCCATCATGACTCACTGGCAAATACCAACTAACCTTATGGCTAATCATATGAACTGGCTTGATCAGATTAGAATTATTTTTAATAGCAACTTCTTCCCAAAAGAAACGCTCGATGCAATAAGCTCTGCCACACCTCTTGATTACATTAAAACCCAGCTCACTTTGCATCAGCCACTCAGCACAATTGAACAAGACAAAATATTTGGCTTCATTGGAGGCAGAGGACTTGAGTTAATTAATTTGGGTTATCTTGCTGGAGGACTCTATTTACTGAAAGAGAAAATTATCTCATGGCATTTACCTGTTGCCTTTTTATTTACTTTATTTTTAACGGCACTAGTCTTTAATCTTGCAGCTCCAGATACATTCGCATCGCCACTTTTCCATATCATGAGTGGCGGAAGCATGCTTTGTGCTTTCTTTATCATTACCGATCCAGTTAGCGCGCCCACAACACCTAAAGGAAAAATTTATTTTGGTATAGGAATAGCCTTATTGGTTTTCATTATTCGAATTTTTGGTGGCTACCCTGAAGGCATTGCATTTGCTGTATTGCTTTTCAATATTTGCGCACCTCTCATAGATAGTCTTACGCAACCAAGAATTTTTGGTCATAAATAATTATATGTTTAAAGATCATTTAAAAAAAATATCTACCACTGCAGTCGCTATGATTATTTTCTCCTTAGCAGCTTCAACTGCTCTAAGCATTTCTTATTTCATTACAAAATCACCTATTGATGAGAGCGACGCTAAAGCAAAGCGCATATTTTTAAATCAAGTAATTCCCGCAGATCTTTATGATAATAATCTTGTGAAAGATACAATTTCCATTGAGCCGAGCCCTATGTTAGGAAATAAAAAGAATATTGATGTCTATCGAGCGAAGAAAAAAAATCAAGTGATTGCAGTCATCATTGAATCTGTCGCCCCGGATGGTTATAGCGGTGAAATCAAAACGCTCGTAGGGATTGATAAAGAAGATAAAATATTAGGTGTAAGGGTAATTGCTCATAAAGAAACTCCTGGCTTAGGAGACTATATTGAAATTGACAAAAGTCAGTGGATTAAAAATTTTGATCTCAAGTCTTTGGATAAAATAAGTGAAAAACAATGGGCTGTTAAAAAAGATGGGGGTGATTTTGATTACGTCTCCGGAGCAACAATCACGCCTCGAGCCGTCATTAAGTCTACCTATAAATGCCTTCTTTACGTAAAAGAAAATAAAAAAAGGTTATTCACATCATGAGTGATATTAAAAAAATTGCATTGGATGGATTTTGGAAACAAAATCCTGGTGTAGTTCAGCTTCTCGGACTATGTCCAACTCTGGCGGTCACAACTTCTATGATTAATGGATTAAGTCTTGGCATCGCCACAGCAATTGTGATGGCTGTATCAAATGCTTCCGTATCGCCCATTCGTAAATTTATTCCGACCGAAATTAGAGTCCCGGTTTTTATTCTTATCATAGCCTCGCTTGTAACTATTATTGATTTCAGCATTCATGCTTTCATTCAGCCGCTTTACAAAGCTTTGGGCATTTTTATTCCATTGATCGTAACTAATTGTATTGTTTTGGCTCGCGTCGAATCTTTCGCTGCAAAAAACGAAACATCATCTTCATTTTTTGATGGGCTTTTTATGGGCCTTGGCTTAGCTATGGTTTTAACTCTTCTTGGCGGATTAAGAGAGTTCTTTGGTAAAGGCACTTTATTCTCTGGTATTGATCTTATTTTAGGCCCTTCAGCTAGTAATTTAGTAGTTCATTTTTTTGGTGACTACCATGGTTTTCTTTTAGCTATTCTTCCTCCTGGAGCCTTTATTGGCTTGGCTTGTCTCATTGCATTAAAAAATCGCATCGAAGCTCGCTAATTCATTTTTATGAACCCTCAGAAGCGGTTTAAGATTTTTGAAGCGCTATCAAAAAATACGCCTCATCCCACTACTGAACTTATTTATCAAACACCTTTTCAGCTCCTGATCGCAGTTATTTTATCAGCACAAGCGACTGACAAATCCGTGAATAAAGCTACCTTATTGCTATTTGATAAAGCATCAAATGCAAGAGAATTATCCCAATTGAAATTAAGTGATATTGAGTCTTGCATAAAAACTATTGGGCTCTACAAAACAAAAGCGAAAAATATACTTGAAACAGCAAAGATTGTGCATGCCAAATTTAAAGGTGAAGTACCTCATGATCGTTTATTACTTGAAGCGCTTCCTGGTGTTGGACGAAAAACAGCTAACGTTATTTTAAATACAATTTTTAATGAGCCCGCAATTGCGGTTGATACACATATATTTAGAATTTCAAATCGAATAAATATAGCGCCAGGAGAAAATGTACTTCAAGTAGAAAAAAAATTAATGAAAGTTACGCCAAAAGAATTTTTAAAGGATGCACACCACTTATTGATTCTTCATGGGAGATATACTTGCACAGCAAGGCTTCCAAAATGCAGCGATTGTGTAATTAACGATTTATGTGAGTATAAGAAAAAAATTATTAATTAAAACGAAATAAGATTGATCTGTCTTTGCGTTGCTAATTGAGTAATCTCTTTTTTTTGATCATCAGTGAATGATATCCATTTAGAAATTTCCTCTTCACTTCTAAAGCATCCGTCACAAAACTGATGTTCTTTATTAATATGGCAAACGCCAATACAAGGAGATTCAACCAAAACAATAAACTTTCTTAATTAGTCTAAAGTACCGTGGCATTGTTTATATTTTTTATTACTTCCGCATGGACATGGATCGTTTCTGCCAACTTTAGGCAAAGCATTTTCTGCGTCGTCTTTTTTTCTAGATGATTTCTTAACTTCATCTTTATTTTTTTCATCAATCTCGTTGACTTCATCCTCATTCTTAATCTTTACAACCATAGTAATGCGTGTAACTTCAGTTTTAACTGTATCTAGAAGATATCCGAATAATTCAAATGCCTCTTTTTTATATTCTTGCTTAGGATTCTTTTGAGCATAAGATCTAAGATGTATACCTTGCCTTAAATGATCAAGAGATGACAAATGCTCTCTCCAGTGTTGATCAATACTTTGTAACATCACTGTTTTTTCGAAATGCCGAATAATGTCTTTGCCGACTAAAGACTCTTTTTCTTGATATTGCTTATTAGCTAGCGTAATGACTCTCTCATAAATATCTTCTATATCAATCTGAGGCTCTTTATCAATCCATGCTTTGATAGAAAGATTTAAACCATAATCGGAAAATAAAATTTTCTCTAAGGATGCAATATCCCACATATCTTCCATGCTGCCTGGCGGGATATACCCTTGCATGAGTTCACTAAGCACGTCTGCTCTCATCGCAGCAATTGTCTCTGATGTATGGTCAGAATCAAGCAATTCATTTCTTTGTTCATAAATTACTTTTCTTTGGTCATTTGCGACATCATCGTATTCAAGCAGCTGCTTTCTAATATCAAAATTGCGCCCTTCCACTTTTCTTTGAGCATTTTCAATTGCTTTTGTCACCCATGAATGCTCAATAGCTTCGCCTTCTGGCATCTTAAGCTTTTCCATAATGGCTGAAACGCGATCAGACGCAAATATTCTTAATAATGAATCCTCTAGAGATAAATAAAATCGACTAGATCCAGGATCTCCTTGTCTTCCTGCGCGTCCTCTTAACTGATTGTCTACACGTCTTGATTCGTGTCTCTCAGTGCCGATAATATGAAGTCCGCCTGCTTTAACTACTAAGCTATTCTGCTCTTTCCATCCATCCTTAAGCGCTTTAATTTCTTTTTCTTTTTTGCTTTCGGTTAATTTATCGTTCACTTTAATATCATGAATATCAGTTTCAATACTTCCACCAAGCACAATATCTGTTCCGCGACCTGCCATATTAGTTGCAATAGTAATCATGCCCGGACGCCCCGCTTGCGCAATAATATGTGCTTCTTTTTCATGATGCTTCGCATTCAATACTTGATGCTTTAATTTTGCTTTTGTAAGTAATGCTGAAATAAGCTCTGAATTTTCAATTGAAGTAGTGCCCACTAATACCGGTTGATCAATCTTTTGACATGCCTTGATATCTTCAATAACTGCAGCATATCGCTCTTGTGAAGTGCGATACACTTTATCCATCATGTCTTTTCTTTGTGTCGTTCGATGGGGGGGAATAATAATAGTTTCTAAACCGTAAATCTGACTAAATTCATAAGCTTCTGTATCAGCTGTACCTGTCATCCCAGATAGTTTTTGATACATCCTAAAATAATTTTGGAATGTAATAGAAGCGAGCGTTTGATTTTCTTTTTGTATTTCAACACCTTCTTTGGCCTCAACAGCCTGATGAATACCTTCTGACCATCTGCGGCCCGGCATCATTCTTCCTGTAAATTCATCGACAATAATGATGCTGTTATCTCGAACAACATAATGCTGATCTTTATTAAATAAGCTTCTTGCTTTTAATGAAGCATTAATATGATGCACGAGTGAAATATTCGTTGCATCATATAAACTCGATTGTTCAGATAACAATCCTGCTTTAATTAATAACTTCTCTACATTCTCATGGCCGCTTTCTGAAAGAACCACCTGATGTGCTTTTTCATCCACCCAGTAGTCGCCACTCTCTTCTTCGGTTTTTTGTCTTGAAAGCTTAGCAACTACTAAATTAATCTTAGTATAAAGATCAACGTTATCTTCAGCCTGTCCTGAAATAATAAGAGGCGTTCTTGCCTCGTCAATTAATATTGAGTCAACTTCATCAACTAAACCGTAATGTAATTTACGCTGAACACGCTCTTCTTTAGAGAAGATCATGTTGTCTCTTAAATAATCAAATCCGAATTCATTGTTTGTGCCATAGGTGATATCTGCTTGATAGGCTTTTTTCTTTTCTTCACTTGAAATATTGGATAAATTAATACCAACTTCTAAACCTAAGAATCTATATATCTGACCCATCCACTCAGCATCTCGTTTTGCAAGATAGTCATTGACTGTAATAACATGAACACCTTTACCTTCTAAGGCATTAAGATACGTAGGTAATGTAGCAACAAGCGTCTTACCTTCTCCTGTTCGCATTTCTGAAATTTTTCCGTCATGAAGCGCCATGCCACCAATAAGTTGCACATCAAAATGACGCATTTCCAATACACGTCGACTTGCTTCTCTCACGACAGCAAAAGCCTCAACCAGCAAATCATCTATCTTTTGTCCTTCGTTAAGACGTTTTTTAAATTCTGAAGTTTTAGCTTTTAGAGCTGCATCACTCAGTTTTTTAGTTGCTTCTTCTAATGAATTTATTTGGTGAACTTTTTTTCCATATTCTTTGAGGAGTCTATCGTTTCTACTACCAAATAAATTTTTAACAATGGTCTTTAACATAATATAAATATTCTTAATCGAGATAATTTGAAATAATTAAAATTGAAGATACTTGCGAGGATCTAAAGATTCACCATTCATTCTAATTTCATAATGAAGATGTGGCCCTGTTGATCTTCCAGTATTACCTACTAGTGCTATAACCTGATTCTTTTTAATACGGTCGCCCTCTTTAACTAATAATTTAGATGCATGTGCATATCGTGTTTCAAGTCCAGACCCATGAGAAATACGAACTATATTGCCATATTCAGGAGTTATTTCGGCTGCTATCACAATACCTGCTGCAGTTGCCTTAATAGGTTGACCAACATCTGCGCTAAAATCTAACCCTTCATGAAACGCTCTTACTCCCAAAAAAGGATCCACCCTCCAGCCATAGCTTGATGAATTGAAAGGCGCATTAACAGGAGAAGCATTAGGCAGAGTGTCTTTAAAAACGCTTTGTTTAAGATAAATAGCTTCTAAATTATTGTAGTACTCTTCGTGTTTTTCAATATCAAGCGTTAGTTTATCAATAAATGATTGAAGTTCAGTCTCTGAAAAATTTTTTTCGGGAACGAAGGGGCCGCCTTGACCAGATGATTTTATTGGTGCTGGTTTAGGTATCTTTTCATTTGTTTTTAATTTCTCTTTAGCAAAATCTTGCAGTCTCTGAGATTGATTATCAATACGAATTAATCGGGCTTGAAGTTCGCCAATTTGGGTTGCATAAACATCTAAATTCTTCTGAAAACTACCTAAATTAAGATCAAGTTTAAGGTTGATTAATGATTTTTTTTCTTCATCGCCACCGTTATATTTCGAATCAAGCCAGTTAATGCCTTGAATAAGCCCAATAAAAAGCAAAAAGATTATGGCAACAAAGGTTACTAAATGGATACTTTTTGGCTTTGATGTGCTATTTGTTACAAAGATAATTCGCATTGAAGTCTAAAATTTAGCTTAAATAATAGATAATTATAACTTATGAAGCCCGTCAACAAGCTTTTGGAAAGTGAAGTATTTTCCTCGATTAGAGAGAAAAATCGCTCTATTTCTAGCTATCAAAAGCTATGGTCTACCAAGGCCCCAAGTAAACTAGCCCCTTTATCTCATGTCGGCGGGATTCGAGATGATATTTTGACTATTTATGTTGAAAATAGCGGTATTGCCAGCAAATTAAAGTTTATTGAATCCACCCTTCTCAAGGACTTAAATGAGGGTATTCAAAAAGAAATACCTTATGCCAATCCAATTAAGTCGTTAAAAATAAAATTGGTGATTAAAAATTCTAAAGTGACACTTACTCGATCTAAAAGTTTTCCTGTTCAGGCTAAATCAGCTTTCGAAAATCTACTCAGCAGTCTCGAGGACTCTCCTTTAAGGCATCGCCTCATTAAGCTCATTAAACATCATGCAAATACTGACTGAAGCATCCATACTCATTATTGCTGGAAGCCTTGTTGGTACATTATCTGGACTTCTTGGTATTGGTGGCGGCCTTATCATTGTCCCTCTTCTGGCTTATGTCTTAATTCATTTTCATCAAGTTGCTTTTGATCAAGCAATGCTCATGGCCATTGGAACTTCTCTCGCCTCTATTATTTTTACAGGGGGGGTGTCGAGTTTTTTTCATACAAAACAGAACAATATGAGTTGGTCAACGGCGGCACATTACATTCCTGGGGTTTTTTTTGGTTCTTTAGCTATGGCTTTTATCATCCCTCATTTAAATATTGCACTCATTAAGCACGCTTTTATTATCTACACTTTTCTTGCTGCCTATGAAATTTTTAAGTCTCCTAAAATCAAAAGCTCAGTTCAATTGCCGTCTTTTATTTTTGCTAATCTTTATGGATTCACAATAGGCTCTATCTCCACCATTATTGGAATTGGCGGAGGCACTATGTTTGTACCTTATTTTATTTATCATAAAGTTAATCCTAGGCTTGCTGTTGGATTGTCTAGCTCGCTAGGGGTATTTATAGGACTAGGCGCTTCATTTGGATTTATTAAAAATGGCTTACATTTAAACCAGCTACCTCAATTTAGTATCGGCTACATCTATTTACCAGGGCTTATATTCATGACGGCTTCGAGTCTTATTTTTGTGAGGCTCGCAACAAAATGGATACATCAAATTTCTATTTCAACATTAAAAAAAATATTCGCTTGTCTATTAATTTTAATAGGCTTGTCAATGCTTTTTACAGGCTAATCTGTAATTAAAATATTAAGTTTAGTAGTGACAAAGTTATTGAATGTGATAATTTATCGTATAAGTTTTTCATTTTAAGATTTCCAAAATTTAGGAGTATGTATGTCAGAACTTAACCTTATTATTGGCGCGGCACTCTTAGCAATTCTTTATGGTGCGGTCATGAGTGCATGGATATTTAAACTGCCAGCTGGTAATTCAAAAATGCAGGCAATCGCCCTAGCTATTCAAGAAGGCGCTAAAGCTTATCTTGCAAGACAATATAAAGCGATATCAATTGTAGGTATTGTTTTAACAATTCTCATTGGTATGTTTATCTCCAAAGATACGGCATTAGGCTTTGTCATTGGCGCACTTCTCTCTGGCGCTTGTGGATTTATTGGTATGAACGTTTCTGTCAAAGCAAATGTGAGAACAGCTCAAGCTGCTACAAAAGGCATTGTGCCAGCACTTGATGTCGCCTTTAAAGGTGGCGCTATTACAGGATTGCTTGTGGTCGGGCTTGGTCTTCTTGGCGTAACAGGTTTTTATATGTATCTAGGTGGTGCTGAAGCTACTAATTTAAATCCTCTGATCGGACTCGCTTTTGGCTCCTCACTTATTTCAATTTTTGCTCGTTTAGGCGGCGGCATCTTCACTAAGGGTGCAGACGTAGGTGCTGACTTAGTGGGTAAAGTTGAAGCAGGTATACCAGAAGATGACCCAAGAAATCCAGCTGTAATTGCAGATAACGTTGGTGATAATGTAGGCGATTGTGCAGGTATGGCAGCAGATTTATTCGAAACTTATGCGGTAACTTTAATTGCAACTATGGTTCTTGGTGGCCTTATGATCACCAACAATGGTGCAAGCGGCATTATCTACCCTCTCTTATTGGGCGCAGCTTCTATCGTGACATCGATTGTTGGATGTTTCTTTGTAAGAGCAACTCCTAAAATGAAAAATGTTATGCCCGCTTTATATAAAGGTCTCATCGTAGCAGGTGGACTCTCACTTGTAGCTTTCTACTATGTTACAAACTTTGTTTTTCCCGAAGGTGTTTCAATACAGAATGTAAATGTATCTTCAATGGCTCTATTCCAAGCATGTATCGTAGGTTTGGTATTAACAGCAGCTTTAGTATGGATTACAGAATATTACACTGGCACTGATTACGAACCTGTAAGACATGTAGCGCGCGCTTCAAAAACAGGTCACGCCACAAATATTATTGCGGGTATTGGTATCTCGATGAAATCTACCGCACTTCCTGTTATCTCTGTTTGTATTGCAATCTTTGTGTCTCATCACCTCGCGGGTCTTTATGGTGTCGCCGTTGCTGCAACATCAATGTTAAGTATGGCTGGTATTATCGTGGCATTAGACGCATACGGTCCAATTACTGATAACGCTGGCGGTATTGCTGAAATGGCTGGATTACCAAAGAGCGTTCGCGATGTTACTGATCCATTAGATGCTGTTGGCAATACAACTAAAGCAGTAACTAAAGGTTATGCGATTGGATCAGCCGGTCTTGCAGCGCTTGTTCTTTTTGCAGACTACACACATAAATTAGAGTCTGTGGGTATTGCAACTACTTTTGATTTAAGTGATCCATTAGTTATTATTGGATTAATTATTGGCGGTCTTATTCCTTACCTTTTTGCTGCGATGGCAATGGAAGCAGTAGGAAGAGCTGCTGGTGCAGTTGTAGAAGAAGTAAGACGACAATTCAAAACTATTAAGGGCATCATGACTGGCAAAGGTAAGCCTGATTATGCAAGAGCTGTAGATATGTTAACGACAGCTGCTATTAAAGAAATGATTGTTCCTTCATTGCTTCCTGTAGCCGTTCCTATCGCAGTAGGATTATCTCTAGGGCCTAAAGCTTTGGGCGGTCTTCTTATGGGTACCATTGTGACGGGATTATTTGTAGCAATCTCAATGTGTACAGGCGGAGGCGCTTGGGATAATGCGAAGAAATATATTGAAGATGGTAATCACGGTGGCAAAGGTTCAGAAGCTCATAAAGCAGCTGTTACTGGTGATACTGTAGGTGATCCTTATAAAGATACTGCAGGCCCTGCGATTAACCCGCTCATTAAAATTATTAACATTGTGGCTCTTCTTATTGTGCCGCTTCTTTAATTTTGATGCATAAAAAAAGGCGCCTTATAGGCGCCTTTTTTATTTAATTATTTTTTAATATCTTGGCCTGTAAGTTTTTGAAAAGCCTCTAAATATTTTTGACTAGTTTTCGTAATCACATCTAATGGTAAAGAAGGGGGTGGGGGTGTTTTATTCCATCCGCTACTTTCTAACCAATCCCTAATAAATTGTTTATCAAAACTTGGTTGAGATGTACCTTCGCGATATTGATCCAAAGGCCAAAAACGAGAAGAGTCCGGCGTTAATATTTCATCAATAAGCACTAAATTATTTTTGTCATCCAAACCGAATTCAAATTTTGTATCCGCAATAATAATGCCTTTTGTCAATGCGAAAGCCGATGCTTCTTGATATAACTTAATACTAATTTCTTTAATACGTGATGCAATCTCTTTTCCAATACGAGCCTCACATTCTTCGTATGAAATGTTTTCATCGTGTTGCCCGACCGCTTCCTTACTGGAAGGTGTAAATATAGGCTCATTTAATTTTGCAGATTCTTTTAAGCCTTGTGGAAGTTTTATGCCACATACTGTTTGTGTATTTTGATAATCTTTCCAGCCACTGCCTGATAAATAACCCCGAACAATAGCTTCAATAGGAAGTGCTTTTAATTTACGTGCGACAATAGCGCGATTTTTCACTTGAGCAACTTCGTTTTCAGATACAACACTTTCGGGTGTAATACCTGATAAATGATTTGCAACCACATAAGAAAGTTTTTGAAACCAAAAATCAGCCATTTGTGTAAGTACAAATCCTTTGTAAGGAATAGGCTCATTCATCACAACATCAAATGCTGATAATCGGTCTGTCGTTACAATCAAAAGATGTTTATCATCAATCTCATATATATCTCTCACTTTACCTTTGTGAAGCAAAGGAAGGCTTTTAATGGATGTTCCTATTAATTGGGTGTGAGCCATTTAAAATCTTCTTTCTAAAATTTCAATAGCAGGAAGTTTTTTGCCTTCTGCAAACTCTAAAAACGCACCGCCTGCTGTTGAAATATATGAAATATCTTTTGCAACATTAAATTTTTCTATTGCAGCAATCGTATCGCCACCTCCTGCAAGTGAGAATGCTTCAGAATTTGCAATCGCATGTGTCATCGTCTCAGTGCCCTTTGCGAATTGATCAAATTCAAATACTCCAACAGGCCCATTCCATATAATAGTTTTAGCATTATGAATACATTTCACAATTTCATTTACTGAATTTTTACCTAGATCAAATATCATGTCATCTTTATGAACGTCATTAATATTTTTTGTAATGGCGACCTCATTGACGTCAAACTTTTTACCACAAACAACATCTGAAATAACTGGCAGAGAAGCGCCACGCTTTTTTAGTTTATCGATTATTTTTCTAGCTGCAGGCACAAGATCCTCTTCGTACATGGAACTACCGATTTCAAACCCCATGGCTTTGATAAAAGTATTTGCAATACCACCACCCACAATAAGCTGATCTACTTTGTCAGATAAGGTATCTAATATGCTTAATTTTGAAGAGACTTTACTTCCACCTACAATGGCAATCATAGGCCTAGAAGGCTCTAATAATGCTTTCTCAAGGGCTTCGAGTTCGGCTACAAATAGAATGCCTGCACAAGCAATCTTTGCATGTTCTGCAATACCGTATGTGGAAGCTTCTTTACGATGAGCTGTTCCAAATGCATCCATCACAAAAATATCTGTCAGTGAAGCATATTTTTTTGCTAATGCCTCATCATTTTTTTTCTCACCTACATTAAATCTGCAATTTTCTAAAACTGTTAATTGACCTGGGGCAATATCAAACGAAGAATTAACCCAATCTGAAACAAGATGAACCGGATACGTAAGATGGCTCTGTAAGAAATCAACTACAGGCTTAAGCGAATCCTCGCTACTATATTTTCCTTCTTCGGGTCTGCCTAAGTGGGATGTCACCATCACACTAGCGCCTTTTTGAAGAGCAAATTCAATAGTGGGAATGGAAGCTAGAATTCTTTTAGGAGAGGTAATCTTTCCATCTTGAATGGGGACATTCAGATCTGAGCGAATAAAAACTCTTTTATCTTTAAGATCTAAATCGACAAGTCTTTTAATATTCATTAAACAACTATTTATTTGGCTGACATCATAGCAATAGCTGTATCAATCATGCGGCAACTAAAAGCCCACTCATTGTCATACCAGCCAAAGACTTTCACAAGCAAACCATCTTCACTCACCTTAGTTAAATTTGAATCAAAATATGAAGATGCTTCAGTATGATTAAAATCTACCGAAACTAAAGGTTCGTCGTTATAAATTAATATGCCTTTTAAACTTCCTTGATTAGCCGCTTCTTTTATAATGCGATTCACCTCATCTTTAGATGTCGCTTTCTTCGGCGTAAAAGTCAGTTCAACCAATGAAACATTTAATGTTGGAACACGAATAGCAATCCCATCTAGCTTACCTTTTAATTCAGGTATGACCAAACCCACAGCATCTGCTGCACCTGTTTTTGTTGGAATCATTGAAGTCGTTGCAGAACGAGCTCTTCTTGGATCTTTATGTTGATTGTCAGTTAAATATTGGTCGTTTGTATATGAGTGAATCGTTGTCATAAGACCTGTAACAATCCCTAATTTATCATGCAAGGGCTTAACCATTGGAGCCAAACCGTTAGTAGTGCAAGAGGCATTAGAAACAACTGTATCAGTTGCTTTTAAAATTTGATGATTAACGCCATACACGATAGTTGCATCTACATCTTTATCGCCAGGTGCAGAAATCAATACTTTCTTAGCGCCTTGTTTCAGATGTGCGATTGATTTTTCTTTGCTCGTAAAAGCGCCGGTACATTCCATGACAACATCTACATTTAATTTGTCCCAAGGCAACTCTTCAGGATTTCTTGTGGTGAAAAAATTAATCACGTCACCGTTGATAATTATTTCATGATCATTTGTTTTGATCTCGGCATTAAATTTACCGTGTGTACTGTCGTATTTTAATAAATGGGCATTAGATGCTGCATCACCGCGACTCGAATTAATGGCAACCACTTTAATATCTTTACGATTTAATTCATAAATCGATCTTAATATTAAACGCCCTATTCTTCCAAATCCTGTGATTGCTATCTTGATTGCCATAAAGATTTCCTCAGTAAAAAATAAGGCATCTCAAATTTGAGATGCCTTATTCAACTTACTCAATAATAATTACAGAATTGATTTAACAGTTGAAACCACATTTTCTACTGTAAATCCAAAGTGTTTAAATAACGCGCCACCAGGTGCTGATTCACCGAATGTATCAATACCTACTGCGGCGCCATCTAGACCAATATATTTTCTCCAGAAATCGGTTACACCCGCTTCAATTGAAACACGTTTAACACCCTTGGTTAATACGCTATCTTTGTATGCTTGATCTTGTCGATCAAATACATTAGTTGATGGCATAGAAACTACACGCGCTTTAATGTTTTGTTCTTTCAATGCAGCTTGTGATTTCAATGCAAGATCCACTTCTGATCCGGTTGCAATCAGAATTACATCTGCTTTACCGCCTTCTGCTTCTGCTAATACATAAGCACCTTTGCGAATTAAATCAATTTGCGCATCAGTTCTTTTTGTAAATGAAGTATTTTGTCGGCTTAATACTAAGCTGGTTGGATTATGAATACTCTCCACAGCGACTACCCATGCTACTGCTGTTTCAGTTGAATCTGCTGGTCTCCATACGTCCATTCTAGGAATATAACGAAGGCCTGAAGTAGTTTCGATAGGTTGATGCGTTGGACCGTCTTCACCTTGACCAATTGAGTCATGCGTTAATACATAGATTACTCTTTGTTTCATAAGCGCCGCCATTCTCATCCCGTTCTTCATGTAATCAGAGAACATATGGAATGTGCCGCCAAATGGAAGTACGCCACCATGAAGTGCCATACCGTTCATAATCGCTGCCATACCAAATTCACGAACACCATAAGAAATATAATTACCTGGTGTCTTTCCGCTTACGTGTTGGAATGATGAGCAGCTTGTTAAGTTAGATCCTGTTAAGTCTGCTGAACCACCTACAAACTCTGGCAAGATTGGTGCAAGCGCTGCAATTGCATTTTGCGATGCTTTACGTGTTGCTAGTACTTCAGCTTTTTCATTGACTGATTTAATCATGGCATCTGTCGATGATTTCCAATTTTTTGGAAGATCGCCTTTCATACGACGTTTAAATTCAGCTGCCAAATCTGGAAATTCTTTTTCGTAAGCTGCGAACTTATCGTTCCATGCCGCTTCAGCTTTAGCACCTTTATCTTTAGCGCTCCATCCTGCGTAAACATCTTCAGGAATCACAAAAGGATCATGCTTCCAACCAATTGCTTCTCTTGTAGCAGCAACTTCAGCATCACCTAATGCTGATCCATGACAATCATGCGATCCAGATTTGTTAGGTGAACCCTTACCGATAATAGTTTTACAGCAAATTAACGATGGCTTGTCTGTGATCTTTTTCGCAGCCTCAACTGCTTTATTAATAGCTTCAAAATCATGGCCATCGACATTTGGAATTACATGCCAGCCGTATGACTCAAAACGTTTAGCTGTGTCATCTGTATACCAACCTTCGATGTGACCATCGATAGAAATACCGTTGTCATCCCAGAAAGCAATTAAATTACCAAGACCCCATGTTCCTGCAAGAGCGCAAGCTTCGTGAGATACACCTTCCATCATACAACCGTCACCTAAGAATACATATGTATGGTGATCTACGATTTTATGGTTAGGTTTATTAAATTGATTAGCGAGTAATTTTTCAGCCATTGCAAAACCTACCGCATTGCTAATACCTTGACCTAAAGGCCCTGTCGTTGTTTCAACGCCTGGTGCATAACCATATTCGGGGTGGCCTGCACATTTAGAATGAAGTTGACGGAATGTTTTAATTTCATCCATCGGTAAGTCGTAACCTGTGAGGTGAAGCAATGAATAAATCAACATTGATCCATGGCCATTCGAAAGAATAAAGCGATCACGATTAGCCCAATTTGGATTAGTAGGGTTATGTTGTAAATGATGATTCCATACAACCTCAGCAATTTCAGCCATACCCATAGGTGCACCTGGGTGTCCTGAGTTTGCCTTTTGAACTGCATCCATTGATAACGCACGAATTGCGTTAGCTAAATCTTGACGTGTTGCCATTATTGCCTCCCGAAATTGACAGCATTGCAAATATTTTTTAAATATTTGCGTACTAAATGTAAAGTTAAAAAATTGATTTTATTTTTACCTAAATTATTGCTTAAATAGCCCTTTTCAGCAAGGCGAATAGGGTCTTTTTGCCTCTTGATTATTTGCTCCAAATGCTTTTCATTCCCGCCATTTAATAGAGCAACCAATGCTTGATTTTTGTTCGATAGGGCCTGTTTGTGTTTCAGCAATAAGCTTCATAGCTTCATATAAATCACGCGTATTATCGGGCGGTGGATCTCCGCGACCTGTTGCGTCAAAACGGCCACGATATTGCAACTCTAGACTGCGATTAAAGCCAAAAAAATCAGGTGTACAAATAGCTTTATAAGCTCTTGCGACTTCTTGAGTTTCGTCAATTACATAAGGAAAAGAAAAATGAGATTGATGTGCAATACGCTTCATATTTTCAAACGAGTCTTCAGGATAATTTAAAGGATCATTGCTCTGAATGGCAATCGTTTGAATGCCCAGATCTTTTAGAGCTCGAACATCATGGATAAGTCTTGGTAATATCGCTTTCACATATGGGCAGTGATTACATATAAACATCACAAGTAAACCATTATCGCCTTTTGATTTTTCTAGAGTCCAAAATGTGTTATCAACGCCTTGTAAATTAAAATCAATGGCTTTCCAACCAAAATCACAAAGCGGAGTATTTAAACTAACCATGTTTTATGCCTTAATATAGCTTACTTATTAGAAGAATTGACTATGGAAGAAAATCGATTTTACCACTCTGAAAACCTAGAACTCAAACATGTCGTTGAATTAAGCGCGCAAACGCATATTCACGCTACAAAAGTTTTAAGATTAAAAGTGGGTGATCAATTCGCTCTTTTTAATGGCGATGGTTTTGATTATGTCGCAAAAGTGATTGAGGTATCGAAACATAAAACATCCGTTGAAATTATCGATAAATATGAAGTCAATCATGAATCTTCTCTAAAGATAACGTTAGTCCAAGGTCTCGCGGCAGGGGATAAAATGGACTGGATTATTCAAAAAGCTGTTGAGCTCGGCGTTCATACTATTCAACCTCTATTAACGGAACGATCCATCATTAAATTAGATCAGGAAAGGGCAGATAAGAAACTTGACCACTGGAAAACTGTCGCTATCTCCGCATGTGAACAGACTGGACGAAGCGCCATCCCAAATATATTAAGACCACTCCATTTAAATCAATGGCTGAGTGAAGAAACCCTAAAAACAGATAACTTAAAATTAATCCTCACACCATCAAAAGCACAAAACATAAATCACTTAGATAAGCCATCTAATTCGATTGTGTTTATGGTGGGGCCCGAAGGCGGCTTCTCAGAAAAAGAAATGGCCTTGGCTTTAAATCATGCTTTTATCCCTGTGAATTTTGGTCAAAGAATATTAAGAACGGAAACAGCTCCTATCGTTGCCCTTTCTATTTTGCAAAATTTATGGGGTGATTTTGCATAATACGCAAAAATTATGGTATTTATGTAAAAAATACATGTAAAATATGTATTTTATGCAAATTATTACCTTATGTCACTTGGCGAAGCAATCAGAAAGAGAAGAAAGTCTTTAGGGCTCACCCTTCAAGTCTTAGCGGAAAAAATTGCGAGCGATCCTGGCAATCTTTCTAGAATAGAAAGAGGTGCCCAAAATGTCAGTGAAGCGCAACTACTTAAAATATGTGAAGTGCTCAATTGTGCGCCCTCTAGTCTCTTTCAAAATAAGACTTCCCCTAACCCCATTCAAAAATTAGATAGCCAAACATTTGCAAGATGGTTTAGGTTAGCAGCCCCCTATATCAACACCTTTAGTAATAAAACATTTGTCATTGCATTTGGGGGTGAACTTCTCAATGAAGATCAATTTACAGCCCTCTCTCACGACATCAATTTATTGACCTGCTTAAACGTCAAAATTGTGCTCGTCCATGGCGCAAGACCTCAAATCGACCAAAAACTTAAAGAGAAAAAAATCTCAACCCAGCTTGTGCAAAATGTTCGCGTCACTGATGACTCGGGCATGGAGGCTGTTAAAGAGGCCAATGGTCTAATTAAAATTAATATTGAATCCACGCTTTCTTCCAGTCTTTTAAACTCACCTATGGCAGGGAGTGATATTAAAGTTTCTAGCGGAAACTTTATTACGGCAAAACCTTTGGGTGTAATCGATGGCGTCGACATGCAACATACCGGCGAAGTAAGGAAGATTGATAGTGCTGCGATTAAGAAAAAATTAGATAACAAAGAATTAGTTGTCATATCTCCTATCGGATATTCACCGACAGGTGAAGTGTTTAATCTCACCATGGAAGATGTCGCACTCAAAACATCTATCGCACTAGAGGCAGATAAACTGATTCTTCTTATAGATTCTGATGGTATTTTTAATTTAAGGAATGAGTTGCTGCACGAAATGACTTTAGAAAAAGCTGTCAATCTATATAAAAGTATCGCAAAAAATAATCCTAAAAAACATGAGCTCATCAATATTAATTCAAATGAACTGGATCTACTAGAGATTGCGATCAAAGCTTCCGAAGCCGGTATTCATAAAATTCATTTAATTAATAGGCATATTGATGGTGCTATTCTTCAAGAATTATTTACGGATGAAGGTGTAGGCACTGTCATCACAGAAAAAGCGCTCGATACGATCAGACAAGCCAATCATAATGACGTCAAAGGTATTCACAAACTGATTAACCCTTTAGAGGCGGGCGGCTATCTTATCAAAAGGGGCAAAGAGCGGATTGATCACGACATAGAAAACTTTTTCGTGATCGAGCACGATAAGAAAATTATTGGTTGTGCCGCTTTATATCCTTACAACGATCATGTTGAATTTGCGTGTTTTGCAATTAACAAAAACTACCAATCAAAAGGCTTTGGTTCAAAACTCTATAATTATTGCGAAGAAATTGCACGAGAAAAAAGTTACAAGTATTTATTTGCTCTAACGACAAGAACTGAACATTGGTTTATTGAAAAAGGATTTAAAGAAGAGAACATCCAAAAACTTCCTAAAAAAAGATTGGAGTCTTACTTGCCTCAAAGAAATTCAAAATTTTTTATTAAAAAGCTTTAAAATCTTAAAAAAACTATAGGTATAAAAATGAGTCACGACGTTAAACCGGAACACAAAGCCAAAATATTAAGCGAAGCTTTGCCGTACATTAAAAAGTTCTTTGGAAAAACCATCGTTATTAAGTATGGTGGCAACGCCATGGTCGACGAAAATCTAAAGCAATCATTTGCGAGCGATGTCGTGCTTTTAAAATTAGTAGGTATGAACCCAGTCGTCGTTCATGGTGGCGGCCCCCAGATCGATGAACATCTTGATAAGCTTGGCAAAAAGGGTGAGTTTATTCAAGGTATGAGAGTCACTGACACTGAAACCATGGATATTGTAGAAATGGTTCTCGGCGGACAAGTCAATAAAGAAATTGTAAATCTAATTAATAGGCATGGTGGAAAAGCTGTAGGCCTCACAGGTCAAGATGGAAATTTTATTCATGCCAAAAAACTTGTTGTAAAAAATGATGCGGACCCCAAAAAAACCATAGATCTGGGGCATGTAGGTGAGATTGCATCAATTAACCCGAGTATTATTAATTTTCTAGATGAAGGCGATTTTATTCCTGTGATCGCACCAATTGGAGTAGGTACCAATGGGGAAACTTATAATATTAATGCTGACCTTGTGGCTGGAAAATTATCTGAAGTATTAAGTGCAGAAAAATTAATCTTACTTACTAATACACCCGGTGTCTTAGATAAAAAAGGCTCGCTGCTCACCGGATTAACACCTAATGAAATTGATAAACTTGTCGAAGATGGTACTTTATCAGGCGGCATGTTACCTAAAATAAGTTCGGCACTTGATGCTGCAAGAAGTGGGGTCAAAAGCGTTCATATTATCGATGGCAGAGTGCAGCATGCGCTTTTATTAGAAGTATTAACCGACGAGGGTGTAGGCACTTTAATTAAGGCAAAATAATTGTCAAAAATTTGGATTTTTGATTTAGACGATACACTGCACGACGCAAGCTCCAAAATATTTCCAAGTATCAATCAATCTATGACTGCCTACGTCAGTCAAAAACTTCAAATCAGCCATCAAGATGCGCATGACCTTCGCAATCAATATTGGAAAGTTTATGGCGCAACTTTAAAAGGTTTGATGGAAAATCACGATGTTGACCCAAAAGAATTTTTACTCAACACACACGATGCGGAAGAGCTATCAAAATTTGTGAAACAATCCCATACTCTAGAAAATACTTTAAAAAAAATCAAAGGGAAAAAGATTGTGTTTACAAATGCCCCGCTTCACTATGCGATCGCAATTATTAAATCACTGAATATTCAAAAATATTTTTCTGCGGTTTATAGTATCGAATCAACGCGCTTCAATCCCAAGCCATCAATTTTTGCATTCAGGAAAATTTTAAGGCGAGTTGGAAAAAAAGCTCATCAATGTGTCATGGTGGAAGATGATCTTGCTAATTTAAAAACTGCTTACAAGATTGGTATGAAAACGATTCTAGTATCTAGGCAAAATAAAAAAACAATTTTTGTGAGGAAGCGCATTACAAAAATTACCCAATTAATTTAAAACAATTAGATAAGTTTTGTTAATACTTGCAGGCGCGCCTCATAAATCGCATCTTTAATATCTAGGCCACGCTTATTCTGACTAATTGAACTTAGATTTAATTTATTAAGATGCTTCAGATACTTCTTTAAGGATTTTAAAGTTGTTGAAGCTGTTCTTAATTGATTTGACTGACTACTGATAAAAGCCTCAAAGATTTTCATTACATCTAAAAGCATATCTGGGTTTCTAAATAAATCCATTTTGTAAATCAAATCTAAAATTTGGCGAGGTTTGAGTTTTTTAAATTGCTTTAGATCGGATAAATTCGCTATTGTCTTTTCAGTTAATTTTTTTACTGCATTCGGCACAGATAGCCTTGTGTAAATTTCTTCTTGAATCTTGCTATTTACTTTTAGAGGGTAGAGATACATAAAAAATAAAGCTGCTTTAATTTCAGGGGAATGCTTTGACTTGAATGCATATTCAAAACTCTTCTTTATGGAATTTTTATGTTTAGCATAATTCATTTCTGGTAGTAATAATTTAAGCGCCCCACATTTATGAAGAACTTCTAGCATTAAATAAGATTTTTTTTCAGAAAATCCAACAAATAATTCATGCCAAATTCTTTCTGATGCTACAGCTTCTATTTCTTTATTTTTTACAATCTGCTTTAGAATGGCTTCTGTCTTGGGATGGATTTTAAACTGATGAAATCGAGCAGAAAATCGAGCGATACGTAATACACGAATAGGGTCTTCCACAAAAGCAGAACTAACATGACGTAAAACTTTATTTTTAATGTCCTGAATACCATGAAAGGGATCAAAAAACTGACCTCTCGTATCCTTGGCAATAGCATTGATTGTGAGGTCCCTGCGTTTTAGATCTTCCTCTAAAGTCACTTCTTTTGAAGCATAGACTTTAAAGCCCTTATATCCTTTTGAAATTTTGCGTTCTGTTCTTGCTAACGCATATTCATGATGTGTTTTGGGATGTAAAAAAACTGGAAAATCTTTACCCACTGGCTTATAACCTAATTTCACCATTTCTTCAGAAGTCGACCCTACAACAACATAGTCTTTATCTTTAACCGATAAGCCCATGATCTGATCTCTCACAGCACCGCCCACAAGATAGATTTTCATTTATCGACCAGATTTACTTCTATAAAAATTATATTTAGCTCGCATAGCCGGTCTATTTTTTTTATTTTCTAGATAATGCTCCAAACGCTCCTGAGAGTATCGATATGGTATTGCATACTGAATATCTACTACATTTTCAACCTGCATAGATCTCCAGTTATCTCGAGTCAATATTTTAATTGGCAACATTTCCATGCTTAATGCAAACATATATGAAAGTGGTTTATTAAGAGGAATGATAAGGCGCTGTAATTTTTCAGACTTAATAATTAGCTTAATAATTTCTTTAAGTGAATAAACATCAGGACCGCCTAATTCATAAACTTTTCCGTATGTTTTTTTATCCCAAAGACTTTTAGTGATGATTTTTGAAACATCTTCAATGTAAATCGGTTGAAATTTCGATTGAGGGGATAATAGGACTATCACAGGTAGCCATTTCACGAGCAACTTAAACATATTAATAAAATTATCTTTTACTCCAAAAATAATAGAAGGTCTTAATATTGTTAAATATAGATCTTTTTGTTTAAGTAATGCGGTCTCACCAAGTATTTTTGATTTGAGATATAAACTAGCGGCATTAGAGCCTACGCCCAAAGCGCTAACATGCAATAGCCGCTTAATACCCAACTCTTTCATCGTTTTAGCTAAATGGCTCGGCCAAAGATGGTGAATCTTATCAAAAGAATCTTTTTTAGATTGATGAAGAATCCCCAAGAGGTTAATGACAACATCCGTATTTTTTAAATCTTTTTTTACTTGCGTGAGATCGTCAAGATTAAAGTCAAATATTTGAATATTCGGATTCACCGTCCAAAATTTGATTTTTTCTTTATTCCGTGAAAATAATTTTAGACGATAATTGGATTGATTAAGTGCCAAGACAATACTGGAGCCCAAGAAGCCTGAAGCCCCAAAAATTGCAATTGTTTTTTTTGATTGAGCCACTTTGAAGTTAAAGCAATCTTATTATAAATATAAGAATCAGAATTAATGTGACGTTAGTTGTGATTTTTAAATACTTTATATATTTTTTATTTTTTGTATTTAAATATAAAAAGGTAAATGCTACTAATATTGCAAGCAATAAAAAGATACAAAATCTTAAAATATTCATTGGTAAACTCCTGCCATTGACTGATTTAAAATCCCACTCTTAGAATTGATGTAGCGTGTTGCCAAATTCGATGTTTTAGGATCCCTACTATCTAAAGTGGTAAGACTCCAGCTTTGTTTATTGGAAAGCAATGCCAGCAATAATTTATTATTTAATTCATGACCTGATTTGTAGGCTTTAAAATTGCCTATGATTGAATAGCCCAACATATAGAGATCGCCGACGGCATCGAGTATTTTATGTCGCACAAATTCGTCATTGTAGCGAAGCCCATCGGTATTAATAATTTTATATTCATCTAAAACAATCGCATTATCAAGCGATCCGCCTCTAGCTAATCCATTAGATCTTAAATATTCGACTTCTTGCATAAATCCGAACGTGCGTGCACGGCTAATTTCTGTGATATAGGATTTATCATAAAAATCTAGGGCAACTTTATTCGTTGACTCATCAAATACTGGATGAGGAAAGTCGATTGTAAAATCAACTTTAAATCCTTCGTATGGTTCGAATTTTGCCCATTTATCTTTATCTTTTACTTCTATAACATCATTTATCAATACAAATTTTTTCGGGGCATCCTGTTCTTTAATTTGTGCAGTTTGAAGAAGATAAATGAAGGGGATAGAGCTTCCATCCATAATCGGTACTTCAGAGCCATTTAATTCAATAATAATATTATCGATACCTGTAGCTGATAATGCTGACATTAAATGTTCAACTGTCGCTACACGTGAAGCACCTTCCCCAATAGCTGAACACATCTTAGTATCTTTAACCGCATCAGGACTTATTTTAACTTCGTGATTTTTCTTTTGATCAACCCTTCGAAAAACAATACCCTGGTCGACTTCAGCAGGCTTAAGTGTCATTGTTACTTTCTCGCCATTATGAAGACCTACGCCAGAAGTCTGCACAGATTTTTGAATGGTTCTTTGTTTAATCATTAAATACTTATTCGCCTTTTTTTCTTAAGAATGCAGGAATATCGTATTCTTCCATGCCTGACATTTTCATAATTTCAACTTGCGCTCTATTCTCATTTGAACTGAATACATCAGGCTCATCATCGTTAGTTGGTTCATCCTCAATCACAGGGGGCTTATTTTGTATGATTGGCCTAGGTTCGATGCGTGGCATTCTTTGTTTTACATTTTGAGCTAAACCTGTTGCCACAACGGTGACTCGAATTGAATCTCCCATTGCTTCATCAATGACATTACCAACAATGACAGTAGCATCAATTGCTGCAAACTGTTTAATTGTTTCCATTACCTCATGATATTCCTTAAGTGTAAATTTGCTGCTTGCTGAGATGTTCACTAACACTCCACGCGCATTCACTAAATTCACATCTTCTAAAAGTGGGCTTGCAACTGCAGCTTGAGATGCTTTGTAGGCACGATGCTCACCTTGAGCTACACCCGAACCAATCATAGCCATACCCATTTCACCCATCACTGTCTTCACGTCAGCAAAGTCCACATTGACTAAACCGGGACTGTTAATAATTTCTGAAATGCCCGAAACTGCGTTATGCAATACATCGTTAGCAGCATTAAAGGCTTCTAGGAATGGAATATGTTCGCCCAATACTTCCATTAATTTTTCATTTGGAATAACAATTAAAGAATCCACGTATTGAACTAATTCATTAATACCATCTGCAGCTATTGTTGTTCTTTTGCCTTCAAATAAAAAAGGTTTTGTGACAACTGCGATCGTTAAAATACCTAATTCTTTTGCAATTTGCGCAATCACTGGCGCAGCTCCTGTTCCAGTTCCGCCGCCCATACCTGCGGTTATAAATAACATATCAGCACCTTTAATGGAGCTAATAATTTTTTCTTTATCATCGATAGCTGCTTGTTTGCCGATTTCGGGTTTAGCTCCAGCACCTAACCCTTTGGTCATTGCTTGTCCAATTTGCAATATATGACTTGCCCGGCTTTTTTTCAGTGCTTGCATATCAGTATTAGCACAGATGAATTCAACGCCAGTTAAATTCTTATCGATCATATGATCAATAGCATTCCCGCCACAGCCGCCTACACCAATGACTTTTATGATGGCATTTTGTGATTTGCTATCAACAACTTCAAACATATCCTATCTCCAAGAATTAAAAGTTACCTTGAAACCAATTTTTCATTTTCATGAAGATTTGGTTTATTGAATTGCCATCAATTTGATTCATCATTTCTTTTTCTAATTGCCCTTTGCCCATAAGCAATAATCCAATACCTGTAGAGTATCTTGGATTATCAACAACCTCAGACAAGCCGCCTACATTTCTTGGTGTGCCAATTCTAACTGGCATTCTAAACACACTCTCACCGAGATTAACCATACCTTTCATCAAGGATGATCCACCTGTAATCACAATGCCAGAAGCTATCATATCTTCCATGCCGCTTCGTTTCAACTCACTTGCAACAAGCTCATAAAGCTCCACCAATCGAGCTTCAATGACCTCTGCTAATGAAAGCGTTGAAATAGTTTTAGATTCTTTTCCATCTACCACAGGAATTTCAATTTGTTCTGAAGCTGAAGCTAAACTTCTTGCAGCATAACCATGTTTAATTTTTATCTCTTCAGCTGATGGCAATGGAGTTCTGAACGCCACTGCAATATCGTTATTGATTTGATCGCCAGCAATCGGAATAACTGCTGTGTGACGAATAGATCCATGTCTTAATACTGCAATATCAGTTGTACCGCCGCCAATATCAACCAAACACACACCTAATTCTTTTTCATCATCCGTAAGCACTGCCATACTTGAAGCTAAAGGTTGCAAAACCAATTCAGATACTTCAAGACCACAACGCTTGATACATTTGACAATATTTTGGGCGGCCGCAATCGCGCCTGTGACAATATGAACCTTTACCTCTAATTTCATACCACTCATACCGAGAGGCTGTCTTACGTCCTCCTGGCCATCGATTACATATTCTTGCGTCAAAATATGAAGGACTTGTTGATCATTAGGGAGTGTAATAGCGCAAGCAGTCTCAATCACTTTATCCACATCCAACTGGGAAACCTCGGTATCTTTAATCTTCACCATGCCATGAGAATTGATACTTTTAATATGGCTACCAGCAATACCGGTATATACATCAGTGATTTTACAATTTGCCATGAGCTCTGCTTCTTCAATCGCTCTTTGAATGGCTTCCATAGTGGAATCGATATTGATGACGACGCCCTTTTTTAATCCTTTTGAGCTATGCTGACCTAATCCAATCACATTTAATAAGCCGTCTGGTTGTAATTCAGCCACAATAGCCACAATCTTGGATGTACCGATATCTAGGCCAACGATGAGATTTTTTTCTTCTTTTTGTTTAATCATATAAGCGGCCTCTCACCACCATCTATTTTTTGAATGGGTTCAGTAGATTTTTTAATAGCAAAACCATTGGGGTATCTTAAGTCAGCCGAACCAATTCTTTTAACCGAAGCTAAAATATTGTCATACTGAGACGTAAAGCGAGTTAGATTCTCTTCGACGTTATCTTTGCTTAAAATAATTTTCATATTATTAGTTGTTCTAATGTCCCAAGTGTACCTAGAAGATAGGGAAACTTGCGCAATTTTTAATTGTTTTTTATCTAAAATATTTTGCATTTTTTTGTACTCCAATGCTATGTAACTCTCCGTCCCTTCTGGGCCAAAAAATAGCGGCAAGTCTTCATCGGATGCCCCGTGAAAAATTTCACCATTTTCATTAACTAAGGCTATCGCCCCCCATCTTCCTATTGCTTGATGTTCCTCAACAAAAACTTCTAATTGATCTGGCCAAACTCTTCTTAAACTTACATTTCTAATCCAAGGTAATTTTGTAAACGCTTCCTTAGTGCTATATAAATCTAAAGAAAAAAAGTTACCTTTAACAAATCGATCTGAAATCATGCTGACTTGATCTTCATCTAGATGTTGATATTGGCCTACCACTTTAATTTCTCTAATCGGAAATTTAGCAAAATGCATAAATCGATAACTTAATAAAAAAAGTATCAAAATAATATTAAGTAATAAAACTAAATTACCTAACCAATAAATTTTTAAATGGTTATTTAACATCTGCAGTTTTTAATATCTCTAAAACTAATTGATCAAAATTAATGCCAATCTCTTTAGCAGCCATCGGTACTAAGCTATGGCTTGTCATTCCAGGTGAAGTATTCACTTCTATAAAATAATGATGGCCTTTTTGATCCATCATGAAATCAACGCGACCCCAACTAGAACACCCAATTGCTTTAAAAGCCTCTAAGGCTTCTTTGGCGATGAGAGATTCTTTAGCTTTTTCTATGCCTGAAGGGCAAATATATTGCGTATCATCTTTGAGATATTTAGCTTCGTAATCATAAAACTCGTTGCTAGGTTTAATTTTAATAACTGGTAGCGTTTTATTGTTCACAATTGCTACTGTATATTCTTCGCCGTCTACAAATTTTTCAACGATTACATTTGCATCAATTTTTGATGTCTTTAAAAAAGCTTCTTTATATTGTTGTTCATTTTTAATCTTATCGATCCCAATACTTGAACCTTCATTAGATGGCTTTATAAAAAAAGGTGAGCCAATCGAATTGACGATATCTGTATAAGAAGTTTTATCAGTAACTTGTAAAAAATCTGGCGTTGAAATGTTAAGCGAGCGCCATAATAATTTTGTTTTGAGCTTATCCATACCAATGGCAGAGCTTGCAGAGTCGCTGCCTGTATAGGCAACATTTTTTGATTTTAAAAAAGCTTGCATGGATCCATCTTCACCGCCTCGTCCGTGAAGCGCTATAAAGACTCTGTTAAAAGTTTTAATTTCCTCAATATCTCTATCGGATGGATCAAAAGCTTCTGCTTCAATGCCTAAGCGTTTTAAAGCCTGAAATACGGCGTCACCACTTAAGAGTGAAACGGCTCTTTCGTTTGAGTCGCCCCCCATCAGCACTGCAACTTTTCCGAAGTGAGTCGTCAATTTAGAAAGTCTCCTAAAATTTTGACTTCTCTTTCAAGCTTAATCCCTTTTCTTTTAAATACTTCAGACTCAACATGATCAATAATATCTTCGATATCTTTTGCAGATGCTTTGCCTAAATTGATAATAAAATTCGCATGCTTATCTGATACCTCTGCATTGCCTACCCTAAAACCTTTTAATCCACTCTCTTCAATGAGTTTTGCTGCAAAAGTATCTTTAGGGTTTCTAAAGGTTGAGCCTGCGGTAGGCCAATTGAGGGGTTGTGTATTTTTTCTATGATTTAGATATTCTTTAATCTTACTTTCTGGGTCGGCAGTCATGTCTTTGTTAAAATTAAACCAAGCACCTACAAACCATTCATTTAATTTAGGCTTAACCACTTCGCGATAAGAAATCAAAAATTCATTTTTTGATCTTGTGACTATATTGCCTTTTTCATCAATCATATTGACTTGGGTCACATAATTCCATGTTTCAGAACCGTAACATCCAGCATTCATTGCCAATGCACCTCCAACTGTGCCTGGAATACCAGCAAAAAATTCTCCGCCAACATAATGTTCTTTAGCAAGATTTTTTGCGATCTTTGCACATGTATTACCTGCTTCTGCATACACACCATCATCAGTCATTTGAATTTCATTTAGAGCAGCATGCATGACAATAACCGTTCCTCTAATTCCACCATCTCTTACCAAGATATTTGATCCCAATCCAATAAAAGTAAGAGGCTTTAAATATTTTTCTTCTTTTAAGAAATTTTTTAAATCTTCTAAATTTTGTGGGGCGAATAAAGTATCTGCAGTTCCTCCTACACGCCAACTGTTGTATTTGTTTAATGACTCATTCTTTAGAATTAATGCGTTTGTCATATGTTTACAATATTCAATATATCCTTGGTTACTCTTCCAACCGAACCCGCGCCCATAACAATTAAAATCGAGTCTTGATCAATATGTTGAAGCGCTGTTTTAGCTAACTCTTTAATGTCTTTTTCAAAAGAAACTTTGTTTTTAATTTTATTCATACTATCCATCATCGCCATGGAACTTACTCCTGGAATTGCTTTTTCACCAGCTGAATAAATATCAGTGAGAAGTACTTTATCTGCCTTTTGTAATACTCTTACAAATTCATCAAAACAATCTCTTGTCCTGGTATAACGATGAGGCTGAAAAACAAGATGGATGGATTTATTTGGATAAGCATCCCTCGCTGCATCAAGGACTGCTTCAATTTCAACTGGATGATGTCCATAATCGTCTACCAGAGTAAAAGATTTTTTATCAAAGATTAAATTTTTATAAGTTTCAAATCTTCGACCCACGCCCTTGAAATGCTTTAAGGCATCAATCGTTTTAGAGATCGGTATCTCAAGTTCATCAGCTAATGCTATTGCTGCCAGTGCATTTCTCACGTAATGCTTTCCTGGTAGATTCAAAGTCATGTCTTTTTTAACAACATCAGAGTGTTTAATCGTCACTTTAAAATGCATTTTGCCTGCGTCTGCTTCAACTTCTTCAGCATGCACATCTGCATCATCCGACAAACCATATGTGATGATCGGTCTAGAAATTTCAGGAAGAATAGATTTAATAACGGGATCGTCAATACAGACAATCACCACACCATAAAAAGGTAATCGATGTATGAATTCGATATATGTTTTTTTAAGTTTATCAAAATCATTGTCATATGTTTCCATGTGATCTTGATCAATATTTGTCACTACAGAATATACTGGCGTCAAATGTAAAAATGATGCGTCGGACTCATCTGCCTCAACAACAATATATTCACCATTACCTAGCTTGGCATTTGCATTTAAAGAAGAAAGTCTTCCACCAATAACATAAGTCGGATCCATTGAGGCTTCTGCCAAAATAGAAGCTATTAAACTCGTTGTTGTTGTTTTGCCGTGAGTACCCGCTACAGCAATGCCCTTTTTAAAGCGCATCAATTCTGAAAGCATTTCGGCTCTCGGCATAATCGGGATTTTGTTTTTTATAGCGGCTTTTAATTCGGGATTAGCTTTATCGATTGCTGAAGAAATAACAATGACATCAATATCTTTAATATTCTCTGCAGCATGATTAATAAAAATCTTAATACCAAGTTCTTTTAATCTTGAAGTGACTGGCGAATCCTGAATGTCGGAGCCGGAGATAAAATAACCTAGGTTATGCATCACTTCTGCGATACCGCTCATGCCTGAGCCACCTATACCTACAAAATGAATTCGGTTGATATTGTGTTTCATTTTTTAATTAATTGCTCGCATGCTTGATAAATAACTTCTTCAGGTTTTGTTGCTTTATTTTCCAATGCAGCTTTTGACATTTTTAAGCATTCATTTCTTGTCATGTCTTTAAGTAAACCACTTAATAATTCGGTTGTGAGCTCCTCCTGAATTATAAGTCGCGCGGCTTTCTTATCGCTTAAGTATTTTGCGTTATAAAACTGATGGTTATCCACAGCAAAAGGGAACGGCACCAATATACTAGGAATGCCTGCCGCCGAAAATTCAGATACCGTGAGAGCGCCAGCCCTTGCTATGACAAGGTCTGCCCATTCATAAACCTTTTCAATATGGTCCAAATAAGCTCTACAGTCAGCTTTAATGCCACATTTTTTATAATTTTCTTTTAATTCTTCAAAATGTTTCTCGCCTGATTGATGAATAATCGTTGGTCTATTTTTAGGTTTAATTTGTTTAATACTTAAAGGAATTGTATCGTTAAAAAATTTGGCTCCCAAACTACCGCCCACAACAAGTAATCTCAAAGGGCCTTTTCTATCTTTAAATCTTAGGGTGGGTGGTTTAATTTCTCTAATACCATCTCTTACTGGGTTACCAATTTTATGAGAGGCCCGTATCAATTTAATCGGAAACGCAGAATATATTTGTGTTGCGATCATTGCTAGTAATTTATTGGTGAGGCCTGGAATGGAATTTTGTTCGTGCACAATAAGTGGCTTACCCATTAGCCTTGCCATAAGACCGCCTGGAAACGAAACATAACCACCCATAGCAATCACTACATCTGGCTTTTCTTTTTTAATTGCTTTTGCACATTGTATTAATGCAATCAAAAGTTTAAATGGAAGCTTTAACCAACTTAAAAAGCTTTTGCCTCTAACGCCAGTAATATCAATCATGGCTTTTTGATAAGGCTTTTTATCGATTAACTTATTTTCCATGCCATGAGAAGTTCCAAGCCAAGTAATCGACCAACCTTTAGCTTTCAAATAATCGGCAATCGCAATACCTGGATAAATGTGGCCTCCAGTGCCTCCTGCGATTATCAATATTTTTTTATGGGATTTCATGTAGTTAAATTCCCCTTAAGCCTCTTCGGTTTTCCCAGTCAATCCTGAGTAATATAGCAAGCGCAATCATATTAGCTAATATGCCGCTGCCGCCATAAGATAAAAGTGGCAAGGTTAAACCTTTAGTAGGAAGAAGTCCCATATTCACGCCCATATTAATAATGCCTTGTGTGCCAAACCAAATACCAATGCCCTGAGATAGCAACGCTGAATAATAACTTTCATTAATGATGGCCTCTTTAGCAATACCAAAAGCTCTAATCACAAGCCATGAAAATAACCCTATGACGATCAGTACACCAAAGAAACCAAATTCTTCAGCTAATACAGCTAAAATAAAATCGGTATGAGCTTCTGGTAAATAGAGCAATTTTTCGACACTACCCCCTAGTCCTACGCCAAAAAATTCCCCGCGACCAAATGCTATAAGAGCGTGTGATAACTGATAACCTTTTCCATAAGGATCAGCCCATGGGTTGAAAAAACCTACTAATCTTTGATATCTATAGTCAGAGCTAAAAATTAATGCTGCCATTCCAATAGGGGCAACAATACTTAAGCCCATCAGTATTTTTTTATCGATCCCACCTAAAATTAATGTGCACATCGCAATAACTGAAATTACAGCAAATGCGCCGAAATCTGGCTCGAGTAATAATAATGCACCTATTAAGATGATCACTGATGCCATTGGAAGAAATCCTTTTAAAAAACTACCAATCTCTTTGGATTTTCTCAAGACATAATCTGATGCATACATCGCTGTAAATAATTTCATAAATTCGGAAGGTTGCATATTTAATATAAATAATGAAATCCAACGTCTACTTCCATTCACTACATGGCCAATACCAGGGATAAGTACAAGAATTAAAGACACCATGCCTGCCACGAATAAATAAGGGGACATCTTTTGCCACCAACGAATAGGGATCTGAAAGGTAATAAATCCACCAATAAACCCTAATAAAATATAAATCGATTGTCTTAGTAAAAAAAAGTAATTTTGATGTTTAGTTAATTTGCTAGATTCAGCAAAAGAAATTGAAGATGAGTAAACCATAATAAGACCAATCGCGATCAGAATAGACGAAACCCAAAAGAGCCCTTGATCAAAAGAAGGTTTATCTATTGTCGATTTATTTGAAAATTTATCGATCATGATTTATTTTTTAATCTACTTACGCAATCTTTAAAAACTTGTCCGCGATGTACATAATTCTTAAACATATCTGTACTTGCGCATGCTGGAGAGAGAAGAATTACATCGCCAGATTTGGCCAATTCAAAAGATTTGATAATTGCTAATTCAAGATTTTTTTCAATGCTTACTGGAATTGATTCGTCAGTAAATATCTCTTGCATGATTTTTGCATCTTTACCAATCAAAGCAATATTTTTCACTTTTATTTTAGATGGATTTATTAATGGTTTGAAGTTCTGATTTTTTCCATCTCCCCCTGCAATAAGCAAGGTTGGCTTGGTCATACTTTGAATAGCAGCAATCGTAGCACCTACGTTAGTACCTTTTGAGTCATTATAAAAATCAATGCCTGATATGGAGCCTACATATTCAACACGATGGGGCGGTGCTTTAAATTGACTGATTACTTTTTTAATCACATCATTAGAAATTTTGAATGGCTCACAAAGCGCCAAAGCGGCCATAATATTTTGTATGTTATGTGCGCCCTTAAGTTTAATTTCATCTACAGAAATAATTTCAGCATTACCTTTTGCGATGAAATATTGATTTCCATTCTTTTTAATACCGTAATTTTTTAAGTCTAACTGATTTCCAAATGTCACAGAATCTTCATTTATCTGAGATTTAAGATATTCGTCATCTCGATTCAAAATACTATTTTTGGCATGATTAAATATTCTATATTTCGCTTTCGCATATTCTTCAATTGATGAATATCGATCCATATGGTCTTCTGAAATATTCAATACTGCTGCAGACTCAAGCGCCAATGAATATGTTGTTTCTAATTGATAACTTGATAACTCAAGAACATAAACTTCAGGCGTTTTTTGATTGAGAGTATTTAATATAGGAGTACCGATATTACCTCCAACAATAGTCGATATGCCTGCTGCTTTTAATAGCTCCCCCACAAGCGAAGTGACTGTTGTTTTGCCATTCGAGCCTGTAATTCCAATAACTTTTGAACTATTTGATTTAACTTGCGCAAAGATTTCAATATCACCAATTACAGGTATGCCTTGATTTAAAGCACTCTGAACATAACTTTCTTTTAATGAAACGCCCGGACTAATAATAATTAATTCAATATCATTAATCACTTCATCGTTAAACGCTTCTCCAACAGAGAATTTAATGCCTTTGAATCTCGCTTTTATTTCATCTAAGTTTTCAAGATTCGATCTTGTATCAATTGCGTGAATAACACATTCTTTATTCATCAAAAAATGTAATACGGATTGGCCGGTATCCCCAAGACCAATTACCAAAATTTTTTTCTTATTAAAGTTAATCGTCATCTAATCTTCAGTGATGAGATCCCAATTAATACAAGCATCATTGTGATGATCCAAAATCGAACAACGACTTGAGTTTCTTTCCAGCCTTTTTTTTCGTAATGATGATGAAGTGGGGCCATAAGAAAAATTCGCTTGCCCACGCCATATTTAAATTTAGTGTATTTAAAGTACATGACTTGGATAGCAACTGAGAAGGTCTCTACTACAAAAATGCCTCCCATAATAAATAAAACGATTTCTTGTCTTACAATAACTGCGACCGTTCCGATGGCAGCACCTAGAGCAAGTGCGCCCAAATCTCCCATAAAGACTTCTGCAGGGTAAGTGTTAAACCATAAAAAACCTAAACCAGCACCTGCCATTGCAGTACAAAATATAGCTAATTCACCAGCGCCACTGATATAAGGAATACCTAAATACTTGGCTATAACATAATTACCAGCAACATAAGCAAATACACCTAAGGCGCTTGCAACCAAAACTGCTGGCATAATCGCTAATCCATCAAGTCCATCTGTAAGATTTACAGCATTACTACTTCCTACGATGACGATATAACTCAAGAGAATAAAAGTAAGTCCATTCATCGAAAAACTTACGTCTTTAACGAAAGGTAGGATAAGTGATGTTTGTTCAGGAGTAACCGCGTTAGACCAAAGATAAATCGATGCACCAAGACCTATGATTGACTGCCAGAGATATTTTTGGCCCGCACTAATACCATTTGGATTTTTATAAATTACTTTTTTTAGGTCGTCTATAAACCCGATAAGGCCAAAGCCAAGGGTGACAATCAACAACACCCAAATATAGTTGTTTCTTATATCTGCCCACAATAATGTCGACACGATAATCGATACTAATATTAAACCTCCCCCCATAGTAGGTGTGCCTGTTTTAATAAGATGATCTTTGGGGCCATCTGATCTAACGGCTTGACCTATATTGTATTGATTAAGTTTTTTAATTAACCATGGGCCAAAGGCAAAAGAAATAACTAGCGATGTAATAGTAGCCATGACCGCTCTTAAGGTAATGTAATTAAATACATTAAATCCGTGAATTTCTTTTGCTAAAAATTTAAATAATTCGAGCAACATAATTTTTATCTTTCTTAAAAATTTTAAGTAAGCGCTTCTACCACTTCTTCCATCTTCATAAAACGTGAGCCTTTAATAAGCACACATGAATTTTTTCTTATTTTTGATTTGACGTATTGAATAAGTTCTTTTTTATTATTAAACCATTTCGCATTACCGTTGCACTTATCAATAGTATGTTTAGTTAATTTACCTATACCTACCACATGTAATGTTTTCTTTTTGTTGATATGGGTCGCGATGGAAGCATGATATTGAGCTGCTTTTTTGCCGAGCTCACCCATATCTCCGATTATTAAGATTTTTTCATAATCTTTATTGGCTAATACATCAATTGCCGCCCGCATCGACTCTGGGTTTGCATTGTAAGTATCATCAATCAGCATTGATCCATTAAGGCCTTTTTTTACTTCCAATCTTCCATGAACTGGCTTAATAGCCTCAATACCTTTTTTAATTGTTTTTAATGGGATTTTCAGAGCAATCGTTGAAGCAACTGCTGCAAGCACATTTTTTAAATTATGCTCCCCTTGTAATTTCACTTTAATATTGACCGAGCCTTTAGGTGTGTGAATTTGGGAAATGCCCTGCGCTGTTTTCTTAAGATAAACATCAGATTTTTTGTTTAGTCCAAATGAAATAATTTTTTTAGTTCGAGCTGCATTTTTCATTAGGCTATAAAACTCGTCGTCTCGATTTATGATCGCAGTGCCATCTTTTTTTAAGCCTTCAAATATTTCTGATTTCGCTTTTGCAATTCCTTTTTTAGATCCAAAAAATTCAATATGTGCTTCAGCAATATTTGTGATCACTGCAATATCAGGTATCGCAATCTTACTTAAATAACTAATTTCACCCTTATGGTTCATGCCCATTTCAACTACAGCGCATTTTTGTATTTTTTTTATATTTAATAAAGATAAGGGCAAGCCAATATCATTATTAAAATTTCCCTGACTCATAAGAAGCTTCTTCTTGCTTTTTAGATGTGATGAGACAATGCTGCCAATCATTTCTTTTGTGGTGGTCTTACCATTGCTCCCAGTAATTGCAACTAAAGGTATTTTTGATTGTGACTTCCAATATTGAGCTAACTTGCCTAAGGCTTCTCGACCGCTTTTCACAATAATTTTATTTTTTGTATCTTTCTGATTTGTCGAAATAATTGCAGCAATAGCGCCTTTTTGAATAGCACTTGATGCAAAAAGATCTCCATTAAATTTTTCACCCTTGATGCCTATAAAAAGATCGTCCTTATGAATGTCTTTACTATTAATAGAAATGCGCTTAATCTTTTTGTTAAGTAGGGCTTCATCTCCCTGATAGGTTCCGCCAACAATTTTTTTAACCTGATTTAAATTTAGGTTCATTTAGTTTGCCTTGTATGCTTTAAGTGCTTTTCTTGCATATTTTTGATCGCTAAATGAGTATCTAACACCTTTAATTTCTTGGTAAGTTTCATGGCCTTTTCCAGCTATGAGAATCACGTCATTTTTTTTAGCATGCTTAATTGCCTTATCTATTGCTTTCTCTCTATCAAGCTCAATACGATAAGAGCCTTTCATATATTTACTAATTTCATTAATGATATTTTCAGGGTTTTCATTTCTTGGATTATCTGACGTAATAAAATTGATATCGGCTATTTTAGAAGCTACTTGAGCCATATCTTTTCTTTTTCCTGTATCCCGGTCCCCTCCACATCCAAATATACATATAAGATTGCCATCAGTTTGTTTTTTGAGAGTTTCAAGCACTTTTTTTAAAGCATCTGGTGTGTGTGCATAATCAACAAAAATCTTTGGTGTATTTTTAGAGCCTAATCTTTCCATTCTTCCTGGAACTTGAGAGATAAGACTTATTTGTTTTACAATTTTTTGTATTGAATAACCAGATGCTATTAATGAAGCGATTACTGCCAATAAGTTGTAAACATTAAATTCACCAACTACAGGGGCTTCAACTTGATATATTTGTTTTTTGTAGGCAATTCGAAAAGATGTGCTCGAATTTGAATATGCAATATCTGTCGCTCTAATATCACCACTTTTTATTCCATAACTTAAAACTTTAGTTTTGTTCTTAGTGAGCAAAGTTTTAAGTTTTTTCCCATATAAATCATCAATATTAATAACTGCAACTTTTATCGATGAAAAATAAAATAACTTTTTTTTCTCATTAAAATAATTTTTAAGATTGAGATGGTAATCTAAATGGTCTCTTGTTAAATTTGTGAATACGGCTAGATCAAAAAGAATACCGTTCACTCTGCCTTGAGATAAAGCATGTGATGAAACCTCCATTACGACTGATTTTATTTTTTTATCTTTAAATTGCTTTAAGATGCGATGGCTTGAAATTGCATCTGGGGTTGTATATGCATGCGATTTTAATTTTTTGTATCCAAATCCAAGCGTTCCTATTACGCCTGTTTTTTTGCCCATTAGATTTTGTATTTCTGCCATCCAGTAGGCGCATGATGTTTTTCCATTTGTACCAGTAATACCTATTGTAAGTAATTGCTTGGAAGGTTCTTTAAAAAATATATTTGCAATTTCACCTTCTTTATTTTTTAAATCCTCTACAGGAAAATTTTTTGTGTTCCATGATTTTTTCCATACAAAATTTTTCTTTTCGTAGAGTATTGCTTTGGCACCTTTTTTAATGGCCGCCTCAATATAATCCCTACCGTCATGATGCATGCCGGGATAAGCTAAAAACAAAGAATTCTTTTTTGTATGTCTACTGTCGTTTGATATATCAGAGAAGTGATTGCCAATTTTTTTTAATACACTCTTCATATCGTTTCTTTTGAATTAGCCTTATCTTGAGGCATAACTTTATTTTGAGTTTTTAAATCCTGAGGAATTTTTAATATCTTCATAACATCAGCCATCACGCTACTAAACACTGGGGCCGCTACGGATCCGCCGTAATGACTTCCAAGACTTGGTTCATCTATCATCACTGCCATAATAATTCTTGGATTTGAAGCCGGTGCCAAGCCTATAAATGAGCCTATATTTTTATTCTTTTCATAAGCCCCATTTACTCCAATTTTTTCAGCTGTACCTGTTTTACCTGCAACTCTATATCCCATTATTTTTGCATTACTTCCAGTACCTTCCTCAACAACCTGCTCCATCATCTCCACCATTGTTTTAACTGTTTGCTTTGAGAATACTTTTGTTCCCATGGGAATTTCTTCTTTCTTGAACATTGTGACTGGCTTCATTTCTCCATCATTTGCAAAAACTGTATATGACTGCGCCAATTGAAGAAGTGTTAAATTAATACCATGCCCAAAAGATATAGTTGCTTGATCAACTTTCCCCCAATTTTTATAATCACGAAGTCTTCCGGATACTTCGCCGGGAAATCCAACACCTGTTTGCATTCCAAAGCCTACTTTGTTTAAGGTTGACCATAAATTTTTTGGCGTTTGCATTAATCCGATTCTTGCTGCTCCGACATTGGAAGATTTTGCAATTACTTCTGAAACTGTCATAAAAGGCTTACTATCGTCAGCATGGGCATCATGAATCGTAGCTGATCCAATTTTCATGAACCCTGATGAAACTTCTACCAATGAACTTGGATTAAGAATTCCCGAGTCTATTGCTGAAGATACTGTAAATGGCTTAATTGTTGATCCAGGTTCAAATACATCCGTCACTGCTCGATTTCTTGTAGGACCTACACCTTCATTAAGATTATTTGGATTGTATGAAGGTAGATTGGCCATAGCTAATATTTCTCCTGTTTTGGCATCTAATACGATGGCTGAACCGGCTTTAGCTTTATGAGTCTCAATTGATTTAGCTAACTCTCTATATGTTAAATATTGAATTCTTGAGTCGATTGAGAGTTTTATATCATGGCCATCTTGAGGCAATTTAACTTCTTGGAGATCATCAACAATTTTTCCGGCATTATCTTTAATTACTTTTTTACTGCCGAGCTTCCCTGAAAGGAATTTATTTTGAGCAAGCTCAATACCTTCTTGCCCAATATTATCTAAATTAGTAAATCCTACCAAATTCGCTGTGACATCAGCAGCTGGATAAAATCTCTTAAACTCTTTTTGAAAAAATATTCCTGGTATTTTAAGCGCTTGCAATCTTCTTGCATCATCAGGAGAAATTTGTCTCTTGAGATATATAAATTCTTTTTTATTGTTGAGAAGTTTTTGATCGACCTCATCACCAGTCAACTTAAGAATATTTTCTAATTCTAATTTTTGTTCTTTATTTATTTTAACGTTAGGTGGATTTGCCCACACGGACTCTACTGGGCTGCTGATTGCTAAAATATCTCCATTCCTATCAGTGATTTTTCCTCTATCTGCATATAGAGAAATCACTCGTGTACTTGTAGCATTTCCTTTTGATTGCAAAAAGTTTTTATCTAAACTTTGCAAATATAGCGCTCTAAATATAAGTGTTAAAAATCCGGCTAGAAAAAAAAGTAAAATTAATCTTCTACGAATTCCAGAAAGCTCGAAGAATGTTTTTTCAACCTTATTGTTTATAAATAGGCTCAAGATTGCTCCAACAAAATAATTTTTTTAGGCTCAGGGATTTTCATCTTTAATGATTTTTTTGCGATATCTTCAATTCTTCCATGCATTGCCCATGTGCTCTGTTCTAGTTGAAGCTGGTTATACTCTGTATTTAACTTTTGTCCAATTTCTTTTTGTTGCCCAAGTTCAAAATACAATCTTCTTGATTGATATTGAGAATTTACTTTTGCAAGAGCCATAAGCACTATCACAAAAAATAAAATAAAATTTATTTTTGTCATCTAATATGCGGTCCTCTCGGCAACTCGCATAATTCCGCTCCTCGATCTTGGGTTGTTTTTCACTTCATCATCACTTGGTCGTATAGGTTTTGTCACGATATTTAATCGAGGCTTTGGCAATTCTTCACTTCTAATTGGAAAATTAGAAGGTAGGGTATCTCTATTTTTTTCATCATTAATAAACTGTTTCACAATTCTATCTTCGAGTGAATGAAAACTAATCACCACCATAATGCCGCCTGTTTTTAATCGCTCTAAAATCTTAGGCAATACTTCTTTCAATTCCTCGAGTTCTCGATTGACATAGATTCTTAATGCTTGAAATGTTCTTGTTGCAGGATCTTGTCCAATTTCTTTTTTTGGCATATGGTCTGCGACAATTTTTGCAAGCTGTTTTGTTGTTTCAATCGAACCTATTTCATCTCTCTCTTTAATAATTGCAGTCGAAATTCTTTTAGCGAATTTTTCTTCGCCATATTCTTTTAAAATCTTTTCTAATTCTTTCTGTTCGATACGCTTTAAGACTTCTGCTGCGGTAATGCCTTTTGTCTGATCCATACGCATATCAAGATGCGCATCAAATCTAAAGCTAAATCCTCGATCGCCCTCATCAATCTGTGGTGATGAGATACCCAAATCAAGAAGCACGCCATCTACTTTAGAAATACCTTTTGATTGCAATACTTCATCGATCTCAGAAAAATGTGCATGCACGATTTCGAATCTCGCATCTTTAATTTTTAAACCTTCCTCATACGCAGCTTTATCTCGATCGATCGCAATTAATCTGCCTTCCTGATTTAACTTGTCTAAAATTAATTTACTATGGCCGCCTCGCCCAAAGGTGCAATCCACATAGATACCATCTTTCTTTAAAACTAGATGCTCAACTGCTTCATGTAAAAGGACAGTAATGTGCTCATGATTTGAATTACGTTGAGCTTGATTCATGAGTTATTAAATTAATTAGCATTATTAAAGGGAGAATCCTTCGAGTTCAATCGGCATAGTTGAAGCGTCTTGGTCTGTAGCATTTTGCATTTGTTGATCCCAAGCTTCTTTATCCCAAAGCTCAAAATGACTACCTTGACCCACTAACATGGCTTGCTTATCTATGCTTGCAAATTCTCTCAGCACCTGGGATAGGAGTAATCGCCCTGCTGTATCGAGAGCTATGTCTTCTGCATAACCCACGAGTAATCTTTGCAAAGCACTCGATTTTTTATCAAAGCTAGAAAGTGCCATGATTTTTGACTGGATAGGCTCCCAGGCCATTTGAGGGTAAATCAATAAACATCCGTGAGGGTGTGCTGTAATGACTAAGTCGCCTGAAGATTGGACGAGCAAAACCTCTCGATGCTTAGTGGGCATTGCCATTCTGCCTTTAGCATCAATATTCAAGAGATTAGCGCCTCTAAACATAATTCCCGACCCATTAGTCAATTCAAAAAAAGTGGGAAATTACTAAATACCCTTAGTTTTACTTAGAAATTTCCCACAAAAAACCACTTTTTTCCACTAATGACACTATAGATAATAAAAAAGAGCTGTGCAAGCTCTTTTTTGAGGGTTTTTTCATATGTGACAAGGGTTTGGACGGGTAAAACCGAGGAATTTTTAAGAAAAAGTTGAAGCCAACCGATAAGCCGGGTTCTGTCGTGGACAGTCATTCATCTAGGCACATGATTACTCATGCACTCAAGCAGTCTACCCGGTAGCAACACGAGCCGTGCTATTACTACCCTATTTGACTTTGCTCCGAGTGGAGGTTACCGCGTTTCACCGTAACTAAATACGCTCGTCTCTGTGGCCCTATTCCTCGTTTCGCAACGTACGGCCGTTAGCCGTCACTCCGCTCTATGGAGCCCGGACTTTCCTCTCCTTGAGTTAACAAGCAGCGACTGTCTAGTCAGCTTCACGCAAATTTTAACACATCCCATGAGTGAACTTTTTTTGCTGTCAAAAGTTTACAAATTGCTTTGAAAGGCTTGTTAATATTAAGCCCTGAATCCTAGGTGTAGTCTATAGATGGAAGACTTCGTCTATAGTTGTCACATAGAATTTGGTCATGACAAAAACTCGTGCTTTTGGAATTGCTTTAAAGAAAATTCGACTGAAGAAAAAACTTACTCAAGAAGAGCTTTCGCTTCAGGCCGATCTCGCTAGAGCTTATGTCAGTGAGCTTGAGTTTGGTAAAAAAACTGCTTCAATTGAAACAGTTTTTAAATTATCTAAAGCATTAAATATTAAATGTTCTAAGTTAATGGATCTTACTGAAGAAGAGTTTTAATTAGACTGTGCTAATCTCCAAGAAATTTTTCTTCCAGCATATAGCGGAATAATTACTTCGTCACCCAAAGTAATTTTTTCAGGGACAACCCAATCTTCTTTGATTAAATTGATTGATGATTTATTTCTTTCCAATCCGTAGAAATCAGCGCCATAAAAACTTGCAAAACCCTCTAGTTTATCTAGTACATTTAACTCATCAAAGACTGCAGCATAAAGCTCAATAGCACTTGCTGCAGAAAAAATACCTGCGCAACCACAAGCATTTTCTTTTCTCGATTTTAAGTGAGGTGCGCTATCGGTACCTAAAAAAAATTTTGTATTGCCAGATGACACTGCATTTAAAAGTGCTTGTCGATGAGCCTCTCTTTTTAAGACAGGTAAGCAGTAATGATGTGGATTGATGCCTCCTAAAAACATATGATTTCTGTTTAATAGAAGATGTTGCGGTGTAATCGTAGCTGCTACTTTTTGAGAGCTACTTAAAATAAAGTCAGCGGCATCTTTTGTGGTGATATGTTCCAACACAATTCTTAAATTAGGAAATGTTTTGTGTAATTTCAATAAATGTTGATCAATGAATACTTTTTCTCGATCAAAAATATCAATCGCTGGATCTACCACTTCACCATGAAGTAAAAGCGGTACATCCAATTTCTCCATAAGCTCAAAAACATCATAACGATCATCAATATTTTTAACGCCCGAATCTGAATTGGTTGTAGCACCTGCCGGATAATATTTGATACCGACAATTTGTTTATGTTCAGGAATTTTTTTAATTTCATCGAGTAAAGTTTTCTCTGTGAGATATAAAGTCATCAGGGGTTGAAAATGACTATCACTTTTTAAAGCTTTTTTAATTCTAGATTCATATTCAATCGCTTGGTCTACTGTTGTAATCGGCACTTTTAAATTAGGCATCACAAGCGCTCTTTTAAATTGCTTTGCAGTATAGGGCGCTACTGACGCCATCAATGCATCATCTCTCAAGTGCACATGGAAATCATCAGGGCTTTTAATCGTTAAAGTTTTAGTCATCTTTTTTTATTTTCAAAGCTTCGTCATATAAATAATTTTTGTTGATGTTTAGTATTTCCACACCTAATTTCACTGCGGCATTGGTGGGCATATGATTGAGTAATATTTTTAATATTCTATGCTGATCTTCGGTCAGTAATTCTTTTTTTTCATGGTGAATAGGAGAAACTAGAATCACAAACTCACCTTTTTGAAAATTGCTATCACTTTCAATCGTTTCTCTAACTTTTGAAATTTCACCTCGATAAATGCTTTCAAATGTTTTAGTAAGTTCACGCGCCACGACAATCTCATGTTGATTACCAAAAAACTCAGCCATGTCATTTAAAGTTTTAATGATGCGATGGGGTGCCTCATAAAAAATCATAGGGCATGATTGCGACTGAAGATTTTCAAATACTTTCATTCTTTGACTGCTAGTTGTCGGTAAAAACCCATAAAAATGAAAGCTTGTATATTCCATCCCTGAAACAGAATAAGCCGTTGTCACCGCAGAAACTCCTGGGATCGGAATAATTTCAAAGCCCGCTGCCGCAACCTCTTTCACAATGAGACCTCCGGGATCACTTATATTAGGGGTCCCCGCATCTGACACTAATGCAATATGTTTTCCGTCTTTTAAATATTCAATGATTTTTTGTGCGGAAGCTTTTTCATTGTGTTGATGCACCGCAAATTGTTTTTTGTCGATAGAGAAATGGGACAAAAGACCTTGGGTATGTCTTGTATCTTCGGAGGCAATGAGATCTACTGATTTAAAAGTTTCAAGCGCTCTATAGGTGATGTCATTTAAATTGCCTATAGGGGTCGCTACTACATACAATTTTCCACTCATCATTAAACGGCCCAATTATTTTTAAAGCGCTCAAAAAAGCCCTCTTAAGTCGCTCACTCAAGACCTCTTTAAAAGAGATATAATCATTTTGTCACATATCAATGCTATGTTAATAAAAGTTTAGAGGAAAACATGCTTAAACATATCAAATTACTTTTTATTTCATTCATCTTATTGCAGCTCTTTGGTTGCCCAGCTGCCATTATTGGCGGAGGTGCTGTAGGTATTGATACGGCTGCAGATCGCAGAACGCCAGGTGTCATTCTTGAAGACTCTAATATTGAATTAAAAGCATTTGCAGGCATTCAAAAACTTCAAGGTGACATCCATACCAATGTCACAAGTTATAACGGTCATGTGCTAGTGTTGGGACAGGTTCCTAGCGAAGAAATTAAATCAAAAATTAGTGATCAGATTAAAGCTTTAGCTAATGTTAAATCTGTACTGAATGATCTATCGATTGGGCCTGTAAATTCTTTATCGGCAAGAGGTGAAGATACCCTTATTACTTCCAATGTGAAGGCCCGCTTTTTTAAAGAAAATAAAGTCTCACCCTTCTATGTCAAAGTCGTGACTGAAAATAAGGTGGTCTACCTCATGGGTATCTTGAACGAAAAAGAAGCTAAGGAAGCCGAAGAAATCGCAAAAAATACAAATAAAGTCACTAAAGTTGTTAAGGTCTTTGAATATCTCAAAAACTAATTAAAGTATCTTCGTACTTAACTTATTGAAAATAAAGAACTATTAAATAGCCTAAGACCTTACTAAACAGAGGTCTTGGGTGTTATTGATTTAATTGAAGATGTTGCTATAATGATTTTCATAGTTTTTTCAAAACATTCAAGTTAGTTCTAAATCCCAAAAATAAATTGCCCGTAACACTAGCTAGCTTAATTACAGATTTAATCCATTAGAGGTCATCATGAGTAAAAATATTATCCATTTATCAGACGCAACATTCGAAACTGAAGTGCTTCAATCTACCGTGCCTGTTCTTGTCGACTATTGGGCAGAATGGTGTGGCCCTTGCAAAATGATTGCACCGATTCTTGATGAAATATGTAAAGACTACGACGGCAAATTAAAAATTGCTAAATTGAATATTGATGAAAATGCACAAACGCCAGCTAAATTTGGTATCAGAGGCATTCCTACTTTAATGATTTTTAAAAATGGTAATGTAGAAGCGACTAAAGTCGGTGCCTTATCAAAATCCCAATTAACCACATTTATCGATAGCAACATCTAAAGTTAATACCCCTCCTTAAAACCCCTCAACGTAACACTAATCGGAAACCCCCAAACATGCATTTATCTGAATTAAAACACCTCCCCATTGCACAACTCGTAGAAATGGCGATCACGGACGAAATCGAAAATGCGAGTCGCATGAGAAAACAAGACTTGATCTTCGCGATCTTAAAAAATAAAGCAAAAAAGGGAGACAGCATTTTTGGAGATGGCACTTTAGAAGTGCTTCAAGATGGTTTTGGATTCTTAAGATCACCAGATACTTCATACCTAGCAGGTCCTGATGATATTTATGTATCACCTTCACAAATTCGCCGCTTCAATCTTCATACAGGGGACACAATTCAAGGTGAAATTAGAACACCTAAAGATGGTGAACGTTATTTTGCACTAGTCAAAGTTGATCAAGTAAATAACGAAGCGCCAGAAAATACAAAACACAAAATTCTTTTTGAAAACTTAACACCTCTTTTCCCAACCATACCTCTTACATTAGAAAGAGATATCAATGGTGAAGAAAATATTACAAGCCGTGTGATTGATATGATCGCACCCATTGGTAAAGGCCAACGCGGTTTGATTGTAGCGAGCCCTAAGAGTGGTAAGACTGTCATGATGCAAAATATTGCACATGCGATTACTGCGAACCATCCCGATGTTTCTTTGATCGTGCTTCTAATTGACGAGAGACCAGAAGAAGTGACTGAAATGACAAGATCTGTGAAGGGTGAAGTGGTTGCATCTACATTCGATGAGCCTGCTACACGTCACGTTCAAGTCGCTGAAATGGTGCTTGAAAAAGCTAAGCGTCTTGTTGAACATAAAAAAGATGTAGTCATCCTTTTAGATTCCATTACAAGATTAGCAAGAGCTTATAACACGGTCATTCCTTCGTCAGGCAAAGTGCTCACTGGTGGTGTGGATGCCAATGCACTTCAAAAACCAAAACGTTTCTTTGGTGCAGCACGAAATATTGAAGAAGGTGGCTCACTCACTATCTTAGCCACTGCTCTCATTGATACAGGCTCTCGCATGGATGATGTGATTTACGAAGAATTTAAGGGTACCGGCAATATGGAAATTCACTTAGATCGTAAAATGGCTGAAAAGCGCCTCTATCCTGCAATTAATGTGAATAAATCAGGCACCCGTAAGGAAGAACTCCTTATTCCTAAAGATAATTTACAGAAAATCTGGGTGCTTAGAAAACTTCTACATCCAATGGATGACCTGGAAGCGATGGAATTCTTGCTGGACAAGATTAAAGCTACTAAAAATAACAATGACTTCTTTGACAGTATGCGAAGAGGTTAAGGCGTAAAATTGATTGATTTTTGGTCCTAAATCATTGATAATGCGCATCTATTGAACGAAAGTTGGAAAAATTATGAAAGCTGATACACACCCAAATTACCCTGAAATTAATATCACATGTAGCTGTGGTAATAAATTTAAGACACATTCAACCGTTGGTAAAGATATGAACATTGAAGTTTGCTCACAATGTCATCCTTTCTACACAGGTAAACAAAAGATTTTAGATACTGCAGGCCGTGTTGAGAAATTCAAACAAAAATATGGCATGTAAGGATTTATTCGTATGTCAAAAGGCAGCATAGGCTGCCTTTTTTTTTATAAATTATGCGATTTCAACTCGAACACGACTGGCAAGATAACATGGCCACCCCCCGAAGCCGATTAGGCGAGCGGGCCAAAATTCATTCGTTTGTGGTGTTATGTCTGATCTGGGTATTTGCAGGTCTTTTTGGTCATGCGCCTTGGAAAGGTTATGAGACCCAGAGTATAAGTGCGATTCATGCTGTATTAAATGGTCATATATTAGCACCTCTGGCTGCAAGCGAAGATACGCTTACGAATCCACCCCTTTACTATTGGACTGGGGCTATCCTTGGCAAACTTCTCACACCCTTAATATCACTTCATGATGCTAGTCGCCTCATTAATGCTTTATGGATGGGACTTACTATTTTGATGGTCGGTATGGTAAATCGAGAATTATGGGGTATCGGTTTTGGAAGACAAGCAGCGCTTATTTTTATAGGATCAGTTGGTCTCATCTTTAATGTTCATACATTAATGCCAGGTATTGCAATATTGACAGGTATCACGATGGGATTTTATGGCTTGGCTCTTTCTAAAAGACGTCCCTTTAGATCAGCCATACTTCTAGGTTTTGGTTTAGGCTTAAGCTTTTTATCAGGGGGCGTCATACCGCTTCTTAGTCTTGTGCTTTCAGCACTACTTTTGCCAGCATTTTTTGAGATATGGCGAACGCGTCGCTATGGGCTTGTTTTAAGTTTAAGTCTTCTTGTGAGCTTACCTTTTTTAATGGTATGGCCAATACTTCTTTGGTGGCACCAACACGACATATTTATGACATGGATAAATAGTTTACATTTATTCCAAACGCAAAATTATATTTTTTACATTAAGAATCTTTCCTGGTTTGCTTGGCCAGCACTTCCTCTGGCCGCGTGGGGTTTATGGAAATTCAAACATAAAATATGGTCTCAAGCCAAATTTCAATTACCGATTATTTTTTTCGTATCAACACTCATCATCACTGCTTCTTATGCAAAAACGAATCAATCGCTCTTGATGCCATTTCTGATTCCATTATCAACCATTGCGGCAGGAAGCATTGAGACATTAAGAAGAGGTGCTGCGAGTGCATTGAATTGGTTTGGGATTATTTTATTTTCAACGATCCTTTTTCTTATTTGGCTGGGCTGGAATGCGATGCTTACAGGCTTTCCACAAAAAACATATGAGCGTATGCAATTTTTAGCGCAAACAAATGAATCTCATTTCAATATTTTTATCTTAATCATTGCAATCCTTCTGACAGTCATTTGGATTTTTTCTATGATTAAAACAAGAATTACAAATCGCTCATGTACGACCAATTGGTCAATTGGCCTCACAGTAAGCTGGGCCCTTCTGATGGCTTTATGGCTTCCATGGATTAATCACAAAAAAGACTTTAGTCCACTTTTTTTATCTATGGAAAAAGTGATTCAAGATAAAACTTGTCTCACAACACATAATATCAATGACGCACAAATTGATTTGATTGATTACTATTTAAATATCAAAGCGACCAGAGAAGGTGATCGAAGCAATTGTCATTACTTACTTGTCTATCAATTGCACAAAAAAGATCTTCCACCGATGAGTGAAAATTGGAAATTAGTATGGAATGAAAAACAACCCGGTGATAAAAATAATTACAAACTATTCTATAAAGAATAAAAACTCAAAGATGCTTTTTGATAGCATCGATCACGATGATTTCTAGACCCTTACCTGCATCTTTTGCAACGTGTTCTTTAATTTGATTGCGCATAGGAGGTGCCCAGAATTTCTTTAAATGATTTGCAATCTCTTCTTTGGCTTTTTCTTGATCCGGATAGGATTTAAAAAAAGAGCCGATCTGATTAGCCATGGTAACAAGTTGATCAATATTCATAATTAATTTTTTGTAACTCTTTCAGCATAAGTATAAATCACGTAATGAGGGGCTCTCGCAAACCCAACCAAACATACACCATATTTTAACGCAGATCGTATGGCAAGTCCCGTAGGTGCCGATATCGCAACCAACATCGAAGCGCCTAGCATCACTGTTTTTTGGACCATCTCATAGCTTGCTCGACTTGTGGTGATCACAAAGCCTTTGTCAGCGATGTCTTTTGCTTTAATTGCGCCAATCAATTTATCCAAAGCATTATGTCGTCCCACATCTTCCCGCACAATTTGAATGTCACCTTGTTCGTTGGCCCATGCGCATGCATGTGTCGCCCCCGTTTTCTTTTGGAGTGTTTGTGAGGCATGCATTGACTCAAGTGCTTTAATTATTGAACTCTCTTTAATGTTTAGAAGATGATCTATCTTTTTTTCTGGCAATCTTAACGCTTGGTCTAAATTTTCAGCCCCACATAATCCACAGCCTGTTCTGCCAAGAAGATTTCTGCGTTTATTTTTGAGTGATTGAAAACATTCTGCTGCAATATCAATTTGAAGTTCGATACCATTAGCTTGACGAATAATCTCAATGCCGTAGACATCGCTTTTATTTTCTACAATACCTTCTGAAATAGAAAAGCCTAAGGCAAAATCTTCAAGATCTGAGGGAGAAGCTAGCATGACAGCATGTGAGATGCCGTTATAGACAAATGCGATCGGCACTTCCTCTGCAATATCATCTTTTTCTATTTTATTTACATGACTTTTTAAAACTTCATAAGTCTTAAAACTATGCTCTGTATCAATAAAAAGATTTTGTGCCACTGATTAAATCTAATGAATTTTTAATGCGTTAGATTTACCTGCAAATTCAATTTGCTCTTCACTGAAATGTTGATATTGTTTCTGCCAGTCAGATAATTGTGTTACTTTGCTGACTTGCACTGCTGTCACTTTAAACTCAGGACAGTTTGTCGCCCAATCTGAGTTATCTGTCGTAATCACATTGGCTCCTGATTCAGGATGATGGAATGTTGTATAAATCACACCGGGCTGAACGCGTTCTGTGATGTGAGCTCTTAATACAGTCTCTCCTGCTCGACTTACAATCCCTACCCAATCACCTGATTGAATCCCTCTTTCTTCAGCATCATGCGGATGAATTTCAACCACATCTTCTTCATGCCACGCGACATTCTTTGTTCTTCTTGTTTGTGCACCGACATTATATTGAGAAAGTATTCTGCCTGTTGTTAAAATGAGTGGGAATTTCTGTGTCACTTTTTCTGAAGTGGGTACATACTCAGTAATAATAAATTTACCTTTGCCACGCACAAATTCATCAATATGCATAGTCGGTGTTCCAAGCGGATGTTCTTCGTTACAAGGCCATTGAATACTACCTAATTCATCTAGCTTCTGATAACTTACACCGGTAAATGTAGGAGTAAGTTTTGCAATTTCATCCATGATGTCAGAGGCATGCTTATAATCCATCTTGTAACCTAGCGCATTGCAAAGCATCTGTGTGATTTCCCAATCTTCATAACCATTCTTAGGAGACATCACTTTTCTTACTCTTGAAATACGTCGCTCTGCATTGGTAAATGTGCCATTCTTTTCTAAGAATGAAGAACCTGGTAAGAATACGTGCGCATACATCGCGGTTTCATTTAAAAATAAATCTTGAACAATGACGCATTCCATCGATTCCAAAGCATGCGTCACATGTTGCGTATTTGGATCTGATTGAGCGATGTCTTCACCCTCACAATAGAGTGCTTTAAATTGGCCATCGATTGCGACATCTAACATATTTGGAATTCTTAAACCGGGTTCATTTTGCAATTTCACATCCCATGCTTTTTCAAATAAAGCTAAAGTAGCTTTATCAGACACATGTCGATATCCTGGGAATTCATGTGGGAAGGATCCCATGTCACAAGAACCTTGTACGTTATTTTGTCCTCTTAAAGGATTTACTCCAACACCTTCTCGACCAATATTACCTGTCAGCATCGCAAGATTCGCAATTCCCATGACCATGGTTGAACCTTGACTATGTTCTGTCACACCTAATCCATAATAGATCGCAGCATTACCGCCCGTCGCATAAAGTCTTGCGGCGGCTCTCACCTCTTTCGCATCCACACCTGTGAATGCACTCATTGCTTCAGGTGAGTTTTCTGATTTAACAATAAAATCTTTCCATGCCTTAAAAGCTTCATCTTCACATCGCGCTTTTACAAAGGATTCATCCATAAGTTTTTCTGTCACGATCGTATGTGCTAATGCATTCACCATAGCCACATTGGAACCAGGTTTAAGTTTTAAATGATGATCGGCTTTGATATGAGGTGAGTTATCGACAAGATCAATCGCACGTGGATCTACAATAATTAATTTTGCACCTTCTCTTAAACGTCTTTTCATTTGTGATGCAAATACAGGGTGACCATCTGTAGGATTCGCACCAATAATTACGATTACATCGGCATGCATCACTGAATCAAAATTTTGTGTGCCTGCTGATTCACCTAACGTTTGTTTGAGTCCATATCCTGTTGGTGAATGACATACGCGAGCACAAGTATCCACATTATTATTTCCTAATGCTGCACGAACTAATTTTTGTACGACATACACTTCTTCATTCGTACAACGTGAAGATGAAATCGCACCCACCGAATCGCGACCGTATTTTTTTTGAATGCGCTTAATTTCACTTGCTGCATAATTAATCGCGACATCCCATGTTACTTTTTCCCAAGGATCATGAATGCTTTTACGAATCATAGGTGTCGTAATGCGATCTTTATGAGTAGCGTACCCCCATGCAAATCTTCCCTTCACACACGAGTGTCCATGATTAGCCCCGCCATCTTTATTAGGCGTCATACGAACCACTTCTTCACCTTTCATTTCTGCATGGAATGAGCAACCAACACCACAATAAGCACAAGTCGTTGTGACGCTATGTTCAGGAACGCCTGCTTCAATAATCGTATTTTCAATTAATGTAGCGGTTGGGCAAGCCTGCACACATGCACCACATGAGACACACTCTGAATCTTTAAAGTCTTTATTGCCTGCTGAAACTTTAGAATCAAATCCTCGACCTTGAATCGTGAGCGCAAAAGTGCCTTGCACTTCTTCACACGCCCTCACACATCTCGAACATACAATGCACTTTGAAGGATCGAACGTAAAATAAGGATTTGAAGTATCCTTCTCGCTCTTTAAATGATTTTCACCTTCATAGCCATAGCGGACATCTCGAAGACCTACAGCGCCTGCCATATCTTGCAATTCACAATCACCATTCGTCGCACAAGTTAAACAATCGAGCGGATGGTCAGAAATATAAAGCTCCATCACGCCACGTCTAATATCAGCGAGCTTAGGTGTTTGAGTGTGCACTTTAATACCTTCTGCAACAGGAGTAGTACATGAAGCTGGGTAGCCTCGACGGCCTTCAATTTCAACCAAGCAAAGGCGGCATGAACCAAATGGTTCTAAGCTATCTGTGGCACATAGTTTAGGAACAGTAACACCCGATACAGATGCGGCATGCATAATGGATGTGCCCTCAGGCACAGATACAGACACACCATCAATCGTTAAATTAATCGTCTTATCAGAAGTTCTTTTTGGGGTTCCAAAATCTTTTACATCATCCATATATTGTCTCTAAATAAATCACCAAATCAACGTATTAGTCTATGCCTTGGGCTCTTTTGCATCAACCCCAAAGTCTTTAGGGAAATGGTTTAAAGCGCTCAAAACGGGGTAAGGTGTCATGCCACCTAATGCACATAAAGAACCATTTAACATGGTGTCTGAAAGGCCTCTAATTAATGCGATGTGTTTCTTAACATCATGACCTTGCATAATATGATCTATCACTTCGACACCGCGGGTCGATCCAATCCGACACGGTGTACATTTTCCGCATGATTCAATCGCACAAAAATCAAATGCGTAACGCGCCATTTTTGCCATATTGACTGTTTCATCAAACGCCACAATGCCTCCGTGACCTAAGACCGCCCAGATTTCAGAAAATTTTTCATAATCAAGAGGAGTATCAAATTGCGACTCAGGTAAATATGCACCCAAAGGTCCGCCTACTTGCACGGCTTTAATGGGCTTGCCCGATAAAGAGCCCCCACCAAAATCGTAAAGAAGTTCTCTTAAGGTAATACCAAATGCTTTCTCAATAAGGCCTGTGCGCTTTAAATTACCTGCAAGCTGAATAGGCAGCGTACCTCGTGATCTACCCATGCCAAAGTCTTGATAATACTTAGCGCCTTTAGCCAAAATAATAGGTACGGTTGCTAATGAAATGACGTTATTTACAACTGTTGGTTTACCAAATAAACCTTCAATCGCGGGAAGTGGCGGCTTAAATCGCACCAATCCTCTTTTACCTTCTAAACTCTCTAATAGCGAAGTTTCTTCACCACAAATATATGCTCCTGCTGCGCGTCTTACTTCTAAATGAAAAGCCTTGCCCGATTTCAAAATATCTTCGCCTAAATAACCAGTCTTTGTCGCTTGGTGAATAGCTTCATTTAAAGTCTTGAGTGCGTGAGGATATTCAGAACGTAAATAGATATAACCTTGTGTGGCATTAACAGCAAGGCCTGCGATAATCATGCCTTCAATCAAGACGAAAGGGTCGCCTTCCATGATCATGCGATCTGAATAGGTGCCTGAGTCGCCTTCATCTGCATTACATACAATATATTTTTGTGTGGCCTTGGTATCTAATACCGTTTTCCATTTAATCCCTGTCGGGAAAGCTGCACCGCCTCGACCACGTAAGCCAGAAGCAGTTACAGTTTCTACAATCGCTTCAGGTTTTAAATTCAGTGCATTTTTTAAGCCCTGAAATCCATCATGCGCCATATATTGATCAATATTGGTGGGCTCGGTGATACCCATGCGTGCAAAAGTTAAGCGTTCTTGTTTTTTTAACCAATCGATCTCTGCGACCAGACCTAATGCGAGAGGGTGCTTACCACCATTTATAAACTCTGCATCAAATAAAGATTTCACATCACTTTGATTGACAGGGCCAAATCCTATTCGACCTTGATGGGTTTCTACTTCAACTAAAGTTTCTAGCCAAAATAATCCGCGCGAACTATTGCGAATGATTTGAATATCTAATTTTCGACCTTGTGCTTCTTTTAAGATCGCTGCTGCGACTTCATTGGCACCAAGAGATAGAGCTGTTGAATCGATGGGCACGAAAATTTTAATACTCATGACGCACTCTTTAAATCTGAAATCAGTTGATCTATTTTTTTATTATCTACACGGCCATAGACTTCTTCATTAATCATTACACTTGGAGAACATGCACAATTTCCTAAACAGTAAATAGGCTCTAAAGTGATAGCACCATCGGCAGTGGTTTCATGAAATTCTACGCCAAGCTTCTTTTTAATATGAGCTTCAAGTGCATCGCTTCCCATAGCCTGACAAGACTCTGCAAGACAAACTTGCAGAATATGACGGCCGGGTTGATGCGTTCTGAAATGATGATAAAAAGTTACAACGCCATGGACTTCAGCCACAGATAAACTCAAAGCTTTTGAAATTAAAGGGTAAGCCAATTCTGGCACATAGCCTATATCATCTTGAATGGCATGTAAAAGAGGCAGTAATGCACCAGGCAGGGATTGAAATGCCGCAATATGCTTTTCAATAGCCTGATAATCTTGCGGTTTTAAGACAGCCTCAGTCAACTTAAATGTGCTCCAAAAAATATTGTTTATGCTTAAATTGGTCACTATATTATACTTAAATCATGCGACAAAACACCTTAAAACCATGAAGTTATCGACATCTAAAGAAGCGATGATTCAGCCCCTTATTGACCAGTTTCAACGCAAAATTAATTACCTTCGTTTGTCTATTACAGACCGATGTGATTTCAGATGCGTTTACTGCATGAATGAGGATATGACCTTCCTTCCTCGCGATGAAGTTTTAAGCTTAGAAGAGTCCTTAAGGCTTGTAAAAATTTTTACGTCTTTAGGTGTGACCAAATTACGGGTGACGGGTGGTGAACCCTTGGTGAGAAAAAATATTGGCTGGCTTTTTAAAGAATTAGGTCAAATTGAGGCTTTAAAAGAAGTTGTTCTGACGACCAATGGTAGTCAACTAGTACAGCATGCGTCTATGCTAAAAAACGCTCGCGTCAATCGCATTAATATTAGCCTCGATAGTCTTGATCCTATTATCTTTAAAAAAATTACACGCACAGGCGACTTAAAAAAAGTGCTCTTAGGCATTGATGAAGCTATCCAACAAGGTTTTTCAAATCTAAAGCTTAATACCGTTTTAATGAAAGGGATCAACGATCACGAAGCTATGAATTTAGTGCATTTTGCAATCAATAAAAAAATAGATATTTCATTTATAGAAGAAATGCCTTTAGGTGATATAGATCACACGAGAAAAGATACTTACATTAGCAATGACGTAGTATTAAAAAATTTACAGAGTCATTTTAATTTAATCCCAACCACTTTTACTTCAGGTGGCCCTGCAAAATACTGGCAGTTAGCCAATCAATCGACTAAAGTAGGTTTTATTTCTCCACATAGCCATAATTTTTGCGATACCTGCAATCGGATCAGAGTCTCATCAAAAGGCGAATTATTTTTATGCTTAGGACAAGAGGAAAAAATAGAACTCATGCCTCTTTTAAGACAATACCCAAATGAAGATTGGCCTATTCAAAAAGCTATTATAGAAAGCATGACGATTAAACCAGAAGCGCACGATTTTAATCTTGAAATCAATAAACCTGCAGTTGTGCGATTTATGTCGCATACCGGGGGTTAAATTTAATTGAAAGAAAGAGTCACGGTGGTCATTTTAGCGGGTGGCCAATCAAAACGTATGCAGGTTCAAAATAAGGCGACTGTTTTATTTAAAGGTAAACCTTTAATTACTCATGTCATTGAGCGCATGAAACCTCAAGCAAAACATATTGTGATTAATACACATCAAAATCAAAATGATTTTGAAAAATTTAATTTACCTCTCATAGATGATGCATTATCTATTCAAGAAGGTCCTCTTTTAGGAATATTAACTAGCTTACAGAAAATAAAAACTGATTGGGTTCAATTCGTGCCTTGCGATACACCCTATCTACCGAATAATCTTATTGCAAATTTAATGAAAGAGATTGAGGCGCAAAAAACTTTAGCTGCAGTGCCTGAAACGAATGATGGCTTACAATCAGCATGTCTTTTATGTCACACCTCTACATTAAAAAATCTTCAAGATTTTTTTAATCAGGGAGGGCGTAAGATTGAAGATTGGGTGAGGCAATTACCCTTTTCTATTGTGCGATTTCATGATCAATCACAATTTATCAATATCAACACACAAAAAGAATTAGAGAATATATGTCTATGAAAAAAGATGTCAGTTTAAGCGACTTAATTTCTAAATCTAATATTGAGCACGATTACGATCCTAATGCGATGTCTGTTGAAAAAGCCAAAACATGGATCGCCAATTTTCTAAGTCCTCTCGAACAACAAGAAACCATAAATATCAAAGATGCCTTGCATCGCATTGTCGCAGAATCTGTCATAGCGAATATTAACGTCCCGAATCATGACAATTCAGCCATGGATGGTTATGCAATTAATATAGATTCACTTAAGGGCGACGGACCTTTTACGCTCCAAATCACCGGCAAAGTATTTGCAGGTAATCAATTAGAAGGTAATGCAAATGAAGCCGTGCGAATTATGACAGGGGCCACTATTCCTTCTGGATTAAATGCTGTCATTCCACAAGAACATACTGAAGCTCATCAGGATGTTATAACATTCAAAACAAAGCCCTCTATCAATCAAAACATTCGACGCTTAGGTGAAGATATCAAAAGCGGGCAAATAGTATTTCAGAGTGGCCGAAAGATAGAGTCTTGTGATTTAGGTTTACTTGCTTCACTTGGTATAGATTCCATCAAAGTTTACCGAAAAATTAAAGTGGCTTTTTTTTCGACAGGTGACGAAATTATTTCACTTGGAAATCCTTTGTTGCCTGGCCAAGTTTACGATAGCAATCGCTATAGTCTCATCGGTCTTTTAAAACGTCTTGATTTGGAAGCGATCGATCTTGGTGTCGTCTCTGATAATAAAAAAATTATTGAAGATACATTAAAAAAAGCAAGTGATATGGCTGATGTCATTATTACAACAGGTGGCGTTTCTGTAGGTGAAGCAGATTACATGAAAGAGATATTAAAAAAAATAGGCGAAATTTTATTTTGGAAAATTTCTATGAAGCCAGGACGACCGCTCGCTTATGGAAAAATTGGTCATTGCCATTATTTTGGACTTCCTGGAAATCCTGTATCGACTATGGTTACTTTCTATCAATTTGTAAGGGAAGCTATTCTTTCTTTGTCGGGCCAAAGACCCATTCCTAAAATACCGCTTATTAAAGCAAAGCTTTTATTACCTATAAAAAAAATACCCGGGCGAACAGAATTTCAGAGAGGTATTTATGAGCAAGATGATGAAGGTATTTTTAAAGTCAGTCCTCTAAAGGATCAAGGTTCTGGTATTCTTAGATCTATGAGTGAAGCGAATTGCTTTATCGTACTTCGTGAAGACATGGCTCATTTAGAAAAAGATATGTGGGTAGATATCCAGTTATTTACTAGCCTTTTTTAAGGCCCAAAAAAGGTAATTTTCTTCAAGCAAAAGTTCCTTAAACCACTCATTTTTTTATCAAATCCCATCACTTTTTTATTAAAAATCGCTTAATATAGATACGTGGAAATCAATAAAAAAGTCCCTTCATTTAAGCTTCCTGGCACGAGTGGTCTTCAATTTAATCTATCAGATTACAAGGGTCGTTATCTCGTCATTTATTTTTACCCTAAAGATGCAACTCCTGGCTGCACAACGCAAGGCGTTGACTTTAGAGATGCTTATAAGAAATTCCAAGCGCTTGACGCTGATATATTTGGCATCTCTCGAGATACTTTAAAATCCCATGAAAGTTTCAAAGCAAAATTTACCTTTCCCTTCGAACTTTTAAGTGACGAAGAAGAAAAAGCATGCGAATTATTTGGTGTCATCAAAATGAAAAATATGTATGGTAAACAGGTAAGAGGTATTGAGCGTAGCACTTTTATCATTGATCCGAATGGAAAATTGATTCAGGCTTGGCGAGGTGTCAAAGTCGAAGGTCATATCAAGGAAGTTTTACAATTTATTAAAGAATACAACTCTATTTAACTATGGCCAAAAAAAATAGTACAACCAAACTCTTTGTATTAGATACCAATGTATTGATGCACGACCCCTCGAGTATTTTCCGATTTGAAGAGCATGATATATACCTTCCTATGGTGACCTTGGAAGAACTCGATAACAATAAAAAAGGCGTCAGTGAGGTTGCACGAAATGCCAGACAAACAAGTCGAAATTTAGAAGAAATTATAGGAACGAATGAAGAGAGTCTAGAAAAAGGACGTTCACTAGGTATTAAAGGTAATACGCATGTCACAGGAAAGCTTTTCTTACAAACGACAGCGCTCCCTCATGATTTACCTATGCTCGCAGGAAGTAAGGCCGATAATCAAATTTTAGGTATTGTAGCTTACCTAAAAAACAAACACCCTGAACGTCAAGTGATTCTTGTTAGTAAAGATATCAATATTCGTATTAAAGCGAGAGCTTTGGGCATCGCTGCCGAAGATTACTTTAACGATAAGGTGCTTGAAGATACTGAGATGCTTTATACCGGCATCACAGAACTCCCTGAAGATTTCTGGGAGAAACACAGTAAAGATATGGAGTCTTGGCAAGAAAATGGCAGAATGTTTTATCGACTGACAGGTCCTATGTGCCCTAACTTTTCGATTAATGAATTTATCTTTTACGAATTCGATAAACCCTTTCACGCAATCGTCAGAAAAATATCTGGTAAAACAGCCACACTTGAAGTCACCAAAGATTTTATTAATGGCAAACATAATATTTGGGGCATTAATGCTAGAAATCGAGAGCAAAATTTTGCACTTAATCTTTTAATGGATCCTGATATCGATTTTGTAACTCTTTTAGGTCAAGCAGGCACAGGCAAAACACTTTTAACACTGGCAGCAGGCTTAGCGCAAACACTTGATAAAAAAATCTACAACGAAATTATTATGACACGTGTCACGGTTCCTGTAGGCGAGGATATCGGCTTCTTACCAGGCACTGAAGAAGAAAAAATGACGCCTTGGATGGGTGCATTAGAAGACAACTTAGATGTTTTAAATAAAACAGATGAAGAAGCGGGGGAATGGGGAAGAGCTGCGACGCAAGATCTAATTCGTTCGCGCATCAAAGTAAAATCGCTTAATTTTATGCGTGGCCGCACATTTCTTCATAAATATCTCATTATTGATGAAGCACAAAATCTAACGCCTAAGCAAATGAAAACACTTATTACGCGTGCAGGTCCAGGCACTAAAGTAGTTTGCTTAGGTAATATTGCACAGATTGATACGCCATATTTAACAGAGGGCAGCTCAGGTTTAACTTATGTCGTCGATCGCTTTCAAGGTTGGGATCATAATGGTCACATCACTCTTGTGCGCGGTGAACGTTCACGCTTAGCTGATTATGCTGCTGAAACACTTTAAATTAAAAGCTTCGAAAGGATTTATTCCTTTACTGATCGCACAGTTTTTATCAGCACTTGCTGATAACGCACTTTTATTTGCGGCAATTGCATTACTCGCACAACTTAACTCACCTTATTGGCATCAGCCACTCTTGCTTCAATTTTTTGTAATTTCTTATATTATCTTGGCGCCCTTTGTAGGTGGAATTGCTGATGCATATCCAAAGGGCCGCGTAATGTTCTATTCCAATGCTATTAAATTTATTGGGAGCTTATCTATGCTATTGGGTATGCAGCCTCTTTATGCTTATGCGATTGTAGGTGCGGGCGCTGCCGCTTACTCTCCTGCTAAATATGGTATCTTAACTGAGCTCCTCCCACCAAAAGAACTTGTGATGGCAAATGGATGGATGGAAGGTTCAACAGTTGTTGCAATTATTCTGGGTTCAATTATTGGGGGGGCGCTCGCGCAATTTGACCCTCTTATTGCAATCATTATTATTACAGGTCTTTATCTGCTCGCAGCTATTTTTAATCGTTACATCCCTTTAATTCCTACCGATCATAAATTACCAACTAAGAATCCTTTATTTATGATGAAAGATTTTTGGCGAGCATTTAAAGTTTTATGGAAAGACCCAGAAGGCCAATTATCTCTCGCTGTTACAACTTTATTTTGGGGGGCAGGTGCTTCATTGAGACTCATAGTAATTGCATGGGCAAGTTATGCATTACTGTTTAATTTAGAAGAGTCTACTCGCCTAACTGCATTGGTTGCTTTTGGTATCGCCATTGGATCAGTCATAGCAGCCCGATATATTAGACTTAAAGATTCAGTTAGAGTTTTACCTGCTGGTGTGCTGATGGGTGGTTTTGTGATGAGTATGATTCTGATTCACAACTGGTATATTGCTGGACTGATCTTTTTATTAATTGGTGCATTAAGTGGATTCTTTATCGTTCCATTAAATGCACTTCTTCAACATCGTGGTCACTTGCTAATTGGGGCAGGACATTCCATTGCCGTCCAAAATTTTAATGAAAATATTGGTATTCTTTTATTAAGCGGCACTTACACCTGGATGGTCCGAGAAGAATTTTCTATTAACACCATCATCATTCTTCTAGGTTTATTTGTCAGTGTGACTATGCTTGCAATTTATAAACATTACAAAAAAATTATTTAGTGCAATTTAACTTGGGCTTCTGTTCTTCGCGTAATCATGCGCGCTAGCGTTTGAAGGGCAGTACTCATAAATCCATGAAGCGCCATCAAATGCATTTTATAAAGTGACTGGTACATCAACCTTGCAACAAAGCCTTCGATGAACATTGATCCACCCATTAATGAACCCATTAAATTTCCTACAGTTGAATATTCACCCATATTCACGAGTGAGCCATAATCTTTATAAGCGTATTGAGGTAAATTCGCTTTACCTTTCACCCGTAATTTCATCGATTTAAAAAGCAATGATGCTTGTTGATGAGCCGCTTGCGCTCTTGGTGGTACAAATTGATCAGTGCCATTGATTGGGCATGCTGCACAATCGCCAAATGCAAAAATGGAATCATCACGTGTGGTTTGAAGTGTTGTATGAACCAACAACTGATTAATACGATTCGTTTCTAATCCATCTATTTTCTTTAAGAAATCTGGAGCCTTCACACCTGCAGCCCATACTACCAAAGCTGAAGGAATAAAACGTTTGCTGTGTGTCTTCACACCTTTAGCAGAAACTTCGGTCACACGCTCACCCATATAAAGATGTACACGTAATTTTCTTAACTCCAACTCTACAGAATGTGATAACTTTTGTGGAAGTGCTGGAAGTAAGCGAGGACTTGCTTCAATAATAGAAATCTTAATATCACGATCAGGATTAACCCGATCAATGCCATAGGCTGTCATCTCGCGTGTCGCTTTATGAAGTTCTGCTGCGAGTTCAACACCTGTAGCACCCGCACCTACGATCACAACCTCCAATTGTCCTGGCTGAATTGCTTTCTTTTGAGTTTGTGCTTTTAAAATAGCGTGGTGTAATTTTTGATGAAATACTTCTGCTTGCTCTTGTGTATCTAAAGCAATTGAATGTTCTGCTGCCCCTTTAATACCAAAGTCATTAGTTGTACTGCCTACTGAAATAATTAATGTGTCGTACTGAAAACTTCTTCTAGGGATAATTTCTTTACCATCCTCATCTACATAGGGTGCAATTGAAACTTCTTTTTTACGACGATTCAACCGATCCATGCGACCTAAGCGAAAACGAAAATGATGCCAATGTGCTTGCGCCATATATTCTAATTCGTGCTTGTCAGGGTTCATACTTCCGGCAGCAATTTCATGAAGCAGTGGCTTCCATACATGCGTTTTTGTGCAATCAATAAGGGTAATCTCAGCTTTTTTCTTTTTGCCTAAAGTATCACCGAGTTTTGTTGCAAGCTCCAAACCGCCTGCACCTCCCCCAACAATCACAATCTTATGCATCTTTGCCTTTCTTCAGATAATAAAAAACCACTCCTGCAATTATACAGGAGTGGTTTTATTATTTTTTCTAGGAATTAACTAGAAGTAATTCTGCTTACTCGTTACCAGTGACTGTTCCGTTACTACGAATCCATGAAATTACTTTGAGCAATTCATCAGGTGTAATACCATTTTTTGGATCAGTTGCGTCCATTAAACCGATACCTTTAGCACCCATACCTCCATTAGTACCGTTCCATACAGTTTCAAACATGCCTTTGTTTGTTGCATCTTTTGGATAACGGAATGTTGGACCAACTAAACCTGGGCCTACTTGGCCTTTAGCTTCTGGGCCATGGCATTGCGTACATGAATACATACCAAAAATCTTTTTACCTTTAGCAATCGTTTCAGGATTACCGATGTATGGATTTTTTCCTGTAGCTAAAAATTCTTTTGCAGCTGGCGTGTCAAAAAGTGCTGGATCAATTTTTAATGCACTTCCATCAGTTGTTTTAACAAATGAAATATCAGCAGATGCAACACCTGCGATTGTCATCATAGAAACTAAAAGTGATGACATAAGTACTTTTTTTACTAACATAATTTCTCCTAAAAATTGCGTGGATTTTGAAGGCTTCTGTCTTCAAAATATAAATTCTAAATAACCGTTTTATCTACCGATAAATCTGAAAAACAGACTTTTATCTTACTCATTTTTTGTTATAAAGTCACCCATTTTGGGTGACTTTTTTAACTTTAATTACCAACCTTCTCACCTAGAACCACAGGCTTATGCGGAATACCGTAATCATCTAAAATTTTCAAAATTTTGTCTTGATTTCGATCTAACGCAGCTTGAATCATCGCCATGCGTTCCTTATCTTTTTTACGAACTGCAACTGATATATTCCACTCTTCTTTACCTTTAATATTCTTATCTTGGTATTCAGGAACTGGAACCACTACAAGAGGCTCTTTAGATTGTTTCGCAAAATATCCGCCGATAGGGCCCCATACAATGGCGATATCAATTTTGCCCGCAATTAAATCATCAATAATAAAACTTGGTGGTAAATTCAAATCGCGTTGAAGACGGTATGGTCTCGCATTCGACATAAGATTATGATCATTTAAAGGAATAGTTGGAGGGCTTTGACCTACGATACCAATAATGCCTTTTTTAAGATCTTCTGAGTCCCAGTCCTTAATATTGTAATTACTTGATTTACGATAAACGTATACATAACCTGATCGGTAATAAGGCTTAGACGTTCTTAAACTATCTACATCACTTCCCATACCAATAATGACGTCGCAACGTTGCGCATTGATTGTATTTCTTAAGTAGCCTTGACGATCAAGCCAAAATTCGTACGTCAATGTTTTTCCTAAATCTTTTGCTAGCACTTCTGCGATCTTATTTTCAAAGCCTTCACCCTTTTGAGTGGAATAAGGCATATTGTCTGGATCAGCGCAGACTTTAAATTCGCTTGGATCAGTTTGCTGATAAGGCATACCTGGAAGACCATCTTCACGATCAGCGCCAGCTGCAAATACCGAACTCATATAAGCTGTTTGAATTACACATAAAAACAAAGCAATTTTTTTAAACATTTTTTTTCCTTACCAGTTAAATATCTATGGATCCTATAAAAAAACACCCCGCTCGAAAGCGGGGTGTTTATAGGACATACTAACTAACAGTTAGTTCTATAAAAAATCTTTCGATAAATTATAGGCTAAATACTGTTAAAGCACCGCCGCCAGGAGCAGCATTGTACTTAGTAAGTTCAGCATAACCACCAGCAGCGCCAAGAGCGTCTGTTGGGTTAGTTAAGCCAAGGTTCATCGCAACGCCAGCCCAACCACCAATACCTGATAAAACACCAACGTATTGTTTGCCGCCGTTTGAGTATGTGAATGCATTACCAATCACACCAGAACCAACTTGGAATTTCCAAAGTTCTTTACCAGACTTAGCGTCAAGAGCTTTGAACCAACGGTCAAGAGTACCGTAGAAAACTAAGTCTGAAGCAGTTGTTAAAGCACCGCCCCAAGCAGAGAATTTCTCTTTGTTGTACCAAGCTTTTTTGTTAGTCATTGGATCATAAGCAGCGAAGCCACCCATAACACCGTCTGGACCAGCAAACATAGTTAATGTTGCACCAACCCATGGTTGACCTGCTACATACTTAGACTCAACTGGTTCGTATGTCATACATACGTGGTTAAGTGGTGTGTAGATAAGGCCAGTCTTAGGTGAGTAAGCAGCTGGTTGTTGGTCTTTTGTACCCAATGCAGCTGGGCAAACACCCTTAGCATTGTAGTCTTGGTGTGTAGAAGCTGTAGCTAACTTGCTAGGTACACCAGATTTTTTGTCAACGTCAGTTGCCCAGTTAACAAATGGATGTACTTTTTCTGCAGCAACTAAAGTACCGTTGTCAGCTTGCCATGTATAAGCAAAACCGTTACGGTCATGGTGCCATGCATATGTCTTACCACCATTGTCAAATAAGATCACTTCGTTAATACCGTCGTAATCCCACTCGTCATGTGGAGTCATTTGCATACCCCAGCGTGCAACGCCAGTGTTTAAGTCACGTGCGAAAACAGTCATAGACCATTTATTGTCGCCTGGACGTACATCTGGATTCCAAACTGATGGGTTACCTGTACCGTAGTACACTAAGTTTGTTTTTGGATCATATGGCCACCAGCCCCATACAGAGCCACCACCATGTTGCCAACCATCTTTAACTGCTTGTGGTTTCAACCATGTTTTAACGCCAAG
>DAIOGA010000004.1:0-42132 GCA_036745495.1 Candidatus Methylopumilus sp.
CGAAGCTCAGCCAATGTCTTTTGTTTGTAGAGTGCATTGTCATCAACGTTTATTTTGCAATCGAGGGCAATTATTTTTTTATGAGAAGTAATTACGAGCGGATTAATTTCTAATAGCGCCAAATTATTTTCAACAAAGACCTTAAAAGCACCTCGAGCAAACTTAACAAAATCATTAATCATTTCGTTTGGTAAACCTAAGGCAAAGGCAATATTTCTTGATTGAAAGTCCATGAGGCCGTTAATAGGACTGCATGTTTCTTTGATAATTTTTTCAGGATTATTTTTAGAAATTTCTTCAATTTCCATACCGCCAGCAGAAGATGCAATGACAACAATTTTTTCTGATTGCCTATCAACTAGCATAGAAAAATATAATTCTTTTTCGATGTCGCATGACTCTTCAATAAGAAGTGTATTTACAGGCTGACCGTCCGGTTTATTTTGATAGGTGACAAGTTTTTTGTGGAGAAGTGAATTAATAACTTCAACTGCCTCTTTTTTGGAGCTGACAATCTTAACGCCACCTGCTTTACCTCTTCCGCCCGCGTGAATTTGGGCTTTGATGACATACGAGGGAGATTCTAACTCGGCTATTGCTTGATCCACTTCATCTATAGACTTAATTGGAATACCTTTTGGAACAGAAACGCCATATTTTGCAACTAATTGTTTGGCCTGATATTCGTGGAGATTCATGGTAAAAAAGGAGCTAAATAAGCATTATTTTCTATGAATTTAGACAAACATGCTAGTTAAGAATTATATTTTCATAGCAATGTTAGAATTATTCATTTAGAGCTTTTTATCATTTATTCATACTATGAAATTATTAGTTCAGTCTTCACGTAGTTTTCAAAGCCATTTGGCAGAAATCTCTGAAATTTTAGGCCAAGCGACAGATTCTCCATATCAGCTTATTAATGACAATGCTGCTCTATTTGAGATCGAAGAGGACTTATCCGAAGATTTAAAAAATCAATTTCATCTAAAGCATATAGATTTTGCAATTTTAGATCATTACAAAGCTTTAAATGAATTTAGCTTATGTGTCATGGATATGGATTCAACGCTTATATCAATTGAATGTATTGATGAAATTGCAGATATGTGCGGCAAAAAAGAAGATGTCGCTTTAATTACTAAAAGCGCCATGATGGGAGAAATTGATTTTTCACAAAGCCTTATCAAACGCGTTTCATTATTAGAAGGCCTTGGAGAAGAAATGCTCTTTAAAGTCATAGAGGAAAGATTAAAATTTAACGAGGGCACTCAAGCATGGATTGAAGCTTGTCGTAAAAATAATGTCACTACAGTCCTTGTTTCAGGCGGCTTCGATTATTTTGCAGATTATGTGAAAAATAAACTAGGTATTGATGTTGCTATATCTAATCAGCTTGAAATTAAAGATAAGAAGCTCACTGGTAAAGTATTAGGGCGTATTGTAAATGACGCAGTGAAGGCTCAAACGGTTAGAGAGTTTCAAGCTAAACTCAATATTGATAAGTCAAAAACAATCGTGATTGGTGATGGGGCTAATGATTTAAAGATGTTAGCTGAAGCTCAATATAGCATTGCTTATCATGCCAAGCCTATCGTACAAGAAAAGACACAGTTTAAATTCAATCATTCAGACTTTAATGGCGTATTAAATCTTTTTAAAATTTAAATAAGTTCTTCTTTTAAAAAGCCGGCTTTGTAACGTGCTTCTTTATTGAGTTTTTGATAATTAAGTTCAATATCGTAAGTCACAAGTAAATTTTTATACGTTTCATGAGGGTCTAGCTTTTGTGTGTCACATGCCCACCGATACCAAATATTACCAATTGATACATGACGAATCTCTTCTTCATAGATAATTTGTAGGATCTCTGCAATATCATCATCTCTTTGCTGTTTAAATTTTTCGACAATTGAGGGCGTGACATCAAGGCCTCTTGCTTCCATAGTTCTAGGAATGAGCGCTAAACGATGAATTAAGTCGTGACTTGTTCTCTCTGCCATTTCCCAAAGACTGTTATGGGCATTAAAGCTGCCATAAGCTAAACCAAATTTTTTAAGATAGTTATTAAGCAAATTGAAATGCGTTTGCTCTTCATAGGCGATTTGAAGCCAGTCGCTGTAAAATTGCTCTGGGAGATTTTTAAAGCGCCAAATGATATCTAGCGCTAAATTAATTGCACTAAATTCAATATGAGCTAATGCATGAATAAATATTGATTTTCCATGCTGAGTCGAAGCCGATCTTTTTTCAACGAGTCTGGGTGCAACAATGTCAGGTTTTGAAGGCGCACCTGGTAAATGATAGGCGTGTTTTATATCAGCTTTTGAATCAATTTTTATTTGCTGCGATTTAAAAGATTCGTATATCGCTTGAACTTGATTTAATTTCTGATTTAAATCGTTTGTGGCAAGCGCCTTTAGGCATTGCGCTCTTAATTCCATATATTAACTAATGAATAGGAACGAGGGTGACTGAGCCGGCTTTCATATCTGGTGTAATGATAGATTTTTTATCATAAGACAAGGCTATGTCAGCAGCTGCGATAAAGCCGTCTTTATATAAACTCACTTTGCTACCTTGCACTTTATAAATCTTTCCATTTTTCCAATCGCTGACAAAGAAATTATCTCCAGATTTAATTAAACCATCTCCACCACCCAATCCTTCAGCAACTTTTGTAATTGATTTAGTTTTCAAATTAATTTTGTATAAAATGCCACTTGAAAAATCTACTTCATATAGATCATTTTTAATGATCCAAAGACCATTAGGCGCCAAAATTTCAGGCGTATTTTCATTAAGCACTAGAGTAATTTTTTTGTCTTGAGCAATTTTAAAAATTGCACCTCCTGATTTAAGATTACCACTATCACTCACATACAAATTGCCTGCTTCATCTGAAGTAATATCATTTAAAAAAATAGGCGTTTGTGGAAATGCCATAGTACTTCCAAATACAGCCCATTTGCCATTAGGCTCAACTTTCAATACTCGATTCTTATCTGTCACATACAAAGACTTGCCGATAAAAGTTAAGCCTTTAGGATCATCCATACCGCTAGCAAATGTTGAAAGTTTTCCATCGATTGAAATACGTGTAATTTTTCCATCGCCATCTTTATTGAATTCACCAATCTCGGAGACATAAATATCACCTTTAGCATCTTGAACTACTGATTCAGGACTTACAAAGCCCGAGATTGCATTCAGTGATTCATGCGCCTTTAAAGTTACACTTATAACCACTGAGAAAAGAACTAAAAATACACGTAATTTTTTCATCATTTAATTAAAAGTCTTACTGATTACATTTATCTTCGCAACCTTCTTCACTCACGCCTAAAGAAAGAAGCAAGTTTGCCATTTTCGTATCGCCATTATCTTTTACAACACGAATGATAGATACTCCACCCTTCATTTTTTTATTAATGTCAGCACCTTTGGAAGCGAGATATTTAACCATATCAGCTCTTCCATCAAAAGCAGCATGATGAAAGGCATTCATTTTTGTGAGTGGATGTGTGTAATTAATATCTGCACCATGTTCTACTAAATATTTGAGTGTTTGGAATTGGCCTTTAGCCGCAGCCATTAGGAGTGGGCTCCATGAGAAATAAGTAGCATTAATGTCAACTTTTTTGACTTCAATATATTTTTTTACAATAGGTAATTTACCTTCATTCACGGCACCTGCAAATTCGATTTCTTCTGCATCTGTTAATGCAAAAAGCTGCATTGAGAAGGTGAGCATAATTAATGTCAGTGTCGTTTTTAAAAATTTATTCATTTTGAGCATTCTTTCATTTAGTTAAAAAATTGATAGGCATTTGCAAACATTTTATACCATGGAGCCAATCCATCCCAAACTTCGGGATGCCAAGAGTTTTGTACCGTCCTATAAACCCTCTCAGGATGAGGCATCATAATAGAAAATCGCCCATTATCCGAAGTAAATCCAGTAATTCCTTGAGGAGAACCATTTGGATTCATAGGATAAGTAGAAGTTCCCTTGTGGTAGTTATCAACATAACGAAGTGTCGCAAGTTGATGATTTAAAACATCATTCATTTGATTTTGAGTTTGGTATTCCGTATAACCTTCACCATGCGCTACCGTTATTGGAAGTATTGCGCCATGCATGCCACCAAAAAATATTGAATTAGATTTAAGAATTTCAACGGATACAAATCTTGCTTCAAATTGTTCAGATTTGTTTTTTACAAAGTGTGGCCATAATGTCGAGCCTGGAATAATTTCCTTAAGGTTGCTCATCATCTGGCAGCCATTACAAATACCGAGCGCAATCGTATCAGGCCTTAAGAAGAAAGCTTCAAAAGCATCGCGTGTTTTTGAATTAAATAGAATGGATTTAGCCCATCCTTCACCTGCTCCTAATACGTCACCATATGAAAAACCACCGCAAGCAACGAGCGCTGAAAAATTGCTTAATGATTTCCGGCCTTGAATAATATCTGACATATGCACATCATGCGCTTCAAATCCTGCGGTAGAGAATGCAGCCGCCATCTCAACATGACCATTGACACCTTGCTCTCTTAAAATTGCAATTTTAGGTTTTGTTTTTTTGATTGCAAAAGATTGGGGAATTTCAAAATCAAATTTTGGATTGATGCCAGGGTCAAGATCATCTGAAATTTGTGAGAACTCTTCCAAGGCGCATTCTGGATTATCTCTCATGGCCTGCATCTTATAAGATGTTTCAGTCCAAGCATTTTGTAAGTTTGACCTTGTATCTTTAAAGACAGTTTTATTTTGATGTTGAATATGAATCGCATGATTTAAATTAATAGATCCAATTAAGAAGGCATGATGATTTAATGCCGCGTTAATTTTTGCGAGTACACTCGCGATATGTTCTTTTCTTACTTGTAGCACAGCGCCCAACTCTTCATTAAATAAAATGCCTTTAATATCATTGCCGCAAACTGTTAAATCAATATCCAGACCGCAACGACCTGCAAAAGCCATTTCAGTCAAAGCAGCAAAAAGTCCGCCATCGGATCGATCATGATAAGCCTCAACTAAGTTTTCATTTTTCAAAGTTTGAATTACTTCAAAGAATGCTTTGAGTATTTTTGCATCATCAAGCGTTGGTGGTATATCACCGACTTCATTAAAAACTAAGTTAAATGATGAAGCACCTAATCGGTTCTTCCCTAAACCTAAGTCGATATAAATAAGGCCACTCTCTTTAAGATTTCTATTGAGCACAGGCGTTAAAGTTTTTCTAGCATCAAAGACAGGTGCAAATGCACTTATTATGAGAGATACAGGAGAGACCACAGTCTTTTCTTTTTCTTGATCCAACCAAGTGGTTTTCATGGACATAGAATCTTTACCCACAGGAATGCTAATACCTAAATCAGGACATAGATGCATACCAATCTCTTCAACGGCATCAAATAAGGCTGCATCTTCACCTTCATGTCCTGCAGATGCCATCCAATTGGCTGATAATTTAATATCTTCTAAATGATGAATCGATGCTGCAGATAAATTAGTAATGGCTTCACCTAATGCCATACGCACAGAGGCTTTAGCGTCTATCATTGCAATAGGTGTTTTTTCACCAATAGCAAAAGCTTCGCCTAATGCGCTATCAAAAGACGACAAGGTGACGGCGACATCGGCTACAGGCACTTGCCATGGGCCCACAAGCTGATCTCTTGCAATTAATCCTGTGACTGATCGATCTCCGATATGAATCAAGAACATTTTATTTGCAACGGCGGGGTATCTTAATACGCGATATGCTGCGTCTTTGATATCAATATTTTCTATATTGATAGATTGAACTATTCTTTCTTTTCTCTTTACATTGCGCGTCATCTTAGGCGGTTTTCCTAAGAGAATAGATAAATCCATATGGACCGCATCTTTTTTAAGAAGACTATCTTCGACAATAAGTTGTTTGTCGTCTTTTGCAATACCTACAATCGCAAACGGACATCTTTCTCGTTCGCAAAGTGATTTAAATAAATCAAGATCCTTTTCTTTGATCGCTAATACATAACGTTCTTGAGCTTCATTGCACCAGAGCTCGCGTGGCGACATGCTTGGTTCTTCATTATTAATTGAGCGTAATTGAAAAGTAGCACCAACACCACCGTCATTCACTAATTCAGGAAATGCATTGGATAAGCCACCAGCACCTACATCATGAATGCTTAAGATAGGATTTTGAGCACCTAATTGCCAGCATCGATCAATCACTTCTTGCGCTCTTCTTTGCAACTCAGGATTACCGCGTTGCACGGAATCGAAATCTAAATTTTCTGCATTAAATCCGGTGCCCATGCTTGAGGCAGCACCACCGCCTAAACCAATAAGCATCGCAGGACCGCCTAATTGAATAAGAAGGGCACCCGGTGGAATCGCATGTTTTTTTGTATGGATATCATTAATGCTTCCAATGCCACCTGCCAACATAATGGGCTTATGAAAACCTTTTATCTCATTATCGTGTTTGATTTCTAATGTTCTAAAGTATCCTGCAATATTGGGTCTACCGAATTCATTATTATATGAAGCGCCGCCAATGGGACCATCGATCATAATTTGGAGCGCTGATGATATGCGAGAAGGAGCGCCATATATATCTTTTTCCCAAGGTTGAATAAATTCAGGAATACGTAAATTGGATACTGAAAATCCTGTGAGACCCGCTTTAGGTTTTGAGCCTCTTCCTGTTGCACCTTCGTCTCTGATCTCACCACCTGCACCTGTTGCAGCACCTGAGAAAGGAGAGATTGCTGTTGGATGATTATGTGTTTCCACTTTCATAATAAAGTGAGTAAGTTCTTCGTGATCACCATAAACACCATTTTGGTTTGGATAAAAGCGATTGACTTTAGCGCCTTCTACAATAGAAGAATTGTCTGAGTAAGCCACAATAGTATTGCCAGGATGTAATTGATGCGTATTTTTGATCATGCCAAAAAGTGATTTAGATTGCGCCTTACCATCTACAATCCAGTCAGCATTAAATATTTTATGGCGACAATGTTCTGAATTTGCTTGCGCAAACATCATGAGTTCTGCATCCGTAGGATTTCTTTTAATAGAAGTGAAATAATTAAATAAATAATCGATTTCATCTTCAGATAAAGCTAAACCTAAATTTTTATTAAAATCATTTAAGACTTGTTTTCCACCTTCAAGTATTTCTGCGTATTGAATAGGTTTGGGAGGAAGATGAGAAAAAAGAGATTGAGCTTCATTAAGATCAAAAATCGAAACTTCTGTCATACGATCGTGAAGCAATACTGAAAGCGTTTGCTTTTCAGTATCCGATAATAAAGATTCGTTTTTTAATTCAACATATACAGCAATTGCTCTTTCGATACGTTTGATGTCATAAAGTCCGCAATGGTTTGCAATATCAGTAGCTCTTGAAGCCCAAGGCGATATGGTGCCAGGACGTGGTATGGTGATAATCGCGTTATGTTTAAATTTTAGTGTATGAGCCTGAGGGCCATAATGCAGAATTTTTTCTAAGATAGCTTTATCATTTTCTGTGATTTTTTTCTCACACCATACGATATGTATGTATTCAGAATGAATATCTTTGATTTTCTTATTGATTGTTTGAAGCTTTCCAAGAAGTTTTTCTTTTCTAAACTTTGAATAAGCTGGACCACCGGCAATATGAATAATTTCTTGGCTTTGCATGTTTTGGTAGTGTTTTAAGACGTTACTTTAAGCTTGTGATTTTAACAGAAGCTATTTTTTAAAACCTTGTTAATTTTTAATAAATTAACTAGAAAAGTAGAGTGAGGTTTGATAGAAAATAAAGCTAAAAACCCAAGCTAGAAGAAGCGCCCACGAGACCGAATAAACTACAAATGAAAGGCTTTTAGATTCATTTTTAAGTGTTGCAATCGTAGAAAGACAGGGCGTATAGATGAGAGTAAAAATCATGAAGCTAATCGCTTGTATTTGACTCACATTGCTATAAAGATGATGTGCTAAAGCAGTGCCTTCTACTCCATAAATCACAGCTAATGCTCCAATGACAATTTCTTTGGCAATAAAGCCAAAAATAAGCGCAATCACCAGTTGTTCATTAATGCCAATGGGATGGAAAATAGGGGATAACCATTTACCTAATTGACCCGAATAAGTGAGTTCACTGGCAATCGGCACATCCATTGGGAAATGCGTTAATGCCCACACAAGAAGGACGCCAATAATAATGAATTTAGTCGCGCGGGTTAGAAAATGCTTAATCTCAAGTACACTTCTTTTGATGATGTGATTCATTGTAGGGAAGCGATACGGGGGTAATTCAATAATAATAGGCTCTTTATTTTTAAACTGATGTTTAAAAATCAGTGCTGAAATAAAGATCGTCAAAAAGCTTAATAGATAAAGACAGAAAAGAACCAAAGGACCATATTTGGCACTAAAGAGTGCAGTAATAATAAACAAAAACACCTGAAGTCTTGCTGAGCATAATGAGAATGGAATTACAAACATCGTTAAAAGACGTAATTCTTTTGTGCGCATAATTTTAGTGCCCATGAGAGCAGGCACATTGCAACCAAAGCCCATAAGCATCATGACAAAACCTCTACCATCCAAGCCTATCTTTTCCATCAAAGCGTCCATTAAAAATGCGGCCCTTGAGAAATAACCGCTATCTTCGACAATACTCATGATGAGGAAGAAAAGAATAATAATGGGTACGAAGGCGGCTACGGTGGTGACACCTAAATAGAGACCGTCTAAGAGTAGGCTTTGAAAGATACCATGATGATTTGTAAATAAAGGCTCAAGATAATCCACTCTGAAAAAATTAAAGAATTGAGTCATCAAGTCTTGAATAGGTTTACCGAGTGTGAAGATAAACTGAAATATCGAAAATACAATTACAAAGAAAATAGGTAAGCCCCAATAAGAATCCAAAAAGAGAGCATCTAATTTTTTTGTATTTTTATCGTTAAGTTTGGCTGGGTATTTAACAGTCGATTTAATTAAAGCTTGAATTGTTTTTTCATGAGATATTTGATCGGATAAATTTAATGGCTTAATTTTTTTAATAGGCGGAGTAACTTTTTGATTCATCACTTGAGTGGATGCCTTTAAAAGTTCAATCATACCTTCGCCGAATTTAGCACTTGTTTTAATGACAGGTGTTTTAAGTTTTTTTTCTAATAATGGCGCATTGATAGTGATGCCCATTTTTTTTGCTTCATCATGCATATTGAGCGCTAATACACAAGGAATATGAAGTTTTTGAAGTTGTAATAACAATGAAAGCTGTCGTTCAATTTGAGCGCTGCATAAGACAACAATCGCTAAATCAATCTTATTGTGGTTGATAAAGCTTTGTACAATTTTTTCATCTTCAGATAAGCCTTGAAGATCATAAATGCCCGGAAGATCAACCAGTTCAGCCATATGACCGCCTAGTAATGTTTTGACTGCATGCAAATCCACGGTAATGCCAGGCCAATTACCCACGCGTGCCGATGATCCGCTTAAGCGATTAAATAGGGTCGACTTGCCCGTATTTGGCATACCTAAGAGTGCAATACGTTTCATGAGAGAGTTTTATTAATGTGGATGAGCGATGCTTCTTGTTCCCGAATCATAAGTTCAGTTGTATCAATCATGATGTGAAAAGGACCCTTAAACTGTGCTTTTCTTAAGACGGTGATTTTCTTGCCACGTTTCAACCCCATGGCATTCAGTCTTTGGATAAGTAAGCGATCCATAGCGAGCTTATGGATAAAGCCGCTTTGGCCTTCTGATAATTCTAATAAGGTAGTCATAGACATCTAAATGATAATGATTCTTATTATTATATACAAAAAAGCCTGCGTAGCGCAGGCTTTGTATGACTTCTAAGATGGAATCTCTTATTTACGGTTATCTACAATCTTAGCTTTTGCTTTAAGGTCTAAAACAAGTTTATCAAGTTGTTTTTGTTGAAGTGTTTTAGCCAAACCTTCTTTCACTTTGTCAAACTCAGGCGCTTGAAGCGCTCTAGTATCTTCCAGTTTAATCACATGCCAGCCAAATTGTGTTTGTACAGGTGTTGTTGTGAAGCTACCTTTTTTAAGTGACGTCAGTGCATCAGCAAATGGTTTAACCATTGTATTCGCCGGGAACCAGCCTAAATCACCACCTTTATCTTTTGAACCTGGATCTTTTGATTTATCTTTTGCAAGTTTAGTAAAGTTGCCGCCTTTATTAAGCTCAGCAATAACATCTTTAGCTTCTTGCTCACTTGCGACAAGAATATGTTTTGCATTGAATTCTTGTGTGCCTAAATCTTTTTTGTATTGTTCATAAGCATTTTTAATATCAGATTCTGAAATAGGATTTTTTTGTACGTAGTTTTGTAAGAATGTGTTGTACAACATTTCCTTACGCGCTAATTCTTCTTTTAAAAGATAGTTTGCGTCTTTGCTAAGTCCCGTTCTTTCCGCTTCTTGATTAATGAGTTCCATTGCAATCATTCGATTCACAATCATATTGTTAAGATTGTCATCCATTTTTTGGCCACGACTTGTGAGATCTTTGACTACAAAATCATAAAGATTCTTTTTGATAGGCTTCCCATTCACCGTAATATTTAAATCGGCTGCTTGCGCTAAAATTCCAAGCTGGATAAGTAAAACAAAAACTAAGGTTTTGATAAAAGAAAACATTAATGCTCCTTGGTAATTAATATTGAAGAGTGATTCCTTAAGGCAAATCAGCTTTGATACTTAATGCATGAATTTTTTGAGGAATTAAATCTTTAAGCGCGTCGTAAATGATGCGATGCCTCATTATCGTTGATTTTCCTAAAAAATGCGAACTTGTAATTTCTAAATTGAAATGTCCTCCACCGGTATTGCCGCTATGTCCCTTATGAAGATCGCTTAAATCTTTCAGGATTAAATGCGAAGGCTCTAAAAATGCCAGCCTTTCTTTAATAAGATCTTGCAGCATAAATATTTAAGGTAGTGTTTTTCTGAAAGGTTTTACTTCAACAGAAGCGTAAACTGAAGAGTAAAAAGGATCTTCATGTGCCCAGCGTATCGCCTCATCGAGCGAAGTAAATTCAGCCACAATGAGACTTCCTGAAAAGCCATCTAAACCTGGATCGATGGCATCGATAGCAGGAAAAGGCCCTGCAAGAAGAAGCTTTCCTTGATCTTGCAATAGTTTGATGCGCGCTAAATGCGCTGGTCTTTGAGCTAATCTTTGATTAAGGCTATTTTGCTTATCTTTAGCAATGATGGCGTAGAACATATTATTTGTGATTCGCTCTTGATGCTAAAACACCAATCAATATGGCATAGCAGATGATTAATCCTGTAATGCCAAATAATTTAAAATTGACCCAAGTGCTTTCTGAAAAATTAAAAGCGACATACAGATTAAGCGCACCTAAACCACCAAAAAATACTGCAGAAGTCATATTGATTTGATTCCAAGTTTTTTCATTTAATTGAATTTGTTGGCCCATGAGATTTTTAACAAGATTTTTTTTCTTAAAAAATTGAAAAAATAAAAGTGCACCTGATAGCAGCCAATACAAAATACTAGGCTTCCATTTAATGAAGTTTGCGTCATGAAGCCATAAAGTTGTGCCTCCTAAGATACTGATCAATACAGCATTAAATATAAGTAATTTATCTACTCTCTTATGAATGAGCTTGCTGTAGATCACTTGAAAAAATGTGGCAGCAATGACGACTAATGTTGCGGTATAAATGTTTGAAAATTTATATGCAATAAAAAAAAGAATGACAGGAAAGAGATCGAATAGAAATTTCATTTTTTAAAATTACCTCAAGGCTTTTGTAAATTATCTTTGGTCTAGACTATCTGATACTATGGTAGTTCATATCGAAGTACCTATAACTATGATTGATCTTCATTCACATTCTACTATATCTGATGGTTTATTAAGCCCAACTGCACTTGTTCAACATGCACATACCAAAGGCATTAAAGTTCTTTCTTTAACTGATCATGATGATGTGGAAGGTTTAAAAGAGGCAACTTCAGAAGCAAAATTATTAGGTATGCATTTAATTCATGGCGTTGAAATTTCAGTGACATGGAAAAGAGGTACGATTCATATTGTTGGATTAAATGTAGATTCAGAAAATAAAACCTTATTACAAGGACTTTCTTCTATCCGAGAAGGGCGCTTTGAAAGAGCTAAAAAAATGGCGCATGCACTTGATCAAGTAGGTATCAAAGGCAGCTTAGAAGGCGCATTAAAATATGCAAAATCAGGCATTCTAGGTCGAACACATTTTGCAAGATTTTTAGTTGAAACAGGCCATGCTAAAGATGTGAGAACTGTATTTAAAAATTATCTCGTAAAAGGCAAGCCAGGCTTTATTGAGCACACATGGACCACTTTAGAAAATGCACTGACATGGATTCATGAAAGTGGCGGTATTGCAGCTATCGCTCATCCTGCTCGATATGATTTAGGTAAAAATAATCTTTTGGCATTTTTAAATGAATTTAAAGCATTGGGAGGCCAAGGGATTGAAGTCATTTCAGGAAGTCATACGACTGAAGATTCTTTAAAATTTGCAAGAATTGCAGATGAGTTTGAATTTCTAGCATCCATTGGTTCTGACTATCATGGGCCGGGAATTTCTTATAAGGAGATGGGGTCTTTACCCAAACTTCCTGAAACATGCGTTCCGATATGGAAAAGTTGGAATGAAGTCAATGCCTTACTGAACTAAATTTTTTCTTAAAATCACATATTTCTTGATTGAATATAAGAATATTCAAATAGAATGACATTCTATATATGGAATTAACCGCTATACAAAAAGTTACCGTCTACGCGCTTCCTATCATTTTTGCGATTACGGTTCATGAAGCAGCTCATGGCTATGCGGCAAAGCATTTTGGCGATTTGACTGCTTACAACCAAAACAGAATTAGTTTAAATCCTCTCAGGCATATCGATCCGATTGGTACCATTATTCTCCCAGCGTTAACCGTATTATTAGGAGGCGTTTTGTTTGGATGGGCTAAGCCAGTTCCTGTTAATTTTATGAATTTACGCCATCCTAAAAAAGATATGCTTTGGGTAGCTGCTGCTGGTCCTTTTTCAAATTTAATCATGGCGATTTTTTGGACGATTTTATTTGGGCGAAGCACATACTTTCCAGAATCAATGTCTTTATTTATTCAACAAATGGGTATTGCAGGTATTAGTATTAATTTGTCTTTGATGGTTTTGAATCTAATTCCACTTCCACCGCTTGATGGAGGAAGAATTGCTGTGAGTTTATTACCAAACCATCTTGCTTATAAATACGCGCAAGTTGAGCGATATGGTTTTTTAATTTTGATTATTTTATTAATGACTCATATTCTTGATTTGATCATTTTTCCTCTGATCCAAATTAGTCAAAGTTTAATTTTATGGATATTTGCTTAAGGATGAAGGTATAGGTTATGGCTATTGAACGCGTCATATCTGGTATGCGACCGACGGGCAACCTACATTTGGGCCACTACAATGGAGTGCTCAAGAATTGGATCAATCTCCAACATGAATTCGAATGTTTATTTTTCGTAGCGGATTGGCACGCACTCACGACACATTATGACTCTCCTGAAATTATTGAAGAGAACGTCTGGGAAATGGTAGTGGATTGGCTTGCAGCAGGTGTTGATCCAGCAACAGCAACTATCTTTATTCAATCTAAAGTCCCTGAGCACGCTGAGCTTCACACTCTGTTATCTATGATCACACCTCTGGGCTGGCTAGAGAGAGTTCCGACTTATAAAGATCAGCAGGAAAAATTATCTTCTAAAGATTTATCGACTTATGGATTCTTAGGCTACCCATTATTGCAAAGTGCGGATATTTTAATTTACAAGGCAACTCAAGTACCTGTTGGCGAAGATCAAATTCCTCATATTGAATTTACACGTGAGATTGCAAGGCGCTTTAATCATCTTTATGGCAAAGAAGCTGGCTTTGTTGAAAAAGCTGAAGAGGCGATTAAAAAATTAGGCTCTAAAAAAAGCAGTCTCTATATGGAAATGAAAACAGCGTATCAAGAAAATGGCGACGAGGAAGCCTTAGATTCAGCGCGCGTGTTAATCGAAGAACATCAGGGGTTAAGTTTAGGCGACAAAGAAAGGTTGTTAGGTTTCTTAGAAGGGGGTGGCAAAATGATTCTAGTTGAGCCTGAATATAAATTAGCCCCCGCATCAAAAATGATTGGTTTAGATGGTCAAAAAATGTCCAAGTCTTATAACAATACAATTGCTCTAAGAGAGCCTCCTGAATCTGTTGAGAAAAAAATTAAAACAATGCCAACAGATCCTGCGCGCGTTAGACGCAATGACCCAGGTAATCCAGATCATTGCCCTGTGTGGCAATTACATCAAGTCTACTCAAATGACGAAATAAAGTCTTGGGTCGAAACGGGATGTAAAGAAGCTAAAATAGGATGTATTGAGTGTAAGCAACCTGTGATTGAAGCCATTAATAAAGAATTGAAACCTATTCAAGAAAGGGCATCACATTACATTGAAGATCCTGATCTTGTAAAAAATATCGTGGCAGAAGGTTGTGAAAAAGCAAGAAAATTAGCAAGAGAAACGATGCGAGAAGTAAGAGAAGCGATGGGGTTAAATTACTAATGAATCAAGAAGTGCAAACAGCGACGATTGGAAAAATTCATGGAGAGAATATTGAGGTATTACCCCAGGATCTCTACATTCCTCCTGACGCACTTGAGATTTATCTAGAAGCTTTTGAAGGGCCGCTCGATCTTCTTTTATACCTCATCAGAAAACATAACTTAGATATTCTCGACATCCCTATGGCTGACTTAACAATTCAGTACATGGATTATGTAGAGAAAATGAAAGAAATTAAACTTGAGTTAGCTGCAGATTATTTACTTATGTCGGCTGTCTTGATTGAAATTAAATCAAGAATGTTGTTACCTAAGAAAACAGCCGAAGTTGATACAGAACAAGATCCTCGCGCTGAACTTGTGCGAAGACTCATGGAATATGAGCTTATTAAAATAGCCTCTGAAAAACTTACACAAATGCCACAAGTAGGTGTTGATCTTTTTGTAGCCAATGCTTATTTTGAAAAAATTACAGAAATTACTTATCCAGATGTATCGATCGATGAAATATTCGCAGCATGGAAAAATATTTTAAATCGTGCAAAACATTTTGAATCTCATAAAGTTGCTCGAAATGAACTCTCAGTAAGAGAGCACATGACCATGATTTTAAGAAAGCTTCAAGAGGAAGAGTTTGTTGAGTTTTCATCATTCTTTGATGTGGCTGAAGATAGAATTCAAAAATTGGTTGTATGTTTCTTGGCTATATTAGAATTAGCAAGAGAGCGACTTATTAAAATTACCCAGCAAGAAAGTTTTTCTCCTATCTACATTAAATTACAGATTAATTAAGCCATGACAGATTTAAATAACATATCAAAAATTAAGCAAATACTAGAAGTGGCATTACTAACAAATGCCAATCCTTTATCTTTAGATGATTTGCAAAAATTATTTTCTGAAAAAATTGAACGTTCAACATTAAGAATGTTGCTAGATGAGCTTAAAACTGAATGGCAAGACCGTACTATGGAGTTAGTGCTCGTAGCTTCGGGTTATCGATTTAAAGCAAGAGAAGAATATGCAAGTTATCTCATGAGATTAAGTCCTGAAAAAGTAGCTAAATATAGTCGTGCCGTAATGGAAGTATTGGCAATTGTGGCTTATAGGCAGCCAGTCACACGTGGTGAGATTGAAGAAATTAGAGGCGTTGCACTTAATCCCAACGCCATTAGACAGCTTCAAGAAAGAGATTGGATTGATGTAATTGGTCAAAAAGATGTGCCTGGAAGACCTTCTTTGTATGCGACAACAAAACATTTTTTAAATGATTTTAATTTAAGATCTTTATCCGAGCTTCCTGATATCGAAAGCTTCCTCCAAAATGAAATTCCTTTGAATGTTTAACGTTAAGTCATTAATGGCTTAATTACCTTATGCGTTCACAAGATCAAGATTCAACTAAAGATAGCAAGCCAACAAGCCCATCTAAAACACAGCGCTTACATAAACTCCTCGCTCAATCTGGCATTGGATCCAGACGAGAAATGGAAAAATATATCGAAGCGGGTCGCGTGCACGTCAATGATAGTCCAGCAACTTTAGGTCAATTGATCCATGAGCATGACACCATTAAGATTGATGGAAAAACGACACATCTTTTCTTTGATTTAAAATTTCCTAAAATTCTTATCTACCATAAGCCTGAAGGTGAAATTGTTTCGGTAAGTGACCCACAAAAAAGAACTACAGTATTTTCAAAGTTACCTAGAATTAAAAATGAAAAATGGATTTCGATAGGGCGTCTTGATATTAATACTTCAGGACTTCTAATGTTTACCACTTCAGGTGATCTTGCTAATCGCCTTATGCATCCTAAATTTGAAATTGAACGTGAATATGCTGTACGTATATTTGGTGAATTAACCGAAGAACAAATGTCAAAGTTAAAATTAGGCGTTAAGTTAGAAGATGGTCTCGCAAAATTTGATGAAATTCGTTATCAAGGTGGTGAAGGTGCTAATCGCTGGTATCAAGTCATATTGATGGAAGGCAGAAATCGAGAAGTTAGACGTTTATTTGAGCATTTTAATTTGCCAGTGAGCCGTCTTATTCGAACTAGATTTGGACCTGTATCACTTCCATCTCGCGTAAAAAGAGGCATGATGCTAGAGCTTGAAGTGAAAGAAGTTGAGAAGATTTTAAAATGGCTAGACATGCCTTTTTCAATGGTCAGTCGTAATGAAAGTCTCAATAAAGTTAAAGCACGGAAAAAACATGCCCATCCATCACCTTACGCACCGAAAGTGAAGCTTGATCGAAAGGCCATGCTTGATAAGAAAATTAAAAAAATTGGAAGAAAACCAGTTAAGAGAAGAATCAGAAGCGATTCTGATATTAAAAAAATCTAATCAGGCAGTTGAGATTTTTCTAGCATAAACACAAAGTCATTTCCTAAAGAAACATCTAGCCATTGAAATTGAAGTTTAGGGAATTTTTTCAACAAGATTTCTTTGTTATGACCAATTTCAACAATCAACATACCATTATCGTTAAGATACTCTTTTGCTTCGTGAATAATTCTAATGGTATGATCTAAACCATCTTCCCCACTTCCCAAAGCCATACTCGGCTCTTTTAAAAATTCCATAGGGAAGCTATCAACTGAAGTTTGATTTACATAAGGGGGGTTCGAAATAATAAGATCATATTTCTTGCCTTCTAATCCATTAAATAAATCAGACTGAATTAATTCAATACGATCATGCAATCCGTAATGATTAACATTGATTTCAGCTACTTGTAATGCTTTTTCGGATAAATCGACAAGATCAATCATAGCGTTCTGGAAGCTATGTGCCATCATAATACCCAAGCAACCACTCCCAGTGCATAAATCTAGAGCGCTATAGATTTTTTCAGGATCGTCAATCCATGGATAAAGATTTTCGCTTAATGACTCCGCAATTAAAGATCTTGGAACGATGACGCGCTCATCTACATAAAATTTATAATCTCTTAGCCAAGCTTCATTAAGAAGATAAGCAGTTGGGATTTTATCGTTAATTCTTTTTTCAATTAAAAAAGATAAATCTTTTTTTTCTTTGCTCGTTAAGTGAGCATCTAAAAAGTTTTCTATCGTGTCGTGAGGTAAGTGAAGAAAGCCAAAAATAAGCCAGACAGCTTCATCATATGCATTAGAAGTGCCATGACCAAAAAAAACATCAGAGTCTTCAAATCGACTGACGGCATATCTTAGCCAATCACGAATTGAAAAAAGCTCATTAAGTATTTGCGTTTGGCTCAAGCGAGTATCTTACGAAGAGTCAGTTTGTAAATATCTTTGAGTGGTTCGATATCTTTTACATCAATACATTCATTAATTTTATGTATCGTGGCATTCAGAGGACCAAATTCAACAACCTGATCACTAATGTTTGCAATAAAACGACCATCGGAAGTACCACCTGTTGTAGATAGCTCAGGCATGATGCCCAAAGTTTCTTTGATTGCCTCTGATAAAATCTCTACAAGCTTTCCCTTCTTTGTTAAATAAGGATTGCCCGAATATTCCCAATCAATAACGTAATCAAGTTTATGCTTATCTAAAATAGCATGTGCTCTTTCTTTTAAATTTTCAGCAGTACTTGCTGTTGAATATCTAAAATTAAAAAGAATATCGACTTCACCAGGAACAACATTAGTAGCACCTGTACCGCCTTTAATATTTGAAATTTGCCATGACGTCTTAGGGAAATATTCATTGCCTTCATCCCAAGACATATTAACCAAGTCTGTAATTGCAGGTGCAACCATATGAATTGGGTTTTTAACCAAATGTGGGTATGCAATATGACCTTGAATACCTTTCACAGTAAGTTTTGCAGAAAGCGATCCTCTTCGGCCATTTTTAATCATGTCGCCAAATTTGACATGCGACGTAGGCTCACCCACTACGCAGAAGTCAATTCTTTCATTTCTTTCTTTAAGAAGCTCTACTACTTTCACAGTGCCATCGACTGCGACACCTTCTTCATCCGAAGTAATAATTAATCCAATCGAACCTTTGAAGTCTTTAGTTTCTTTTAAAAATTCTTCAATAGAAACAATAAAGGCGGCAATAGATGTCTTCATATCTGCAGCACCTCGACCATAGAGCTTGTCATCTTTGATTGTAGGTTCAAAAGGAGGCGATATCCATTGATCAACTGGGCCACTTGGCACAACATCAGTGTGACCTGCAAAAACAAAGAAGGGTGCTTCGGTACCTCTTCGCGCGTATAAGTTTTCTACATCACCTACTTTAATTTTTTCGCATTTAAAGCCTAAAGGCTCTAATAGGCTAACAAGCAAATCTTGGCAGCCAGCGTCGTCTGGCGTATTAGATTTTCTTGCAATTAAATTTTTAGTGAGTTCTAGTGTTTTAGTCATTTTTATTTTTTAAATAATTGTTTAAATGTAGCTTCATCAAATCCAAGTGATACTACTTTTTTATCAATCGCTACCAAAGGTCTTTTCATTACCGTTGGTTTTTCTATAATCAATTGAATGGCGGTTTCTTTTTTGTCTCCGAGCTTTTTCTCTCGATCTGTAAGATTTCTCCAAGTCATGCCAGATTTATTAATCAGCATATCCCAAGTTAAATGACTCGGTAATTTTTTAAACCATGCATTTAAAGTCGTTGCATCTAACGCTTCTTTTTTGAGATCATAAAATTCATATTTAATTTTATGACTATCAAACCAAGTTAATGCTTTTTTGACGGTACTGCAATTTTTAATGCCGTACACCATCATAATTTAGATGCCTCTAAGTAACTCGTTAATACCTACTTTGCCAAGTGTTTTTTCATCTACTTTTTTCACAATCACAGCACAGTAAAGACTATAAGAGCCATCTTTTGAAGGTAAATTTCCTGAGACCACAACAGAACCTTTAGGAATGCGACCGTATGTAACTTCGCCTGTTTCACGGTCGTAAATTTTAGTTGATTGGCCGATGTATACACCCATAGAAATAACTGCGTTGTCTTCAACGACAACACCCTCAACCACTTCTGAGCGAGCGCCGATAAAGCAATTGTCGCCAATAATAGTTGGTCCGGCTTGAATGGGCTCCAAGACTCCTCCAATACCTACACCACCCGAGAGATGAACGTTTTTACCAATTTGTGCACAAGAACCAACAGTGGCCCATGTATCGACCATCGTACCTTCATCTACATATGCACCGATATTTACATAAGAAGGCATCAGCACAACATTTTTACCAATAAATGATCCGCGTCTTGCAATGGCATTTGGTACAACGCGATATCCACCCGCTTTAAAATCTTCGTCTGTGAAGTTCGCAAATTTTGAATTTACTTTATCAAAGTAATTGGTGTAGCCACTTTTCATGACTTCGTTATCGTAAAGTCTAAAAGAAAGTAATACTGCTTTCTTAATCCATTGATGCGTTTCCCATTCTTGGGAATCTTTAATGCGCGTTGCTACTCTTAGCGATCCATTATTTAAATTATTAAGAACTTCGTCTACAGTATCTTTAATTTCTTTTGGCGCATTTTTTGGATTGATTTCAGCTCTTATTTCAAAAGCATTTTCGATAATTGATTTTAGTTGATCCATGAGAGTATATTTTTTAGTTAAAACAGTATTTTACATTAAAGTCTAATGTAATTAGCGTGGTCGGCTTGATTCGTAAAGAGGTTTTAATTTGTAGGCAAGGTCAGTGAGCTCTCTAATGCGACTATCATCAGATGGGTGAGTGCTTAAAAATTCAGGTGGTTTTTTTGTATCTTGTCGCTTCATTTTTTCCCATAAAGTTACTGCAGCATAAGGATTAAAGCCTGATCTTGCAGCCAATTCAAGGCCAATAGCATCAGCCTCTCTTTCTTGCGTGCGACTATTAGGAAGTGCAAAAAATAGGGTAGTACCTAATGAGGCTGCCTGCATCGTGGCATTGGCTCTATTTCGATTACTTGTATTAGAAATATATGTAGCAAAACCGATCAAGCCCAATTGTTGAACAAGTGCTGTCGACATTCTTTCGCGACCATGCTCACGAAGAGCATGAGAAATTTCATGTCCTATGACCGCTGCTAATTCATCGTCTGTTGCATTGAGTTTGCGAATCAGACCTGAATAAACCATGATTTTACCCCCAGGCATGCAGTAAGCATTGACCTCATCACTGTCTTCAACATTCACTTCCCATGGCCATTGACTCGCTTCAGGCTTAAAATAAGTTGCGTTTGCGATTAATCTATTGCTAATTCTCTTCACGCGACTCACTTGAAAAGGATCGACATTAAGTTTATTTTTTTTATTTGCTTCTTGAAGAACAGTTCGGTAACTATCGTTTGCCATACCTACTACCATAGATTGCGGCATGAGTAAGAGTTGTTTTCTGTCAACACCTGATTGATTTTTTAGCGTTGTAGAAGCGCAACCTGAAACAAGAAATACCAAGAAAAATAAAACGCTATATTTCATCCTTAAAACAATACTTGGCTGCCTAATTCAACTACGCGGTTAGGAGGTAACTTGAATTGATTTGTTATTGTTTCTGCACTTCTAAATAAACCGATGAATAATTTCTTTCTCCAATAATTCATATTATCTTTTGGTGTAGCTAATAAGATTTCTTTACCAATAAAATAAGAGCTGTTCATAGGATCAATATTGACGCCATTTTTTGCGCATAGCGCGAGATCCTTAGGCAAGTTTGGCTCATCTTTGAATCCATATTTCACTGTAACTTTATAAAACTCATAAGGTAATTTTTCAACAGTTACTAGATCTTTTGTTAGTGAGTGAGGGTAATCCATAAATCTAACTGTCAAAATGATTACTTTTTCATGGATCACTTTATTGTGTTTTAAATTATGAAGAAGAGCATGAGGAACGCCCTCTGGATTAGGCGTCATAAATATAGCAGTCCCTTCTACTCGAGGTGGGGGATTAGCGCCTATAGATGAAATAAACGAATTAATTTCAATAGATTCAGTCTTGAGGAGCTTATATAACAAAGCCCTGCCTTTTTTCCAAGTCGTCATTAATATAAAAAGTAATAGCCCAATTAAGATTGGAAACCAACCTCCATCTGGGATTTTTAGTATATTCGCAAAAAAGAAGGCCAAATCCATAGTCAAAAATATAATTAAGAAACTCAGCGTTCTTCTTTTGCTCCATTTCCAGACATCAAGAAACACAAAACCAGCAAGGAGAGTTGTGACAATCATATTTCCTGTTACCGCTATTCCGTAGGCGCTAGCTAAATTTGTTGAGCTTTTGAAAGCGAGAACTAAAGACATGACAGCAATCATAAGAAGCCAATTTATTCTGGGAAGGTATATTTGGCCTTCTTGATTTTCAGAAGTGTGCTCTACATGCATTCTGGGCAAGAAGCCTAATTGAAGAGCTTGCCTTGAAATAGAATAGGCGCCAGTAATAACTGCTTGAGAAGCAATAATAGTAGCAATAGTTGAAAGTAAAATAAGAGGCACAAGAAGCCAGCTAGGTGCCATTAAGTAAAAAGGATTTTCAATGTTTTTTGGATCTAATAATAACAATGCACCTTGACCATAATAATTTAATACTAGAGAGGGAAAAGCAACAATAAACCAAGCTAGCTTAATGGGTTGTCTTCCAAAGTGCCCCATATCTGCGTATAGAGCTTCAGCACCAGTAACGCAAAGAACAATAGAACCCAATCCAATGAAAGCTGCGAGCGGTGCGGCAGCAAAAAAAGAAAATGCGTAATAAGGGTTTAAAGCTAAGGCAACAGATGGATTTTTAATAATATTTAATATTCCTAATCCCGCGAGTGTTAAAAACCATATAAGCATGACTGGTCCAAAAAATGCGCCAACAGTATGGGTGCCTTTGCTTTGAACCCAAAATAATATAAGTATGATAACTATCGTCGCCGGAATTACCCATGATTGAAATTGAGGAGCGGCAACCTGGATACCCTCTACCGCAGATAAAACTGAGATTGCAGGTGTAATCATTCCATCTGCAAAAAACATACTTGCACCTAGAATGCCTAAAGTAATAATTAAATTTCTTTTATTACTCGAACTTTCTTTTGAGTTAGCAAGTGAAAGGAGCGCCATAATTCCGCCTTCACCTCGGTTGTCAGCTTTCATGATGTAGCTAATATATTTAAATGAGACGACTAATATAAGCGACCAAAATATAAGCGAGAGAATTCCTAAAATATTAAATTGATTTAATTGAAAAGGTTGGGCTGTAAAAATTTCATGCATCGTATATAAAGGGCTTGTACCTATATCTCCATAAACGACGCCCAAAGCAGCAAGCGAAAGACCAGCTAATTTTTTATTCATTATGATTTAATTATCCTGATTGATTGTTTTAATTACATCAGCTTCTGCTAAGCCATTAGAAAATTTAATATTTATTTTATCACCCGATTTGAGATGATTTATGGTCGATATTACTTTATTTTGCTCATTGGTAATGATTGAATAGCCTCTTGATAAAACTGCATTTGGATTTAAGTGATTTAAATTTAATTTTAATTTGTCTAGATGAAATTGATATCGAACAAGACTACTTTTTATACTCTGATTAATTCTTTGTATATATTGATGAATCTGTTCTTTTTGTCTTTGAATTTGTTGTCGAGGCGATATAAGACGCTTCTCTAAATAATCAATTTTCTGCATTAATTCGCGAATAACGCCCACCATCATTTTATTTAATTGGTTTTTGTAGGTTTGAATTGTTTTGGTAAGTTCGACACTATGGCTTGTAACGAGTTCAGCGGCACCTGTAGGTGTGGGCGCTCTTAGGTCGGATACAAAGTCAGCTATAGTTGTATCAGTTTCATGACCAACACCTGTGATGGTAGATATTTTGGATGCAACAATTGCTCGTGCAACAATTTCTTCATTAAAAGCCCATAGGTCTTCAATGGAACCACCACCACGAGCAAGAATAAGTACATCGCACTCCATTCTGGTATTTGCAGTTTCAATGGCTTTTACAATCGCCGAAGGCGCTTCCTTGCCTTGCACGAGGCTAGGATAAATAATGATCGGAATATGAGGACTTCGTCTTTTAAGGGTAATTAAAATATCTTCAATCGCAGCACCGGTAGATGAAGTAATGACGCCAATAGATTTAGGAAATTGGGGTATGGGTTTCTTGCGTGAAGGTTCAAAAAGACCTTCCTTGAGGAGTTTTTCTTTTAATTGATTAAAAGCTTCTGATAGAAGCCCTGCGCCAGCATGCCTAATAAGCTCAATATTAAGTTGATATTCTCCCCGAGCTTCGTATAAACCGATAAAGCATTTCGCTTCAATTTTTTCACCATTTTTAGGCACCCAATCAGCCGCTATATTTTTATTTTTAAACATAGTGCAGCGCACTTGAGCTTCATCATCCTTAAGAGAGAAGTACCAATGTCCAGAAGATGCACTGATGAAGTTAGAGATTTCGCCTGAAATCCAAAATGAGGGAAAACTTTGCTCAAGAAGCTCCCTGACGAGGCGGTTAATTTCTTTAACAGAAAAAACCTTGCCTTCGTTAGGTTTAGAGCTATTTATTGGTGTTGAATTAATCAAACTAGAGGGATATCCGTTACAATTATCTTCATTATAGAGTTAATGAATAATTAAAGAGCTTTAATTGAAGAAATTTTTTTTATCACATAAACAAGCCCACCTATTTGCTTTTTTTGCTGCTTATTTTTTAGTTGCACTAGCAGTGATCATTCAAAAAAAATTCAATCTCGAACCTTGCCCTTTATGTATTACACAAAGGATTATTTTTATGGTGTTGGGGTTATTTTTTTTAATCAATGCATTTATTAAACCAACACATTTAATAAGAAGATTGTCTTTCGCCGTTTTATCGACAACTTCAATCATAGGCATGGTATTTTCGTTTAAACATATCCTGATTCAATCAAAAGCTATCGCCCTTCCCAATGAATGTGGCGTTGATTTGAATTATATGTTTGAAAATTTTCCGTTTTCAAAAGCCTTGAATTTGCTTTTCAAAGGGACAGGCGATTGCTCGCATATTGATTGGACTTTATTAAGTCTCACAATTCCTCAATGGGCTTTAATTGGATTCATATCCTTTTTTGTATACACCATTCTTTTATTTCGGATGAATGTAAAGTAATGCAATTAGAAAATTTTATTGGTAATACACCGCTTGTTGCCTTGCAGCGCATGCATGGAAATTCAACTAGCGAGATTCACCTCAAATTAGAAGGTAATAATCCTGCAGGTTCAGTAAAAGACAGAGCTGTATTTTCTATGATTCATAACGCTGAATTAAGAGGCGACATTAAACCTGGCGATACACTTATTGAAGCTACGTCTGGAAATACAGGTATAGCTCTTGCCATGGTGGCAGCAATGAAGGGTTACAAAATGATTTTAGTGATGCCAGAAAATCAAACAATTGAAAGACGGCAGACCATGAAAGCGTTTGGCGCAGAATTTATTTTAACTTCACAAGAAGGCAGCATGGAACTTGCAAGGGATACTGCCTTAAAGATGCAAAAAGAAGGCAAAGGGTTTGTATTAGACCAATTTAGTAATCTTGATAATCCTAAAGCGCATTACGAAGGAACGGGTCCTGAAATTTGGAGAGATACAAAAGGCTGTGTCACTCATTTTATCTCGAGTATGGGTACCACAGGTACGATTGTCGGTACCTCACAATTCTTAAAAGAAAAAAACAAAGACATTCAAATTATTGGTGTGCAGCCAGAAGAAGGCTCTCAAATTCCGGGTATACGTAAATGGCCAGAAGCTTATTTGCCTAAAATTTATAATGCAAAAAATATTGATCGTATTGAATATGTATCACAACAAAATGCAGAAGAGACTGCACGAAAACTTGCGAAAGTAGAAGGCATTTTCTCCGGAGCATCGACCGGTGGCGCTCTTTATGTTGCGCTTCAAATTGCGAAAGAAAATAAAGATGCCGTGATTGTCTCTATTGCTTGTGATCGAGGCGATCGCTATTTGTCTTCAAATTTATTTGCGAGTTGATGCTTTGGTTCCTATTCTAGTTTTTGATATCGAAACCATCCCTGATATTCAAGGCATTAGATCTTTATATGCACTAGACAAAAATTTATCTGATGATGATGTTGTTAATGTGGCTATTTATAAAAGAAGACAAAAAAATGGCTCTGATTTTTTACAACACCATCTTCAAAAAATCGTAGCGATCTCATGCGTTCTTCGAGAAAGAGATCAATTAAAAATTTGGACGCTTGGTGATATTGATGATCCTGAAGAGGAAGTCATTCAACGTTTTTTTGATGGCATTGATAAATACACTCCCACACTTGTTTCTTGGAATGGCTCCGGATTTGATCTGCCTGTATTAAATTATAGGGCCTTGATGCATGGCATCAATGCATCCAAGTATTTAGATATGGGTGAGATTGATAAAGATTTTAAATGGAATAATTACTTAAGCCGATATCACACACGCCATACAGATTTAATGGAATTTTTAGCTATGTTTCAAGGTAAAAATAATGCGCCTTTAGATGATATTGCAAAGCTATGTGGCTTTCCAGGCAAGCTTGGTATGGATGGCGGGAAAGTTTGGGACACATACAGAGAAGGTGATATCCAATCGATAAGAGATTACTGCGAAACTGATGTTGCTAATACTTATCTTGTTTATCTTAAATTTCAATTAATCCGCGGCCATCTTAATCAAAACGAATATGAAACTGAGATTAATTTAGTTAAAAATACCATTCAAGAATATCAAAAAGATTATTGGGATGAATTTCTGTCCGCTTGGAAATCTTAAGTCTTCCTAAATGCAAGACGATATTAAATCTAAAAAAAAATTATTACTCGCCACAATAGAAAATATTGATCAAGAGGGTAGAGGCGTTGCTCATATTGATGGTAAAGCTATTTTCGTTGAAGGCGCGCTTCAGGGTGAGCTTGTTGAATGCGAATCTTATGTGAGAAAGCCAAGTTACGAGATTGCTTTTACAGATAGAGTGATTCGGCAATCTAATTTAAGAGTGAAGCCTAAATGCGATCATTTCAATCGCTGCGGTGGTTGCTCTATGCAGCATTTTGAATTTCAGGCACAAATTGCAGCTAAGCAAAGAGTATTTGAAAATACGCTATCAAGAATTGGCAAGGTTAAACCTGAAACAATATTAACGCCTCTTGCAGGACCATCATGGCATTATCGATATAAAGGTCGCTTAAGAGTTAAATTTGTTGTTAAGAAAAATAAAGCGCTTGTGGGCTTTAATGAAAAAAGAACACATTTCATTGCCGATATTTCTAGTTGTGAAGTGTTACCTCAGCGCCTCTCTGATATCTTACCTTCACTTCAAGACTTAATTACAAAACTCTCTATCAAAGACAAAATTCCTCAGATTGAATTCGCAGCAGATCAAAATCATTTGGTATTAGTGTTAAGAATTTTAGAAAAGCTAGATATAAATGATGAATCACTTTTAAATACATTTTCATCTCAATATCCTGTGCAATTTTGGACGCAATCTAAAGGGCCTGAGACGGTAAAACCGTTATCAAAAAAAGATGATGTGAAGCTTTCTTATACGCTAAAAGAATTTGGGCTTCAATTTAGTTTTATGCCTTATGACTTTACCCAAATCAATCCTTTTATTAATCAAGTCTTAGTAAGGCGAGCGATGAGTTTGCTGAAGCCTTTAAGTGGCGAACGTATTTTTGATTTTTTCTGTGGTCTTGGAAACTTCACATTACCTATTGCAACAAGCGGTGCAAAAGTCACTGGTATTGAAGGCTCCTTATCGCTTATAGAAAGAGCAAAGCAATGTCGAGATGAAAATCACTTAAATGATTTTGTTGAATACCAATGCATGAATTTATTTGAAATCACTAAAGAGGCGCTATTAAAATTAGGCCATGCAGATAAATGGTTGATTGACCCGCCGAGAGATGGCGCATATCAATTGGTTCAGCTCATTGATGAAGATATTAATCCTTCAGTGATTGTTTATGTGTCTTGTAACCCATCTACCTTAGCGAGAGATGCTCAAATATTAGTAAATGAGAAAGGCTACAAATTAGATAAAGCTGGTATTGTAAATATGTTTCCACATACGTCACATGTAGAATCTATTGCATTATTTGTGAAGGCAGTATCTTAAGAATTATTTAACTATGCACATTAAAATTTCAATCAAAGAACAAAAACTTCATGTCTATCGTGATGATAATGAGTGGGTGAAATCATTTGTAATTTCTACCGCAGAAAAAGGTATGGGCCAAAATAAAGGTAGTTTTTGTACGCCCTTAGGTCAGCACATTGTGCGTGCAAAAATTGGTAAAGGAGCGCCAGTGTTTTCGCAGTTTGCTGCTCGAAGACTGACGGGAAAAATATGGAATCCATCCATGTCAGTATCCAACTCAAAAGAAGATTGGATTTTGACTCGCATATTGTGGCTTTCGGGCCTCGAGGTTGGATTTAATCGTCTAGGTAATCAAGATACAATGCAGCGTTTTATCTATATTCATGGCACTAATGATCTTGTTAATTTAGGTAAGCCTAAATCACACGGATGTATTCGTATGGATAACTATGAAATCATCGAATTATTCGATCAAATCAATGTGGGTGATCATGTCTTGATCAGTGAAATCTAATATGAATAAAAATCAATACCGATATTACGATCTTGTCATGGCAGCTTTTGTGACAGTGCTAATTACATCAAACTTGATTGGACCTGCAAAAATTTCACAAGTCGATGTTCCATTTTTTGGCACTCTTACTTTTGGTGCCGGCGTTTTATTTTTTCCTATCTCTTTTATTTTTGGCGACATTTTAACTGAGGTATATGGTTATGCCGCTTCAAGAAGGGTGATATGGGCAGGATTTGTAGCCCTTGCTTTTGCATCTTTTATGGCTTGGATGATTGTGGCATTGCCACCCGCGCCTTATTGGCACAATCAAGATGTTTATGAAATTGCTTTCGGCTCCGCTTGGCGGGTTTCGTTAGCGAGCTTAATTGCTTTTGCAGCAGGCGAGTTTGCAAATTCTTTTGTATTGGCAAAAATGAAAATTATGACTAAGGGTAAATATTTATGGAGTCGCACAATCGGCTCAACGATTGCAGGCGAAGCAATTGATTCTATTTTATTTTATCCATTAGCTTTTTATAACAGCGGTGTTATTCCAAATGACAAATTGATTCTTGTTGTGATGGCGCAGTTCTTTGCTAAAACATTAGTTGAGGTCTTATTTACACCCGTGATTTATAAAATTATTGCTTTTCTGAAAAAGAAAGAGAATTTAGATTACTTTGATACACACACTAATTTCAATCCTTTTATTTTTAAATAATATGAATAGGACTGAATCTAAATGACGCTCGGCCCATTAATGATTGATGTGGAAGGTCTCACATTAACAAATGAGGACATCAAAAGAATTTCACATCCTATGGTAGGTGGACTTATCTTGTTTACAAGAAATTATAAAGATACCGACCAATTAAAAACTTTAACAGGCGCCATTAGAAAAATAAGAGGCCATGATTTTTTAATCGCTGTCGATCACGAAGGCGGGCGTGTGCAAAGATTTAGAGAAGGCTTTACGACTATTCCTGCTATGAGAAAGTTAGGAGAAGTTTGGGATAAAGATCCTAAAAAGGCAAATCACTTAGCTTTTTTAATTGGTCAAATTATTGCTACTGAATTAAGGGTATTTGATATTGATTTTAGTTTTACACCTGTCTTAGATATTGATTACAGTGAGAGCACTGTAATTCGCGATAGAGCTTTTCACGTCGATATTGAGGCTATTAAGTCTTTAGCATCGAATTTATTAGAAGGTTTAAAAGAAGCGGGTATGCACGGCGTTGGAAAACATTTTCCAGGTCACGGGTATATTAAAGCTGACTCACATTTAAGTATTTCAGAAGACACAAGAGCGCTCGATGAGATCCAATCTAAAGATATGAGTATCTTTACTGCATTGATCAAGCATGGATTAAATGCAGTCATGCCTTCCCATGTTCTTTATTCTGCGGCAGACAAAAATCCAGCAGGCTTTTCAAGCTTTTGGCTAAAAGATCAATTAAGAGAAAACTTTCATTTTAACGGGGCTATCTTTAGTGATGATATGAGCATGAAAGGTGCCATACTTGGCGGCGAGATGAAAGATAGAATTTTAAAGGCGCTTGAAGCTGGATGTGACATGGTCTTATTATGTAATAGCCCTCAATTAGTAGACGAAGTCTTGCTTCAGTTGGATTGGAAGATGGCATCTGAAAGTATGACAAGACTTCTTTCGATGAAAGGGTTTAAAACACCTCACGAAGCTTTACAAATGACCCAGAAAAAAGGTTTCAAAGAGATGACAAGCCAGATTATGGCTATGTAAAATAATGTAAATGAATATTGAAACTATTCTGTAAGTTCTATAATCTAAAGATAGTATTAAAAACTTTTAAGAGGAAAAAATATGGAAAATGTAAGAATCGAAGGCCAGTCGCAATCAGCATTAGCGACAAATAAAGTACTAAGAAATACTTATGCTTTACTTGGTTTATCACTTATTCCAACGACAATTGGTGCATACATAGGTATGAGCATGAGTTTCTTGTTCGCTCAACAACATCCTATTATGTTCGCCATTATGCTTATGGCTGGTATGTTTGGTTTATTTTTTGCAATTCAAGCAAATCGCAATAACAGTCTAGGTGTTGTTCTTCTATTAGCATTAACTTTATTCCTAGGTGTGATGTTAGGCCCAATTCTTCAAGTTGCCTTTCATCTAAGTAATGGCGCTCAAATTGTTGGTCTTGCCGCAGGAGGCACAGCCGCTATATTTTTAACATTAGCGACAATTGCAACGACTACTAAAAAAGATTTTAGCTTTATGGGGAAATTTTTGATGATTGGTATCATTCTTCTCATCTTAGCTTCTCTTGCTAATTTATTTTTCCAAATTCCTGCGATGGCTTTAGCGTTATCTGGTGTTGCAGTTTTACTATTCTCAGGATTCATTCTTTATGACGTAAGTCGCATCGTGAATGGCGGAGAAACAAACTACATCATGGCAACCTTAGCGCTTTACATGAACATCTATAACTTATTTGTGAATTTACTTCAGTTATTGATGGCTATTTTAGGTAATAGAGACTAATCGTTCTATTGAAATAAAAAAAGCCGTAGTTTTCTACGGCTTTTTTCTTTTTGAAAGAAAGAAATCTTTCAGTATTTGACCGCATTCTTTTTCTAAAATACCTCCCATCGCTTCTGCATGATGATTAATTTCTTTAATGCTAATGAGATCAACCATACTTCCGCAAGCGCCTGTTTTTGGATCGGGAGCGCCATAGATGATTTTTTCAATACGTGCATGTTGAATAGCCCCAACACACATGGCACAAGGTTCCAGGGTTACGTAAATCGAGCAATCTTTTAACCGATAATTTTTAATCGCTTTAGCAGCATCTCTGATGGCATTGATTTCTGCATGCGAAGTAGGATCATGATCACTGATAGATGTATTCATGCCTCGACCTATGATTTCACCGTTTCTTACAATAAGAGCGCCTACAGGCACTTCATCTTTTAATTCAGCTTTTTTTGCTAGCTCTAGAGCTAGCTTCATAAACTTAAGATCTTCATCTGTCATGAAGCGGTTTATTTTCTTTTTGGATCAGAAATTATTTTTTTAAAACGAATCACTAAGACATAAAGTAATCCAATCAGAAATGCACCCCCAACCCAAATACCAACTTCTTCAAATGTGGGTGTTGAATCTTGTACAGGAAGTACAATAAGTTTTCTAAGAAAAAGTACCATCACAACTTCAATAAAGGTTTCAACCTCTAACTTACTTCCATTGAGATAGCGCATTTCGGCAGAAATTAGGGCTGATATAGACCAAAGAAGCATTAAAGTCCCTAATGCGTGAATAAAGCCATGAATAAGATTGTGGGCATTGGCTGCAGTATTGATTTCTATAAAGAAAAGCCAAGTAAACATAATAATGGAGGTTGCCAAAGCGAGACCAATAATAATATGGGCTAGTCCATTTAAATAAAGCATGGCTTTAATAGCGAATCGATTAATACCTTTAAATTCGGACGGAAGTTCAGTTTGAATCATCATAGAATCCTTTTGAATTAAATTTGAAGGAAGTGAAAACTATCTTTATTATAGAGACAACTTTAAACATAAAGATAGCTTCCTTAATGAAAAAACCAGCCATTACCGAACAACCCATCCATCCAATTTTAGGGGATAGATGGAGCTCTAGAGCCTATGATCCTTCTCAATTTGTCTCCCAAGAATCCCTTTTATCTCTCATGGAAGCTGCAAGATGGAGCCCTTCATGCATGGGAGATCAGCCATGGCAGTTTATCGTGTTTCAAAAGAAAGATGCTACTTCATGGACACAAGCACTTAATTGTTTATCTGTTGGAAATCAAAACTGGGCTATGGATGCATCTATTTTAGTTTTGGCGTGCGCCCACAAGAATTTCTCGAGCAATGAAAAATCTAATAGATGGAGCCAGTATGATACGGGAGCTGCTTGTGAAAATATCTGTCTTCAGGCGACAAGTATAGGGTTAGTAGCCCATCAAATGGGTGGATTTGACGTTGAAAAAACAAGACAATTATTTCAAATTCCAAGCCAGTATGATTTAATGTCTTTTATTGCAATTGGCTATCCTCTTGCAGAAGATAAAATGAGTGTAGAAGCATTAATAAAAGAAAAAGAAGCTAGAAAACGTAAACCCTTAAGAGAAATTTTTTATACCAATCAATGGGGTGAAAAGTTGTTATAGTTTTTTTAACCAAATTTAACTGGGATATTTAGATGGCAACAGTCAAGCTTACAAAAAAGAATTTTAAAAAAACAATCGAAGCAAATGACTTCGTGATTGTTGATTTTTGGGCGCCTTGGTGTGAGCCTTGTGTTGAATTTACCCCTATATTTGAGTCAGCTTCAGATAAAAATAAAGACATTGTATTTGGCATGGTGGATATTGAAGCGGATCCAGAGATCGGTGAATATTTCCAAGTTGATAAAATTCCAGGCCTTCTCATTATCAGAGAACAAGCTGGTATTCATACCCAAATTGGTCAAATCGGCGCATCAGCGCTTGATGAAATTATTCAGTGGGCGAGAGACCACGATATGTCAACTGTAAGAGATTATTACGAAAGAGAAGCCAAAGGCGAAATTAAGGCTGCCCGAGAAAACTAATCGGATCGACTGATTGACCCTGTTTTCTAATCTCAAAGTGTAGTTTCACTTTATCTGTTCCAGAATCTCCCATCGTTGCAATTTTCTGTCCTTTCGTAATCACTTGACCTTCTTTAACAAGAAGCTCTTTGTTGTGAGCATACACAGACAAGTAAGAGTTATTGTGTTTAATGATTACAAGTTTGCCGTAGCCCTTTAGATCTTCGCCGCTATATATTACTTTGCCAGGCCCAGCCGCTTTAATCTCTTGACCAAGTGAGCCTACAATATCAATTCCTTTTTGACCTTGTGCTTCATTAAAAAGATTTTCTAATTTACCCTTAGCCGGCCATTGCCAATCTACTTTATCTTCTAAAACAATAGGCGCCGCTTCTTTAGGGGCTGCGGATGGATTACTATTAGCCGCTTGAGCTTGAGGCGTCACCATTTTATGGTTATAAGCTTCATCCGTATATTTTTCCCTATAAGCTTTGGGGTTGTCTAAATGAACAATACCGCCTGTTGCTGGTTTTGTTTGGGGCTGTGCCGAAGCTTCTGTGTTTGTGATGGCTTCTTCATTATTTTTTAAGGGCGTTGTAACAACTTCTTCATTTTTTTTAATTTCATTCGTCGTCGCAACAGGATTATTTGTTTTCACTTGATCAAATTTTATTTTGTCACCCACTTTAATAGCATAGGGCTCTTTAATATCATTTGCCTGAGCAACTTCTTTGTAATAGAAACCACAATCAAGACTTAAGCTATAAAGTGTATCACCTGGTTTGACGATGTAAGTATCAGGGCATGGCTGACTAGGATCTCTTTTTACTCGAGCCACAGGTTTATTTTTTTGCGATGCCGTTGATTTCTCAGTAGTAATTTTTTTCTCAATCACTGGTGCTGGGGCATTCGATGCACAGCCACTGATGAGTGAAAATAGCGCAATATAAATAATAAAAAAATTCAGTCTCATTTAAAGTTATTCATCCATGTTTTTAAATCATTAATTTGATTGTGTCTTGTAAGGTCTGCGTGAATCGGCGACACGGATACAAAACCATGGCCGACTGAATAAAAATCAGTACCTTCACCACCATCATTCGGAAGACCCGCAGCACCAACCCAATATAAAGTATTGCCATCAGTATCTTGTGTTTTATTAACAGGCTCTGCTTTATGTCTTTTTCCAAGTCTTGTGATATGTATACCTTGAATTTTTTCTAATGGAATATCGGGCACATTAATATTTAATAGCATCGCATCTTTAGGTTTATTTTTTTGATAATGCAAAATAAGATCAATTGTAATAGATGCAGCCGTTTCAAAATATGTTGCTTCATGTTGTGACATTGAGATTGCGAAAGAGGGTATATCTAATAAATAGCCTTCCATCGCTGCCGCCACAGTGCCAGAGTAAATTGTGTCGTCACCCATATTGGCACCATTATTAATACCTGAGATCACCATATCTGGCATTTTGTCTAACAATCCTGTTAAAGCTAAATGCACGCAATCTGTTGGCGTACCATTGACGTGAAAATAATCTTTTTCAATTTCTGTGACTTTAAGTGGACGATCAAGTGACAAGGAATTACTCGCACCACTTCTATTTCGGTCGGGTGCCACAATCGTGACATGCGCTATTTTTCTTAAATAGTTTGCAAGTGTTTTAATACCTGGCGCGTCGTAACCATCATCGTTAGATAAAAGAATATTCATATTACGGACGATTAGCTTTCACATAAAATGTTGCACACAGAAAAAATACAATACTTAAAAATACTTCTAGAAGCGCTATTTTAGATGATAGATCTTTATCGGAATAGGATCTCACAGCACCTTCAATAAAATAAATGAGGATGAGCATGCTGGCCCATTTGTAGGTGTAAATTTTTCCTTTAAGAATACCCATTAACGAAATAAGAAGGGGAATGATTTTAAGAACCAACCATGAGCTCTGATTTTTAAAGGGCGCTAAAAATAACTCCCACGAACACAAAAGAAAAATAAGACAGATGAGGCTAACAGAAGCCCCTAATTGAAGATAGTTTTTCATGCTGAGAGTTTAAGTGCGGTTTCAGCCAATCTTTTGCCCATTGCAAGACATATCTTTTTTTCATCTTCAGATATAGGTGCTTTATTAGATTCTCCAGCTACGTGGGATGGGCCGTATGGCGTGCCACCTGTTTTGGTGCTGCTTAATTCAGGGACTGAGTAGGGTACACCTACAATTACCATGCCTAAATGAAGCAATGGGAGTTGCATGCTAAGGAGCGTTGATTCGTTCCCGCCATGATGAGAGCCGGAAGATGTAAATACACAAGCAGGTTTACCAATAAGATTTCCACTTAACCATAAGGGTATTGTGCTATCGATGAAATATTTTAAAGGTGCTGCCATATTTCCAAATCTCGTGGGACTTCCCATCGCAAGACCGATACATTCTTCAAGGTCTTTATGTTCAACATAAGGAGGGCCTTCGCTAGGGATACTATCTTCTAAAGCCTGCACAGTAGACGTGACTTTTGGCACAGTTCGGATTCTGGCTTTTACACCAGCAATAGATTCAATTCCTCTCGCAATAAATGTGGCCATTTCTCCGACCGCACCTCCATGAGAGTAATAGAGAACTAAAACTTCTTTCATTAGATTTTTTTTGCTAACTGAATGGCGTCACCGGTATAAGTTGCCGGTGTTAATTTAAGTAATCCATCTTTGGCTTCTTTAGGAATTTCAAGTTGCTGAATAAAGGCTTGTATTACTTCTTTGGACATGTGATCTTTACCGCGCGTTAACTCTTTAAGTTTTTCGTATGGGTTCTCAATGCCATATCTTCTCATGACAGTTTGAATAGGCTCAGCTAAAACTTCCCATGCATGATCCAAATCATCGGATAATTTTTTTGCATTGATTTCTAATTTATTAAGACCTTTAAGACAAGACTCAAGCGCAAGAAGCGTATAACCAAAACCAAGGCCAATATTTCGAATGACTGTTGAGTCCGTTAAATCTCTTTGCCATCTTGAAATAGGAAGTTTTTCTGAAAAGTGACTTAATAAGGCATTTGCAATGCCAAGGTTGCCTTCTGAATTTTCAAAATCAATAGGGTTTACCTTATGCGGCATAGTGGATGAACCCACTTCATTTTCTTTTAGCTTTTGTTTGAAATATCCAAGTGATATGTAACCCCAAATATCTCGATTAAGATCAATGAGAATTGTATTCACTCGTATCATATTTTGAAAGAGCTCCGCCATATAATCATGAGGCTCAATCTGCGTTGTATAAGGGTTAAAAGTTAAACCAAACGACTCTACAAATGTTTTTGAAAAGGCCTGCCAATTAAATTCAGGGTAAGTTGTAATATGCGCATTGAAATTACCTACGGCACCATTAATTTTTCCTAGAATTTCTTGTGATTTAAATTGGTCAATTTGCCTTTGTAATCTATAAGCAACATTTGCGATTTCTTTACCCATTGTGGTTGGGCTCGCTGCTTGGCCATGTGTTCTTGCTAACATAGCGTGACCACTTAAGTCGTGAGCTAACTCTTTTAATTTCTTAATGAGACTTTCAAAATTAGGTGTTAAGACATTTTCTTTGGCATGCTTAATCATCAGCGCATGCGATAAATTATTTATGTCTTCTGAAGTACATGCAAAATGAATGAATTCTGAAACACTTTTTATTTCTTGGTTGTCTTTAAATTTATTTTTTAACCAATATTCAACTGCTTTCACATCATGATTTGTTGTTTCTTCAATTTTTTTGATTTCAGCGGCATCAGTTTCACTGAAAGTTTGGATAGTTTTTTGCAGTGAATCTCTGGTTGATTTGCTTAGTTCAGAAACTTCTTTAATTGCTTTTTCATCTGACAATGAAATGAGCCATTTAATTTCAACTTCAACACGGAATTTAATAAGGGCAAATTCACTAAAGTACTGACGCAAATTATCTACTTTTTTAGCATATCTTCCATCGAGTGGAGACAGGGCATTGAGTGTTGATAATTGCATGTAGAAATCCTATGAGATATATAACGTTATTTTAACTCGTTTTTGCTTCAATTTCATAAGAACCGTGGCCGTTAAGCCCTAATTGCTCGCTTAAGTACGGCATGATTTCTTCTAATTGTTCTTTCAGTTTCCATGGTGGATTAACGATAAAAAGATAGCTACCAAACATGCCAATATCATCCATAGGTTTAGCAATCGAAAGACTTACATAAAGCCATTCTTTAACATTTAATTTTTGAAGTTGTTTGAGCATAGCTAAAGGCTCGCTTCGATCAATCAAAGGGCACCAAACCATATAAATGCCCGTTTCAAAACGTTTCAAGCTATCTTTTAGAGACTCCACCACTTTAAGGTAATCATTTTTAATTTCATAAGAGGGGTCAGTTAAGACAAGCGCTCTTTTTGGAGGTGGCGGGATGAGCGCTTTTAATCCTTGAAAGCCATCTTCACCATAGATTTTAGTATTCTGTTTTTTGCCCAAGACATGAAGAAGCGAAGTTAAGTCTGTGGGGTGTAATTCAAAGAGCCTGATTCTATCTTCATGAGATACTATCTGGCTCGCGATCCAAGGAGACCCAGGGTATTGTTTTAATTGATCGCCACCGTTGAGATTCCGAATTACCTCAATATATTTTGCCAAAGCCAGTGGCTTTTTTTCGTCATGAAAAATTTTACCAATGCCATCTAGGTGTTCAGATGTTTTATTGGAAAATTCACTTTCAAGCGAATATTTGCCTGCACCTGCGTGCGTATCAATAAACCAATAGGGTTTATTTTTTTGTTTGAGGTAATCTAAAATCAACGTCAACACAATATGTTTTAACACATCGGCATGATTACCTGCGTGAAAGCCGTGTCGATAACTAAGCATGGATAGAGGTCATGATGAACATGGGCTATTATAGAGTTTATAAATAAAATACGTGAATTCTCACGATTTAAAATAATGACACAATATAAAGAAGACTGCAGAGAATGCCCTCGGCTTGCTACATTTTTAGATCAAGTTAAATTAGAGCAGCCCAGTTATTTTTGTAAGCCAGTTCCGCCATTCGGTGACACATCAATTCGTTTATTAATCGTGGGTTTAGCCCCCGGCATGCATGGCGCGAATAGAACAGGCAGACCTTTTACGGGCGATTATGCAGGAATTCTTTTATATAAAACTTTATTTCACTTTGGGTTTTCAAATCAACAAGAATCAATTGCAGCAGATGACGCATTAAGGCTCATCGATTGCAGAATTACAAATGCAGTGAAATGTTTACCCCCGCAAAATAAACCTGAGCCTAAAGAAATAAAACAATGTAATCACTATTTGAAATCGGAATTAAATTCACTGAAACCACATACATTAATATTGGCTTTAGGAAGTATTGCGCATCAATCCGTTCTTTCAGCTTTTGAATTAAAAAAATCTGATTATGTATTTTCTCATGGCGCTCGCCATGATTTACCTAATCAATTAGTTTTATATGATAGTTATCATTGCAGTCGATACAATACTCAAACAAAAAGACTTACCGAAGAGATGTTTTTTAGTGTGTTTCAATCAATCAAAAAAGAAATGGAGAATTAAATATGCCTTATATCAATATTAAATTAGCAGGAACATTAAACCGCGATCAAAAAGAAACGATTGCAAAGGAAATTACGACACTTATGGAAAAAGTAGCTCACAAGCCGGCATCTTACACATACATTGTATTTGATGAAGTTAAAGGAGAGGATTGGTCTGTAGGGGGCAGTTTGTTAGGCTAATTGAATGGACATTAAACCCTTTTTAAAAACATTACCCAATTTACCTGGTGTATATCGAATGATTAACCAGGCAGGTGAGGTAATTTATGTTGGAAAAGCTAAAGACTTAAAAAAAAGGGTCTCATCTTACTTTGTTAAAACTATTGTAAGTCCGAGAACAAAAATGATGGTAGGTCACATTGATCATATTGAAATCACAGTGACACATTCTGAAGCTGAGGCTTTGATCTTAGAAAATAACATGATCAAGTCTCATATGCCACGCTACAACGTTATTTTTAGAGATGATAAATCCTATCCATACATTGTATTAACAGGTGAAAAATATCCACGCTTGGCTTTTCATCGAGGTGTTCAAAAAAAAGGAAATCAATATTTTGGACCTTTTCCAAATACCAATGCGGTTAGAGAAAGTATTCAGCTCTTACAAAAAGTTTTTAAATTAAGAACATGTGAAAACTCAGTATTTAAAAATAGATCAAGACCATGCCTTCAATATCAAATTCATCGATGCACTGCACCATGCGTTGATCTAATTAAAGAAGATGAATATAAAAATGACATTAAACACGCATCACTTTTTCTAGATGGTAAAGATAGTGAAGTTATAAGCCAACTCACCCACCAAATGAATGAGGCAGCTACTTCTCATGCATATGAGCATGCAGCTTTATATCGCGATCGTATTCAAAGTTTAAGGCAAGTAAGAACAAAACAATTTGTAAGTGACTTCAGTGCTAGCGATGCTGACATTATTGCGTGTGTTGAAGAGGCTGGCGAATATTGCCTAAATTTAGTAATGATCCGAGCAGGTAGACATTTAGGCGATAAAAGTTTCTTTCCTAAAAATGCTGCTGATATTGAGACGCAAGATGTTATTGAAACTTTTGTTGCGCAATATTATACAAATCAGACAATACCAAAATTAATCGTTACACAACAGCATGTAAATCAATCATTACTATCTGAATTTTTTAAATTAAATTACGACATCGAAGTTAAAGTTATCAATAAGGCGATTGGCGATAAACGCATTTGGCTCACTATGGCGCAAAAAAATGCGCAGATTGCTTTAAAACAAAAACTGATGCAATCAGAAAGCCAAGAAAATAGAGTAGAAGCATTAAAAGCGATTTTTAATTTATCTGAATCATTTTCAAGAATTGAATGTTTTGATATCAGCCATACCATGGGTGAAGGAACGGTCGCTTCATGTGTTGTCTTTGATAAAGGCAATCTTCAAAATAAAGAATATAGACGTTTTAATATTGAAGATATTACGCCTGGAGATGATTACGCAGCTATGCGCGAAGTTTTAACGCGTCGCTATAAAAAAATTGCAACGGGCGAGGGCATTAAGCCTGACCTTATTTTTATAGACGGAGGTAAAGGTCAACTTAATATTGCCATAGAAGTTATTCAAGAATTAGGCTTAAGCGATATTCTCCTTGTAGGCATTGCAAAAGGTGAAGGCAGAAAACCTGGATTAGAACAACTTTTTGTCGAAGGCAAAGACGAACCCATTATTGTTAAAAAAGATAATGTTGGATTTCATCTCATACAACAGATAAGAGATGAAGCCCATCGTTTTGCTATTTCAGGACATAGAGCTAAACGCGCTAAAAAAAGGATAACTTCATCGCTAGAAGATATTGAAGGCATTGGTGCACAAAAAAGAAAAAATCTACTCGTCTATTTTGGCGGTATAGAGCGTATTAAAAATGCTAGTATTGAAGAAATAATCATGGTTGATGGTATTGATAAAAAGTTAGCTGAAAAAATTTACGATTACTTTCATTAAGAAATAAATACATATGAAAATTAATGTCCCTAATGCACTTACTTTTTTCAGGGTAGTTTTGATTCCTTGTTTTGTAGGCATTTATTATCTTCCTCACACAATTCTCAATCAGTCTTTAATGAATTGGATAGGTGCCGGCATTTTCTTGTTTGCGGCAATTACCGATTGGCTTGATGGATTCTTTGCGCGATATTTAAATCAAGCCTCTAAATTTGGTGCATTTTTTGATCCAGTTGCAGATAAATTGATGGTGGTTGCAGCACTTCTTGTTTTATTAGAGCTTGATCGGGTGAATGCAATTATTTCCTTGATTATTATTGGCCGTGAACTTTCTATCAGTTCTTTGCGTGAATGGATGGCAACTATAGGCAAGCCTGGAGGAATGGCAGTTATGTTTATAGGTAAACTTAAGACCACAATTCAGATGATTGCTATTTTGATGCTTCTTTACTATGACGACCTATGGTTTATTAATGTAAAGTGGATAGGCAATATATTGATTAATATAGCTGCATTACTCACTGTAATCTCGATGGTTTATTACATCCGTATGGCTTGGCCTACCCTAAGAAAGAGCATCAAAATAAGGTAAGTCTTAAGAATGGGGCGAGACTTTAAATTGACACTAGCCCAAAAAACGCTAAAATACTCGCTTCTTTACGCGGGAATAGCTCAGTTGGTAGAGCGCAACCTTGCCAAGGTTGAGGTCGCGAGTTCGAGACTCGTTTCCCGCTCCAAATAAAAATCGGGGAAGCATCGTCTTCCCCTTTTTAATTTTGGTGATAATGATGTGGCGCGATAGCAAAATGGTTATGCAGCGGCCTGCAAAGCCGTAGACGCCAGTTCGATTCTGGCTCGCGCCTCCACTTATTAGCGCTTAAGTCTATTTAAGAATAATTAGTGATAAAATTCGGACTTAGTTTTATTTCAAAAGGCCCGGGTGGTGAAATTGGTAGACACAAGAGACTTAAAATCTCTCGCTCGCAAGGGCGTGCCGGTTCGATTCCGGCCCCGGGCACCACATTTTATTATTTCCTTGTAGTTTGAATACAACACTTCTTTGTAAAGTTACTCCTAACCATCATCATCCAATACTTGATCGATTTTTGACGATTGGACAAGTTGAGTCTTTAAAATTTTCCTACGAAGAATTTGTATGTCATTTGTTAGGTATCAAACCTAACCCAGATTATCCAGTTGCTGCTGTGGATTATCAAAAAAACCATACGTATTATTATCTGTATGCAGATCCAGTTTATTTAAGTCTGCAAAGAGATACATTTTTTTTAGAAAAAAAATTAACAGACGATTTTTCACAAGATGAGATTAGAAATTTATGTAGCGTTCTTAATAGCGCATTTGAAGATGAAAATCGCACATTTATCATTAATGATCACGGGCAATTATTTCTCGAATTAAAAAAAGAGCCCCATATTAAAACCACATCGATTGCTCATATCAAACGTCAACCGATTGATTTATTTATGCCTCAAGGTGATGAGGCTATGGTGTGGCATGCATTTATGAACGAAATTCAAATGTTTCTTTTTGATCATCCTATTAATCAAGATAGAATTCGACGAGGACTGCTTTCCCCGAACAGCATTTGGTTTTCAGGTGGCGGCCTACTGCCTAAGAGTATTCAAAATCCTTACACAACCATTTTTTCTAATGCAAGTTTTTTAAAAAAAGCACTATCGATTGATGCACAAATCTCTCCTCAAGCTTTA
>DAIOGA010000004.1:42232-60956 GCA_036745495.1 Candidatus Methylopumilus sp.
CAACAACACATGCATTGCTTTTGAGGATGACAAAGAGATAGATCGTATTTTAGAAGTTATATGGAATAATTTTAAAAAACGAAAAATTAAGAATTTGGATATTTATTTAAGCTACCAAGGCGAGCTCTTACATATTCACAATAGATTTATACAGTTACTTAAGGTATGGAAAAAAACTAATACAGTAGAAAATTATTTTAATGTTCATTAAATCAAAAAAAATTGATCATGCCGCAGTAGATGCCCTTGTAAGTTCAGGACTGAATCGTCATTTGGCTAAGTTTTATTCGGCGCGGGGTATTAAGCATATTGACGATGCCACACTCTCTATCGAGAAAATTATTCCTCCAGAAGCTTTAACAAATAACACACTAATGGCGTCAATCTTAGCTGATGCTATTTTTCAAAAACAAAAAATTCTTATTATTGGTGATTACGATACGGATGGCGCAACATCAACAGCTGTGGGCGTAAGGGCGCTTAGGATGATGGGTGCTGATGTGGATTATTTAGTACCTAATCGATTTGAGTTTGGCTACGGACTAACACCCGAAATTGTTGATTTAGCGAAAGAAAAAAATCCTAAAATTATTATTACCGTTGATAACGGTATTGCAAGTGTAGAAGGCGTAAATCAAGCCAATCAATATGGTATTGATGTGTTAGTGACAGATCACCATCTTCCGGGTGATACATTGCCTCTCGCTAAATGCATCGTGAATCCTAATCAGCATGGTTGTAATTTCCCAAGTAAATATCTATGCGGTGTAGGCGTTATTTTTTATGTCATGTTAGCTTTAAGAGCTGAACTTCGAAAACGAGATTATTTTAAGGATCGTACTGAGCCCAACTTAATGCAGCTAATTGATATTGTAGCTTTAGGTACAGTTGCAGATTTAGTGCCCTTAGATCGTAATAACCGCACTTTAGTTGAATACGGTATTCGAAGAATTAGATCAGGTCAGGCTAACCCAGGTATTCGAGCGCTCATGGCGCTAACTAAAAAAAATCCATCACAATTTCATACGTCTGACCTTGCCTTTAGTATTGCGCCAAGACTTAATGCCGCAGGAAGATTAGATGATATGACTTTAGGTATTCAATGTCTTTTATCTGAAAGTTATGAAGATGCGCGTTTTATTGCATCATCACTCGAAGCCTTAAATCTCAAAAGAAGATCAATTGAATCCGAAATGAAAGATGGCGCTTCAATTCAATTACATGATGTGAATTGTGAAGCTCAATTTAGCATCGCACTGTATGACTCCACCTGGCATCAGGGAGTGATTGGGATTATTGCCTCTCGTATCAAAGATAAATATCACCGCCCTGTAATTGTATTTGCTAAATCTGATGAAGGTATTCTTAAGGGTTCAGGTAGATCTATTCAATCACTTCATTTAAGAGATGCACTCGATCTTGTTTCAAAAAAAGATCCAAATATTCTTATTACATTCGGTGGTCATGCCATGGCTGCTGGACTCACAATAAAAGAAGATGATTTTGATCGGTTCGTTCATTTATTTGAAGAAACGGTGAAAAGCCTAATTACGTCAGAGGATCTTGAGTTAACGATTGAAGTGGATGATGCGCTTAATTTTTCAGAAGTGACTTATGAAGATGTAGAGCATATTAATGCCCAAGTATGGGGACAAGGTTTTCCGCTTCCTATCTTTGAAGGTGAGTTTGAAGTTGTTGAACAAAAAATCCTCGCAGATAAGCATTTAAAGTTAAATCTTTTATTACAAAATAAAGTGTTTGAAGCTATTTATTTTAATCATAGCGAACACCTTCCTCGAAAGATAAAAGCGATCTATCAGGTTGATTCTAATGAATTTAATGGCAATAAAAAAATTCAAATTCAATTAAGAATGCTCTCTTAGAGAGGCATCCTTGAATTGCCCATCTAGCGCCAACAAAGTAAAATTCAACAAACTATTTAAGAGAGTGTCATGAGACGTAAAATCGTTGTTGGTAATTGGAAAATGAATGGTTCTTTGGCGTCCAATGAAGCGCTCCTTAAAACCTTGACAGAAAAGATACCTCAAACAATTCCTGTGGATATTGTGGTATGTGTCCCTTATCCTTTCTTATTTCAAACGCAATCCTATCTTAAAAATTCACCTATTCGTTGGGGCGCTCAGAATGTGGCTAAATTTGAATCAGGCGCTTTTACTGGTGAAGTGAGTGTTTCTATGCTCAAAGAATTTGGCGCTAGCTACGTGATTATTGGCCATTCTGAAAGAAGTACGGCTTACTGTGAATCAGATGAAAATATTGCTACTAAATTTATGATGGTAAAAAAAGCAGGCATGACGCCTATTTTATGTGTTGGTGAAACTTTGATTGAGAGAGAGGCTGGCATTATGGAAAAAGTTGTTTCTAAGCAACTTGATACCATTATTGAAATGTATGGCGAAGAAATATTCGATGAGACTGTGATTGCTTATGAGCCCGTATGGGCAATTGGCACTAATTTGGCAGCTTCTCCTGAGCAAGCGCAAGCAATGCATCAATTTATTCGTGAGAAATTATCCTCAAATACTAAGGTCGCAAAGAGCCTTAAAATCATCTACGGAGGGAGCGTAAACCCTCAAAATGCGTTACAATTATTCTCTATGCCTGACGTAGACGGCGGACTCGTAGGAAGAGCTTCTTTAAATGCGAGTGATTTTGAGTCTATTTGTCATTCGGCCGAAATATAAATCAAAGAAAATAAGATTATGGAAAATTTAGTAACAATTATTCATGTAATTGCATGCTTGGGTGTGATTGGCTTGGTGCTGATACAACATGGCAAGGGTGCTGATATGGGTGCGGCTTTTGGAAGCGGCTCATCAGGTAGTTTATTTGGCGTAAGCGGTTCATCTAATTTTTTAAGCAGAACAACAGCAATATTTGTTTTAGTCTTTTTTCTGACCAGCATTTCCTTGGCGTTTATCGCAGGTCAAAAATCAGGCACTGGAAGTGTGGTGAAGGCAACTGAGTCGTCAGAAGTGCAAAAACCTTCTGAAACTAAAAGTGGTGAAGCTCAGTCGAACTCATCAAGTGGTGCTCAGAATATCCCAAAATAGAGACTGTTAAATCTATAAAGCCGTCGTGGTGGAATTGGTAGACACGCTATCTTGAGGGGGTAGTGACGAAAGTCGTGAGAGTTCGAGTCTCTCCGACGGCACCAAATTAAGAAAATCATGTAGTATTTTTTTAAGGAATCGTTGTGCTGGAAAATTATTTTCCAATTTTATTATTCATATGCGTAGGACTTGCGGTTGGTGCAGGGCCTCTTCTCATCGGCAGCATTCTCTCACCTAATAAACCTGATAGTGAAAAAAATTCCCCATACGAATGTGGTTTTGAAGCATTTGAAGATGCGCGCATGAAATTTGATGTGCGATATTATCTGGTCGCTATTCTTTTTATTTTATTTGATCTTGAAATAACATTTCTTTTTCCCTGGGCAGTAGTCATTCAAAAAATTGGTATGTTTGGGTTTATTGCCATGATGATTTTCCTAGCCATTTTGGTGGTTGGTTTTATTTACGAATGGATGAAAGGTGCCCTTGATTGGGAATAGCGTATGAGCATTGAAGGCATCATGGAAAAAGGGTTTGTCACTACAAATTTAGACACTCTTATCAATTACACCCGCACAGGTTCTTTATGGCCTATGACTTTTGGACTTGCATGTTGCGCAGTTGAAATGATGCATGCTGGCGCAGCTCGATATGACTTAGATCGATTTGGTGTTGTATTTAGACCTAGCCCAAGGCAATCGGATGTCATGATTGTAGCTGGCACATTAGTCAATAAAATGGCGCCCGCGTTAAGAAAAGTTTACGATCAAATGGCAGAGCCGCGTTGGGTCATTTCGATGGGTTCATGCGCAAATGGTGGTGGTTATTATCACTACTCTTATTCAGTTGTTCGTGGTTGCGATCGCATTGTGCCGGTTGATGTTTATGTACCTGGTTGCCCGCCAACAGCTGAAGCACTTATGTTTGGAATTATTCAGCTTCAAAATAAAATTAAACGTACCAATACGATTGCGCGTTAATCTATGAGCTCAGTCGAAATATTACTTAAAGAAATAAAATCGACTTTTGGTAAAGAAGTAGGTCACGCATCCATTGAGCATAATGAGCTCACCATCGAAGTAAAGATCGATGATCTTTTACCCACTTTAAAAACTTTAAAACAAAACAAAGCATTTCAATTTAAACAGTTGATCGATCTTTGCGGTGTTGACTATAAAGATTATGGCGAAGGCACTTGGACTAAACCTCGTTTTGCTCTGGTTTATCACTTCTTATCCATCGAACATAACCATCGTATTCGTGTGAGAACTTTTTCCAAAGAAGAAAATTTTCCATTATTTCCATCTGTAATTGATTTATGGCCAGCTGCTAATTGGTATGAAAGAGAAGCCTTCGATTTATTTGGTTTTATGTTTACTGATCACCCCGATTTAAGACGCATACTCACAGATTATGGATTCGTAGGCCATCCATTCCGCAAAGATTTTCCGATGATCGGTAAAGTTGAAATGCGTTATGACGATGTTCAAAAGCGTGTCATCTATCAGCCCGTTTCAATTGAAGAAAGAAATAACGTGCCACGCATCATTCGTGAAGAAGGTTTTCATAATGGCTGAAATTAGAAACTATACGATGAACTTTGGCCCGCAACACCCTGCAGCACATGGTGTGTTGCGTTTAGTATTAGAGCTTGATGGTGAAGTCATTCAGCGCGCAGATCCTCATATTGGACTCCTTCATCGCGGCACGGAAAAGTTAGCTGAAAATAGAACGTACTTACAAACTGTTCCTTATATGGATCGTTTAGATTATGTATCTATGATGGCGAATGAACATGCCTATGTTTTAGCTATTGAAAAATTATTAAATATTGATGTTCCTATTCGGGCTCAATATATTCGTGTCATGTTTGATGAAATTACACGCATCTTAAATCATTTATTATGGTTAGGCGCGCATGCACTTGATGTGGGCGCTATGACTGTTTTCTTATATGCATTCCGAGAAAGAGAAGACCTTTTTGATTGTTATGAAGCAGCATCTGGTGCGAGAATGCATGCAGCTTACTATCGTCCTGGCGGTGTTTATCGAGATCTTCCTGATCGCATGCCTCAATATGAATCAAATTTTAAAAACAAAAAAGAATTAGATGGCTTAAATCAAAATCGCAGTGGTTCACTATTAGATTTCATTGAAGATTTTGCAAATCGCTTTCCAAAATATGTAGATGAATATGAAACATTATTGACAGACAATCGTATTTGGAAACAGCGCACAGTAGGTATTGGCGTTGTTGATCCTGATCGCGCTATAGCACTCGGTATGACTGGCCCTATGTTAAGAGGCTCAGGTATTGCATGGGACTTAAGAAAAAAACAACCGTACGAAGTGTACGATCAACTTGATTTTGATATTCCTGTGGGTGTGAATGGTGATTGTTACGATAGATACCTAGTTCGCATCGAAGAATTTAGACAATCTAATCGCATTATTAAACAGTGCATAGATTGGCTCAGAAAAAATCCAGGCCCAGTCATCAGTGACAACCACAAAGTGGCTCCACCACCGCGAACTGCCATGAAAGAAGATATGGAAGCGATGATTCATCACTTTAAATTATTTACAGAAGGTTTCCATATCCCACCTGGTGAAGCTTATGCAGCAGTCGAACATCCTAAAGGTGAGTTCGGTATTTATTTAATTTCAGATGGCGCAAATAAACCTTACCGATTAAAGATACGCGCTCCCGGTTTCCCACATTTAGCAGCTTTAGATGAAATGACACGAGGCCATATGATTTCTGACTTAGTTGCTATTATTGGTACGCAAGATATTGTATTTGGTGAGATTGATCGATAAAAATGATGCACGCTGACGACATTAAATTAATTGATAAAGAATTAAAGAAGTTTCCGGACAACCAAAAACAATCCGCAGTAATTTCTGCTTTACGTATTGTTCAAACCCGACATGGCTGGCTATCTAATGAACATATTTCTGATGTTGCACATTATTTAGGTATGCCAGAAATTGCAGTGATGGAAGTTGCAACTTTTTATAACATGTTCAATTTAGAATCAAAAGGCAAATACCAAATTACGGTATGTACCAATATTTCATGCATGTTAAGAAATTCAGATGAAATTGTGCAGCACCTAGAAAAGAAATTAGGTATCGGTTTTGGCGAAGTCTCTAAAGATAAAAAATTCTCACTTAAAGAGGGCGAGTGCATGGGAGCTTGTGGTGGCGCACCGTTATGTCTCATTAACAATCACACTATGCATGAGCACTTAACGATAGAAAAAATTGACAAGCTTTTAGCGAGCCTTAAATAAATGGTAAAGCAAATCGATATCATTAAGCCATCAAAAATTTTTCCAAATCAAGATTTGGTTTGTTTAAGAACTATGATTCATGATGATCCGGGTTCTATTGATACTTATTTAAAAGTAGGTGGATATGAACAACTTAAACAAATACTCAAAAAGAAAATAAAACCTGAAGCAATCTTGGCCGAATTAAAAACGTCAGGACTTAGAGGTCGAGGTGGCGCAGGATTCCCAACTGCAATTAAATGGTCTTTCATGTCTCGTGATTACGATGGCATTAAATATCTTGTATGTAATTCAGATGAAGGCGAACCTGGCACATTTAAAGATCGAGATATTCTTAGATATAACCCGCATCAACTTATCGAAGGTATGCTCATTGCGGCTTATGTAATGGGAACGCGTGTGGGTTATAACTATATTCACGGCGAGATTTGGCGAGAATATGAACTCTTTGAAAAAGCGCTTGATGAAGCAAGAGACCACGGATTTTTAGGTGAAGATATATTAGGATCAGACTTTAGTTTTGATTTATATGCAGTGCATGGTTATGGCGCTTACATATGCGGTGAAGAAACAGCCCTCATTGAATCAATCGAAGGTAAAAAAGGACAGCCGCGTTATAAACCACCATTTCCAGCAACTTATGGTATTTACGGCAAACCTACCAATGTAAATAACACAGAAACATTTGCATCTGTGCCATGGATTCTTGAGCATGGCGGTCAAGCATTTCAAGATTTAGGTGTTGAAAATTCAGGCGGCGTTAAATTGTTTTCTGTATCAGGCCATGTGGAAAAGCCAGGTAATTATGAAATTAAAATGGGCACGCCCTTTAGTGAATTATTAAATATGGCTGGCGGTATTTGGCATCGAAGAAAATTAAAGGCAGTTATTCCTGGAGGTCCTTCGACAGCTGTTGTGCCAGCAGCACTTATTGAAAATGCCACCATGGATTATGACGGACTGCAAAAAATTGGTTCGAGTTTAGGAGCGGGCTCCGTGATTATTATGGATGACTCCACTTGTATGGTAAGTGCTTTAAAACGTCTCTCTTACTTCTTCTATGAAGAATCATGTGGCCAGTGCACACCTTGTCGTGAAGGCACAGGTTGGGTTTATCGAGTCATCAAAAGAATTGTAGATGGCAAAGGCACTATGGAAGATCTTGATCTTTTAACTGATGTTAGCAAAAAGATTTCTGGCAGAACTATATGCGCTCTAGGTGATGCTGCTGCCACACCCGTATTAAGTTTCATTAAACACTTTAGACCTGAGTTTGAATATTTTATTCAACACGGGCATTCAATGGTTAAAGCTAAATGAAAATTACAATTGAAATTGATGGCAAGAAAATCGAAGTAGAAAAAAATACGACGATTATTGCTGCTGCAGATAAAGCAGGTATTCCAATCCCTCGTTTTTGTTATCACAAAAAATTATCAATCGCTGCAAATTGCCGAATGTGTTTGGTCGATGTAGAAAAATTCAATAAACCATTGCCTGCATGCGCAACTCAAGTAGCTGATGGTATGAAAGTATCAACCACATCAAAAATGGCTACCGAGGCACAACAAAGTGTCATGGAATTTTTGCTTATCAATCATCCGCTAGATTGCCCAATTTGTGATCAAGGTGGTGAATGTGAATTGCAAGATACAGCAGTGGCTTTCGGCAGCGGTCAAACACGTTATAAAGAAGAAAAACGAGTCGTATTTAATAAAAATATAGGCCCGCTTATTTCGACAGATATGACGCGATGTATTCAATGCACGCGATGTGTAAGATTTTTACAAGAAGTCGGCGGCATGATGGAGCTTGGCATGGTGGGCCGAGGGGAGCATTCAGAAATTACAGCTTATGTTGATCGTTCCATTCAGTCCGAACTCTCAGGCAATATTATTGATTTATGTCCTGTAGGGGCGCTTACAAGTAAACCGTTTAGATATAAAGCGCGCACATGGGAGCTTATTAGAAGACCTACTTTAGCGCACCATGATAGTTTGGGTTCGCCACTTGAAGCACATATTAAACAAAACAAAGTGATTAGAATGCTTCCTCGCGAAGACGAGACAATTAATGAATGTTGGATTTCTGATCGTGATCGTTTTTCATATGAAGGCTTGAATAGCGAAGACCGTTTGCAAGTCCCTATGATTAAAGAAAAAGGACAATGGAAAGAATCGGATTGGGAAACTGCTCTAACACTTGTTGGTGAAAAACTAAAACATATTGTTGATCATGATAGCCCAGAAGCATTGGGCATTTTGATATCCCCTCAAAGCACGATTGAAGAAGGCATCTTAGCCAAGAAAATAAGTAACACTTTAAAATCACCTCATATTGATCATCGTATTCGACAATCAGATTTTTCAATAGAACATCAAGCTTCGCCTTGGCTTGGAAGTCACATTGATGCGATTGGGCAGTTCGATCAATATCTTTTGATTGGTAGCAATATAAGAAATGAGCAGCCGCTTTTAACTTCAAGAATTCGAAAATCTGTAAATCAAGGTGCAAGTCTTTTTGTAGTTAATTCAATTGATGCAGACCCTCTTATGGTTGTTGCGGAAAAAATGATTCAGGCTTCTCACAAACTTCCTCATGCGCTCGCAAAAGTTTTGAAATCAATGACAGAGTTAAAAGGCGTATTAAAAAAAGATATTAAATTTATAAGAGCTGATATTGAAAAAATTAAAAGTGACAAAGTAAGTGATGCGATAGCTCAACATTTAATGAAAAATGTTTTAGCGGGCAAAAAAAATAACACATCTATATTACTTGGCCAAATTGCTCAAGAACATCCAGACTACTCAACTATTTACAAGCTTGCTTTTGAAATTTCTAAATTATCCCAAGCGACTTTTGGCGTTCTGCCTATATATGCAAATAGTGTAGGACTTCATGCTGTTAATGTGCTTCCAGAAAAAGGTGGCTTGAATGCTTATGCAATGTTGGAGAAAAAATTAAAGGCTTACATTCTTTTAAATATTGAGCCTCAATTAGATGCATCGAATGCACAATTAATGCAGGATGCAATAGTTTCTTCAGATTTTACCGTAGCATTAAGTGCTTATAATTCGAAATACCTTAAAAATGCAGATGTAATTTTACCAGTCTCACCATTTACAGAGTCATCCGGCACGATTGTTAATATGGAAGGCCGAGTACAAAGTTATGCAGCTGTCACTCAGTCTTTAGGTCAATCTAGACCAGCCTGGAAAGTGTTAAGAGTTTTAGCTAATCATCTTGATCTGAAAGATTTTGATTACGAGTCAAGTTTAGATGTCAAAGAAGCGCATATGAAATCTAAAAATCAATTCCTATCAAAAGAGCTTTCTAATTCAATTGAAATTACAAGTGATTATAAAATTCGCATCACTAAGCCAAAGCAATTCTCTCGTATTGGCGAGATACATCAATATCGTATAGATCCTATTGTAAGACGTGCCCCGTCTCTTCAAACAGCGATTCAAAAATCAAAAGGATTTGCGAAATTAAACCCGATAGAGATGAAGTCATTAAAACTTAAAATAAATGACAAAATTCAAGTGACGCAAGGTAAGCAATCGACGAATCTTATAGTGACTGAAGATGCAAGCATTCCAGAAGGATCTATTTATATACCAAGCGGTATCGATGAAACGGCAAACTTGCCTGACATTTATGGCGACGTTACCGTTAAAAAAATAACTGCAAGGAGCGCATCTTAAGATGGATGCTTTGATGACATCTGTATTTGGAGTTTGGTGGCCTGATATTGCCAAAACATTATGGATACTTTTAAAAATTGTAGCCGTTGTTTTACCCTTAATGATATCGGTGGCTTATCTCACTTATTTTGAAAGAAAAGTCATTGGCTATATGCAAGTGCGTATTGGACCTAATCGTGTTGGCTATTTTGGATTGCTTCAACCTATTGCAGATGCCTTAAAACTTTTATTCAAAGAAATTATTCTCCCCACGGCATCAAATAAAGTTTTATTTTTCTTAGCGCCTATTCTAGCCATTGCCCCAGCTTTTGCAGCTTGGGCCGTCATTCCTTTTGATCTTAATTTAGTGATTGCAGATATTGATGCAAGTCTTTTATATATTTTAGCTATGACGTCCATCGCAGTATACGGAGTGATTATTGCTGGATGGGCTTCAAATTCTAAATACGCATTTCTAGGAAGTTTACGTTCGGCAGCGCAAATTGTGTCTTATGAAATTGCCATGGGATTTACTTTGGTAGGCGTTTTAATGTGCGCCAATAGTCTAAATTTAGGAAAAATTGTCATGGGTCAAGAGGGCGGTTTCTGGCATTGGTATATTTGGCCTTTATTCCCTTTATTTATTATTTACTTTATTAGTGCTGTAGCAGAAACAAATCGAGCGCCCTTTGATGTGGCCGAAGGTGAATCTGAAATTGTGGCAGGATTCCATGTGGAATATTCAGGTATGGCTTTCGCAGTATTTTTCTTAGCTGAATATGCGAATATGATTTTAGTTTCGATGCTTGCTGCTTTAATGTTTTTAGGTGGGTGGCTATCTCCCATTCCATTTATTCCAGATAGCTTTTTATGGCTTTTAATTAAAGTCGCATTCTTATTATTTTGCTTCTTATGGTTTAGAGCAACATTTCCTCGCTATCGATACGATCAAATTATGCGATTAGGTTGGAAAATTTTTATTCCAATTACGATTGCTTGGATTGTATTTATTGGTGGCATGATGCAAACCTCATGGGGATATCTATTTCATTAAATGATTAAAAAAACCAAACAATTCTTATCAAGTCTGATGCTGATTGAGCTACTTAAGGGCATGCTCCTTACGGGTCGCTATTTCTTTGCGAGAAAGATTACTGTGCAGTATCCGGAAGAAAGAACGCCACAATCTAATCGCTTTAGAGGCCTTCATGCGCTTCGTCGCTATGCAAATGGTGAAGAGAGATGTATCGCTTGTAAATTATGTGAAGCTGTATGTCCTGCTATGGCAATTACGATTGAATCCGAAGAGCGTGAAGATAAAACAAGACGTACAACTCGCTATGACATTGACCTTACTAAGTGTATTTTTTGTGGCTTTTGTGAAGAGTCTTGTCCGGTAGATTCTATCGTTGAAACAAGAATTTTTGATTACCACGGTGAATCTCGAGGTGATTTGATTTACACCAAAGACATGTTACTTGCGGTAGGTGACAAATATGAAAAACAAATTGCAGAAGATCGTGCCCAAGATGAGAGGTTTCGATAAGCCATGATTGAATTTAAAGATTTGGTATTTTATGTTTTATCCTTTGTGCTTATTGCTTCAGGATTAAGTGTCATTACTTCTAGAAATCCTGTAACTGCAGCGCTATCTTTAGTTTTAGCATTCTTTAATGCCGCAGGCATCTGGCTTTTATTACAAGCTGAATTTTTAGCTATTGCATTAGTGCTAGTTTATGTAGGTGCTGTAATGGTTTTATTTCTATTTGTAGTCATGATGCTTGATATTAATCTTGATAAATTAAGAGAAGGTTTTTGGGATTACCTCCCTATGGCAGGATTCATTGGCGTGCTTATGATGGTTGAAATGGTAATGGTGTTTAAAACCAAACCATTTAATTTAGCACCAATGTCAGATTCAATCTCGAATGCTTCAAATACAGAAATGATAGGCAATACTTTATATTCTAATTACGTACTTCCGTTTGAACTCGCTTCTGTGGTCTTGCTTATTGCTATTGTTTCAGCAATTGCTTTAACACTTCGCGATCGTAAAGATAGTAAAAAAACAAATCCTGCTGATCAAGTAGCTGTAAAACGTCACGATCGTGTGCGATTAGTAAAAATGAAGTCAGAGGAAAAATATACAAAACCTAAAGCTAAGGAAAGAACATGATTGGTTTATCTCATTACCTTATCCTTGGCGCGATTTTATTTACAATCAGCGTAGTAGGCATTTTTCTTAATCGCAAAAATATCATTATTCTGCTTATGTCGATTGAGCTTATGTTGCTTGCTGTGAATATTAACTTTATTGCTTTTTCACATTACTTAAATGATATTGCCGGGCAAATTTTTGTATTCTTTATTTTAACGGTAGCAGCTGCAGAGTCTGCAATAGGCTTAGCTATTATTGTTTTAATTTTTAGAAATACTCGTTCTATTAATGTTGACGATTTAAATCGTCTTAACGGGTGATCATTTGAATACTATCTATTCATATCTCGCAGTCCCATTATTACCTCTCATTGCATCTTTCTGTGTTGGTATCTTAGGTCGCAAATTGCCAGAGTTTTTTGCTTCAAGCATGACTATTTTGTCTGTGTTTATTGCATTTGTACTTTCATGCATGACGCTTAATGAGACATTAAACGGTTTAGTTTTAAATCAGACAATCTATCAGTGGCTTCTTTCTGGCCACTATCAATTTGAAGTTGGATTTTTAATTGATAATTTAACGGCCATGATGATGGTAGTCGTAACTTTTGTATCGCTGATGGTTCATATTTATACGATGGGCTACATGAAAGGAGATCCAGGCTATCGGAGATTCTTTAGTTATATCTCCTTATTTACCTTTTCGATGCTGATGTTGGTGATGAGCAATAATTTCATGCAACTCTTTTTTGGTTGGGAAGCGGTAGGCCTTGTGTCCTATCTTCTTATCGGATTCTGGTTTGAAAGACCCACAGCAATTTATGCAAATCTCAAAGCTTTTCTGGTTAATCGTGTCGGAGATTTTGGTTTTATTTTAGGAATTGCTTTAATTCTTTATTGGACAGGCTCTCTTGATTACGCAACGGTATTTAAAAGCACAGGCATTATAGCGGCTCATACAATGCAGTTATTTGGCCAGCCTGTTGCTGTCGTCACTGTTATTTGTATTTTGTTATTTATTGGCGCTATGGGTAAATCAGCACAAGTGCCCTTGCATGTATGGCTTCCAGATTCAATGGAAGGTCCAACACCTATATCCGCGCTGATTCATGCTGCAACGATGGTGACTGCAGGTATTTTTATGGTATCACGCACGTCACCTTTATTTGAGTTGTCTGATACAGCGCTTTCTTTCGTGATGATCATTGGCGCTATTACAGCATTATTTATGGGTTTATTAGGCATTATTCAAAATGACATTAAGCGTGTAATTGCTTATTCAACACTTTCACAATTAGGTTATATGACAGTAGCATTAGGTGCCTCAGCTTATTCGGTTGCTATGTTTCATTTGATGACACATGCATTCTTTAAAGCTTTGCTTTTCTTAGGCGCTGGTTCAGTCATTATAGGTATGCATCACGATCAAGATATTCAACACATGGGCAATTTAAAAAAATATATGCCTATTACTTGGATTACTTTTTTAATTGGCTCTTTAGCATTAATAGGTACGCCTTTATTTTCAGGATTCTATTCAAAAGATAGTTTGATTGAAGCTGTGAAGTTATCTCACATTTCAGGAAGTCACTTTGCTTATTTTTCTGTATTGGTAGGCGTGTTTGTAACAGCATTTTATTCATTTAGACTTTATTTCCTTGTTTTTCACGGTAAAGAGAAATGGCGTCTTCAGAAGTTAGCTCATCATGATGATCACCATCATGGCTTGAGCCCAAAAGATAATCCGCATGAAAGCCCTTTAAGCGTCACTTTGCCTCTGGCGCTGCTTGCTATCCCATCCTTAATAATTGGTTATATAACAATTGAGCCAATATTATTTGGTAGCTTTTTTGAAAAAAGTATTTTCTTGGATATTGAAGCGCATCCTACAATGGAACACTTAAGCCATCATTTCCATGAAATTTATCACGGACCTTTTGGCATGGCATTACATAGCATCGTGAGCTTGCCTTTCTTATTTGCATCAAGTGGGGTTGCCTTAGCTTATTACTGTTACCAAGTGAATTTAAATTTACCTAAAGCTATTTTTAATCGAACACAAATGATTTACCGCATATTAGAAAATAAATATGGATTTGATACATTTAACGAAAAGTTTTTTGCTTTTGGTAGTCGTTTTTTAGGTGAAAGATTCTGGCAAATTGGTGATGTCAAAATTATTGATGGATGGCTTGTTAATGGAACAGCAAAATCTATAGGTAAGCTTGCAGAAAAAATACGTGTGATTCAATCGGGCTATATTTATCACTATGCTTTCGCAATGGTGATAGGCGTATTTTTATTCTTAACTTTCTTTATAAAAATATAAGATGAATTTAACTCATATATTAAGTTATTCAATTTGGACACCTATTTTTTTAGGCGGACTTATACTTTTGTTAAGTGGAAAAGTAAGTGATACTCAAGCTAAATGGTTTTCACTTATTAGTAGTGTAGTTTCATTTTTAATCACAATCCCACTTTACACAGCATTCGATTTTTCTTTTGGGGAATTTCAGTTCCAAGAATTTTTTCATTGGATTCCTGCCTTTCACATTAACTATCATTTAGGTGTCGATGGGTTTGCCGTACCTTTAATTCTTTTGACGAGCTTCACTACAGTTATTGTAGTGCTCGCTTCATGGCGATCTATAGAAGACCGTGTTGCACAATACATGGCAGCTTTCTTGATCATGTCAGGCCTTATGATTGGCGTGTTTAGTGCGCTTGATGCCATGCTTTACTATATTTTTTGGGAAGCTATGCTTATCCCCATGTTCTTAGTAATTGGTATTTGGGGCGGACCTAATCGCATTTATGCCACGATCAAGTTCTTTTTATATACTGTTTTAGGTTCTTTATTAATGTTGGTAGCGTTCATTTATCTCTACTTACATACTCATTCATTTGAAGTGGTAAATTTTTATAATGCCGGTCTCGGTCTTTACCCTCAAATTTTTATCTTCTTAGCTTTATTCATGGCATTTGCAGTCAAAATTCCAATGTGGCCTTTACATACTTGGTTACCCGATGCGCATGTGGAAGCGCCAACAGGAGGCTCAGTTGTGTTGGCAGCCGTCATGCTGAAATTAGGTGCATATAGCTTTATGCGCTTTGCGATGCCAATCGCACCTGAGGCTGCGATTTATTTAAAAGGGTTTATGGTGACGCTGTCACTTATTGCAATTTTATATATTGCACTCATTGCAATCGTTCAAAAAGATATGAAAAAATTAATTGCCTACTCATCGATATCTCATATGGGTTTTGTGACTTTAGGTTTATTTATGTTTAATTCAATAGGTATTGAAGGTGCATATGTTCAAATGATTTCTCATGGTTTTATTTCAGCTGCGATGTTTTTATCTGTAGGCGTTCTATACGATAGATTACATACAAGACAAATTGCAGATTACGGTGGTGTGATTCACGCAATGCCAACTTTCGCAGCCTTTGCAGTATTTTTTGCTATGGCTAATTGTGGTCTTCCTGGCACTTCAGGATTCGTAGGTGAATTTATGGTCATCATGAGTGCTATGCAAAATAATTTCTGGATCGCAGTGATTGCAGCAAGTTCTCTTATTTTTGGCGCGGCCTATTCATTATGGATGGTGAAGCGAGTATTTTATGGTGAAGCACGTAACCAAAAAATCAGAGCACTAAAAGATATCTCTTGGCGTGAATTTTTTATTCTTGCTATCTTGGCGCTTCTTATTATTTTGGTGGGCGTTTACCCAAAAATTATTACAGATATGACAAATGCTTCGACAGTTCAATTTCTAGAGCATATGCATTTGATAAAACCTGTCACATCATTACCACTGGATGTATAAATGAATCAACTTATTCAATCTGATCTTTCTTTGATTTTGCCAGAAATTTTTGTGCTTTCAATGGCAATGGTTGTGCTTATGACAGATCTATTTATTAAACCTTCAATGCGTTGGATTATTTTTGCCTTATCTCAATTTACTTTATTGGGCGGCGCTTATTTAACCGGCCAGCATTTTAATCATCAAACTGAATTTGCATTTTCTAGTATGTTTGTTCGTGATGGTTTGGCAGATCTTCTAAAAATGATGAGTTACGCAGGGACATCATTGATTTTTTTCTATAGCCGTTCTTACATGAAAGATCGTAATTTATATCGCGGTGAATATTTTTCACTAGTCTTATTTGCATTGCTTGGCATGATGATTATGATTTCAAGTCACAATATGCTTCTTGTTTATATGGGACTTGAACTTCTTTCTTTATGTTTATATTCTCTGACAGCGCTTGATCGTGATAATCAAAAAGCAACTGAGTCCGCAATTAAATATTTTGTATTAGGCGCACTTGCATCAGGACTTCTTCTTTACGGCATGTCGATGATTTATGGTGCGACATCAAGTTTAGATTTGACAGTAATTTCAGCGGCATTATTAAATAACTCTACAGATCATGCCATTCTTATATTAGGTCTTGTCTTTGTTGTGGCTGGCCTTGCTTTTAAATTGGGAGCAGTGCCATTTCAAATGTGGGTGCCTGATGTTTACGAAGGTTCGCCTTCATCAATTGCTATGCTCATTAGTTCAGTTCCAAAATTAGCGGCTTTTGCCATCACGGTTCGTATCCTAGGCGACGGCCTACAATCCATGATGGTCGATTGGAAACAAATGATGCTTATTATGGCTGTTCTTTCTATCGGTATTGGAAATGTCACAGCAGTTGCACAAACGAATATTAAACGCATGTATGCTTATTCGACGATTTCTCATATTGGCTTTATTCTTTTTGGCTTAATGAGTGGAACGCTTAATGGTTATGCATCAAGTTTGTTTTATGTTGTGAGCTATATGTTTATGACTCTAGTTTCTTTTGCAGTATTAATGATGATGTCTCGCAAAAATTTTGAATGTGAAACACTTGAAGATTTTAAAGGGTTAAATAAGAGAAGTCCTTGGTATGCATTTCTTATGCTAATCACGATGTTAAGCATGGCAGGTATACCGCCTACCATAGGCTTTTATGCAAAATTTATGGTACTTCAAGCAGCATTTGATGCAGGATTTTCAAGTTTTGTAGTCTACGCAGTGATGATGGCTTTAGTCGGTATGTTCTATTACATGAGAATTGTAAAGCTTATGTATTTTGATGAGCCAAAATTAAAAAATAAATTGGATGTGTCGACGGATATGCAATGGATATTATCAGTCAATGCACTAGCACTTCTGATTATCGGTTTAATTCCTCATACATTTATGGAGGCTACAACGCAAGCGGTAGCTTTAAGTCTTCATTAAATGACTCAGTGGATACTTATTTTAATCACGATCATCATGGCTAATGTGCCTTGGATCTTTAATGATTTTCTTTTTATTAAAAAATTTCCATCCCATAAAAAACCATTTGCTTGGGCTTTGCTTGAAGTAGTTGCTTTGTACTTTGTGGCTGGAGGCATTGCACTTTTTACAGAACTCAAAGTTGTGGGGCATATTCAACCACAAGCTTGGGAGTTCTATACAGTGACTTTCTTTTTATTTTTAGTTTTTTCTTTCCCTGGATTTATTTTTAAAACGCTTTGGAAATAAAATCTCTTAAAGTTTTAATTATAGGCTGCGGCCAACTCGGTTTCTCTATTGTTAAACATTGTGATTCCCATATGTTTAAATTGTATGGGTTTAGTCGAAGTCTAAAAAAATCACCTCCCTCTATTGAAATGCATCAGGTAGATATTTTAGAAAATGAAAGTATTGAAGCTATTAAATCAATAAATCCTGAAATTATTATCTACGCTGTTTCCGCTGACACACAATCTGTTGAAAGTTATCAAGATCATTACGTGTCTGGTTTAAAAAATACTTATAAAGCAATTTTAGAGCTCGATCAATTTAAACATCTTTTCTTTGTTTCAAGTACGAGAGTCTACGGACAAAAAACGACAAAGATTTTAAGTGAGCATGATGTTGCTGAGCCGGCTGATTACGGAGGCGAGGCTTTATTGGAAGCCGAAATGATTGCGCGAAAATTGAAAGAGAAAGCAACTATATTGCGTTTATCTGGAATCTACGGCCCCAATCGAACACGTATGATTCAATTAGCAGAAAGTAGTCCAGGTAATTGGCCTGCAACCAATAATTGGTCCAATCGAATTCATGAAGAAGATGCTGCTCGCTTTATTGTTTTTTTGATGAAAAAAATTATGACGAAAGAATTGCTCGAGCCACTTTATCTTGTCACAGACGGCGTGCCTACAAAGCAATATGATGTATTAACATGGATTCGAAAGCGTCTTAAATTATCCACAGATACGATTGAACTCCCGATTGTTGAAGGCGGAAAGCAATTGCAATCTGTACTATTAAACCAAACTGGATTTACATTAAAGTATCCCGACTTCACATATGGGTACGAAGCGATGATTGATTAGGGTTCTTCAATAGGATAGAATCCAGTCTCCTAAATTCTTTAGGCGCGTAGCTCAGCTGGTTAGAGCACCACCTTGACATGGTGGGGGTCGTTGGTTCGA
>DAIOGA010000005.1:0-39463 GCA_036745495.1 Candidatus Methylopumilus sp.
TTATGAATCCTGCGCTCTAACCAGCTGAGCTACATCACCTTCTATGAAACAAAATAAAGCGTTGAATTATATTTTTTTAAACACCTAAAGTCAAAGGCTGATATTAGACGTTAAATCTAAAATGCATAACATCACCATCTTTAACGATGTATTCCTTGCCTTCTAAGCGCATTTTCCCAGCTTCTTTAGATTTTTGTTCGCCATTGTAAGCAATGAAATCATCGTAAGAAATAACCTCAGCTCGAATAAAGCCTTTTTCAAAGTCTGTATGAATAACACCAGCAGCTTCAGGCGCAGTCGCCCCTTTTTTTACAGTCCAGGCCCTTACTTCTTTCACGCCTGCTGTGAAGTAAGTTTGTAATCCCAACAGAGCATAAGCCGACCTGATTACTCTATCGAGACCCGGCTCTTCCAACCCTAGCTCAGTTAAGAATATAGCCTTATCCTCGTCTTCTAAATCAGCAATCTCTGCTTCAATTTTTGCGCAAATAGAAATAACAGGAAGATTTTCTTTTTGACCTAAAGCTTTCAGTGAGTCGAGTATAGGATTGTTAGTAAATCCTGTTTCATTGACATTAGCTACAAACATAACAGGCTTAACTGTAATTAAACATAAAGGTTTGATAAGTTTTAGTTCATCATCATCAAGATTTAAATTTTTAACCAATTTTCCTTGGTCGAGATGAGCAGAAATTTTTGTCAGAATTGAAACAAGTTGAATGGCTTCTTTATCGCCAGATTTTGCTTTTTTATTTTCTCGCTGAAGTGTTTTATCTACCGTTTCCATATCAGCTAAAATAAGTTCTGTATTGATGACCTCAATATCAGAAAGAGGATCTACCTTGCCAGAAACGTGAACAATGTTGTCATCTTGAAAGCAGCGAACTACATGCACTATGGCGTCAGTCTCTCTAATATTCGCTAAAAATTTATTACCAAGACCTTCACCTTTTGATGCTCCGGCAACAAGACCTGCGATGTCAACAAATTCTACTATAGCTGGCTGTGTTTTTTCTGGGTTAACAATAGCTATCAGTTTTTCAATTCTAGGATCCGGCACTTCTACAATCCCAATATTGGGTTCAATGGTGCAGAAAGGATAATTTTCTGCAGCAATACTTGCCTTAGTAATCGCATTGAATAGCGTTGATTTTCCAACGTTAGGTAATCCAACAATTCCACATTTCATAATTTATTTTTCTTTATTTATTGGTATGAAGATTGAGCATAGCTTTTTCAAATTGACCTGATGCAATTTCATTAAAAAGTCGACTGCTTTTTTCTATAGATTCATCAATGAGATCCCTCTCTTTAGATGAAGGATTTTTTAATACGTAATCTACAACTAAATGTTTTTCACCTGGGTGTCCAATACCAATCTTTAAGCGCCAAAAATCTTGTGAGCCAATAGAGGTAAATATACTTTTAAGGCCATTATGTCCTCCATGACTGCCACCAAATTTCAGTTTAGCTTGCCCAACATTTATATCAAGATCATCATGAACCACAAGAATTTCGTTTGGATTTATTTTGTAGAACTTTGTAATTGCTGCAAGTGTTTTGCCACTATCATTCATAAATGTATTGGGCTTTGCAAAATAAAATTCTTCTGTATTCGAAGATTTTCCAAAACTTGAGAAAAATTTATCACTATTTTGTAATTTGATATTTTGTTGGTGAGCGACAAGGTCGATCCACCAAAAACCTACATTGTGTCTGGTGTCAGAATATTTTTCGCCGCGGTTCCCGAGGCCTACAAATAATTTAATTTGGCTCATATGAAAAAATAAGGCGCACTTAATTTAAAAAAAGTGCGCCTTATTCATATCAAAGCTAGATTATTTAGCTTTGTCTGATTTAGCGTCTTCAGCCGGAGCTGCATCTGAAGCCTTAGCGCCGTCAGCTGCTGGGGCAGCTGCATCAGCAGCACCTTCTGCTGGCTTAGCTTCAACCTCTTCAGCCATGGCTCTTGGTTTAGCAACAGAAGCTACTGCTGCATCATTACCATGAGCAAGCTGAACGAATTCAACACCTTCAGGCATCTTAATTTCTGATAAATGAATTGATTGACCAATATCAATTGTTGCCAAATCAACTTCAATAAACTCAGGAAGATTTTTTGGTAAACAAGAAATATTTGCTTCAGTCATGATGTGCGAAACAATACCGCCGTTGAGTTTAACGCCTGGAGAAACTTCAGCATTAATAAAATGGAATGGCACTTTAACGTGAATTTTTTCATTTTCATTAACACGTTGAAAATCAATATGCTGAATTGTATTTCTTACAGGATGCATTTGATAATCTCTTAATAAGACAGACTCTTTATTGCCTTCTAAATTAAGCGTTAAGATCGATGCATGAAATGCTTCATGTCTAAATTGTAAAAATAAAGATTTTTGTTCAAGGTCAAGAGAGATGGGCTCTTTGCCGCCACCATATAAAATTCCAGGAACACTTCCAGCGTGGCGAAGACGGCGGCTCGCACCCGTACCTTTCACATCACGTTTTGTTGCACTAATTTCAATTTTCATTTACTACTCCTTAATTTAAATCTGCATTCCGCGACCAGACTGCAGCAGTTTATTGGTCAACATGACCAAATTCATTACTCCATAAAAAGAGAACTTACGGAGTCGCCTTGGCTTATTCGACGAATCGTTTCTGCCAAAAGCTCAGCAACACTAAGCTGTCTAATTTTTTTACATGCCATTGCCGTCTTACTTAGTGGAATGGTATTTGTTACAACTAATTCATCTAATTCAGATTCGGTAATAATTTTTGTTGCTTCCCCTGAAAGAATAGGGTGTGTTGCATAAGCCACTACTTTAATAGCACCGTTCTTTTTTAGAGCAGCTGCAGCCTCACAAAGTGTATTTGCAGTATCAACCATGTCATCAATAATGACGCAGGTTCTATTTTCCACTTCACCGATAATATTCATTACTTTAGACACGTTTGGCTTAGGCCTACGTTTGTCAATAATTGCAAGATCGGAGCCTAATTGTTTAGCGCACGCTCTTGCTCTTACAACACCACCTACATCAGGTGACACCACCACAAGATTTTTATGATTTTGTTCAAGCAAATCTTTGAGAAGTACTGGTGTTGCATATATATTGTCTACAGGAATATCAAAAAATCCCTGAATTTGGTCGGAATGTAGATCCATAGTAAGGAGTCTATTTACACCAACACTTGTAAGCATGTTTGCTACAACTTTTGCAGTAATTGCAACGCGCGCTGATCTTGGTCTTCTGTCTTGTCTTGAGTAGCCAAGGTAAGGAATTGCCGCTGTAATTCTTGATGCGGATGATCTCCTTAAGGCATCTACAATCACCATAACTTCCATTAAGTTATCGTTAGTAGGATGACTTGTAGATTGAAGAACAAAAACATCTCTACCGCGAACATTTTCAAGAAGCTCGACCATAACTTCGCCATCGCTAAAACGACCTACATCGGCACGCCCAAGATGAATGCCTAAGTTCCCAGCCACTTGCTCAGCAAGCAGAGGGTTAGCATTCCCGGTAAATATCATGACGCTATTATTGTCCAAAATCTCGGTCCTAATTATGAGCGGTCTATTTAAAAATGGCAGGGGAGGAAGGATTCGAACCTTCGCATGCTGGAATCAAAATCCAGTGCCTTAACCAGCTTGGCGACTCCCCTATGGTTATTCTATTCCCAGCATTAAATTTAAATGCGGGTGGCTATCTAATCCTCTAACTATGAAGCCTAGTGTATCTTGAGGCCTTTTTTCTAAAATTTCCTTGCCTTTATCTATCGAACTTAAAGGTATGAAGATACATGATCCTGAACCTGTCATTTTTGCTCGGCCAAATTGGCTTAGCCATTCAAAAACAAGAGAAATACCTTTAAATTTTTTTAAGACCCCTTTTTCTAAGTCATTGGCCAAATTTTTAAGGTCTAATTCATCGGAAAAGCCTGCTATTTTCAATGGAATCCGGTCTTTTGTCAATTCAAGTGATTCAAAAACCTCTTTCGTAGAAACCTTCTCATTGGGTACTAAAACAAGGTAATCTTTTGTTGGATTAGAGAAGGGAGTAAGTTTTTCCCCCACTCCCTCGGCCCATGCATTCTGGCCAAAAATAAAAAAAGGTACATCAGCTCCCAATTTTAGAGCTAATTTTTGAAGTTCTTTTTGACTGAGTTGGCAATGCCAAAGGTTATTTAAAGCAATAAGAATCGTTGCAGCATTTGAGCTTCCGCCACCAAGACCGGCCCCCATTGGGATGCTTTTTTTAATAAAAATATCTGCCCCGGACTGATTTTCAGCAAAAGGCTTCAGTATTTGGGCGGCCTTAATAGTTAAATCATCATTTTCTTGAATCGTGGGGTGATTGGAAATGCGACGAATACTCCCAGATGTATTTGTTTTGATAAAAATATAGTCATAAAGATTAATAAACTGAAAAACTGTTTGGATGTTGTGATAGCCATCAGCTCGCTTGTTAATGACATGAAGGAATAGATTTAATTTAGCTGGTGCCAAAAATTCTTTGTAGCCAATATCTCTTAGTTCATTTGCCTGCAATGTTGATAATCTCTTCTACAATAAAATTAAAACTGAATGTACCTTGTGATATTGATATTTTGGATGGAATGGTAAGTTTACCTTGAGTTCTAAATGCATTAATTACAATATTCCATTCGTCGTTATAAAAATGTGTAGTGCGATTCAATTGATTATCTTCTCTGTGTAAATCTTTAATCTGTTCAATATGATTTGTAATGAGGTGTCTAAACAAATCTGGAGAGATATTTTTTCCGAATAAACTTTGTATGTAATGATCAAAATCATCACCAGATAAAATTTTCCCATTAACATCAATAATCTTTTTTTCTTTAGTCGAATATATTATTTTTGCGATTTGATTGTTAAAAGGCGAAAAAATATCAATTTCATCTTGATTATTTTCATAGCGCCAAATAAGCCGTCCCGATCCGCCTTTAGAGTCAATAGAGTAGGCAAATTTAGCTTTTATAGAAAACTCTTCAATGAATCGATTTTCATCGATTACTTGAGATGTTTCAATTGAGGGGGTATGGGATTTAAAAATCTCAAATGGATCGTTTAAAGATGCGCAAGCCGACAGAAGAAAAGCCGCTAAAAAAATCAGAGCATATTTAAAATTCAATTGATGAGTAACTTTTGAAAATTAATGAAGTCTTTTAAGTGTTTCTTTTAAAATTTCATTATCAGGAAATGATTGAAGTGAAAGTTGCCAAATATCATCTGCTTCTTTTTTCTTTCCTTGGGCCCATAAAATCTCGCCAAGGTGGGCAGCAATTTCAGGATCAGGTTGGATTTCATATGCTTTTTGAATAAAAGAAAGTGCAGAATCTAATTTGCCCAATCTATAATATAGCCAGCCCATACTGTCTAGGATGTAGTGATTGTTAGGCGCAATTGATAAAGCAACTTCAATATATTTTTTAGCATCTTCTAAATTAATATTTCGATCGGCATATGAATATCCAAGTGCATTGTAAGCAACAGCATAATCAGGTTTGATTTTAATAGCTTCTCTTAGAAGCTTTTCCATTAGATCGTATTTATTTAACTTGTCAGCAAGAAGCGCATAATCAAATTTAAATTCAGGTGAGTGAGGGAAATTCGATGCTTCATTTTGCATAAGCTGAAATGCGTCTTGGTGGCGATTAGCTCTTGTAAGAAATGAAGTTTTTGATTGAATAAGGCTTAAATTCTCTTCTGGTGAATTCGCTTTGATACCGTTTAAAAAAATCAAGGCTTTATCAACAGATTCTTTTTTTGCAATGATTTCGGCTGTGATTAGTTTTGATTCAATAAAGTGAGGCCCATTGTTAATTTTATTAAGCCAAGTGATCGCAGCTTCATTTTGGTTTTTTTTGTCCGCTATCTTGGCTAGATAGATAAATATTTGATCTTTATCTTTAGGATTTCTTTTGAGGCTTTGTAAGAAATATTTTTCTGCTAGGTCATAATCCTCAAGCTCCACTGATAATAGACCCACAGCTATCGTGATTTCTGCAGAGCTATTAGCGGTATTTACAAGCTTAATAAATTCATTTTTTGCTTCATTAAACTTTCGACCGTTAGTGAGTAGCTTTGCATATTCCAGTCTTACATCATTTGATTTTGGATATTTGTTCAAAAATTCACTGTAAAAAGCAAGAGCTCTTTCAGGATTTTCTTGGGTCAAGATCTGGCCCTTAAATAAAATAGGCATTTCCCAATCTGGCTTAATTTGATTAATAGAAGCCAGTTCTTTTTCATATGTTTTTTGATCTTTAATTAACCAAGCCGCATGAGCAACAGCAAAATGTGCCTCAGCTAATTTTGGATAGGGTTGTGCCAATTCAGTCACAAGGGCTAATACAGCTTTTTTATCTGGCACTCTGGAGAGCAAACTATTTAAGTATAAAAAACCACTCGCCCTTGTTTTTTCTTTAAGTAAAAGCTTTTGAAGAATTGGTTTGGCTTCATTGAGTTTATTATTTGCAACAAGAATCTCACTGAGTGCTTGCTGGGCATCAATAGAATCTTTATTAAGCTCATTCCAAATTTTGGAGGCTTCCAAGGCAATTGTGCCATTTCGTGTGTAAGTAGTAAGTCTTGTGGCCCGTTCTGCCAAAAGCGCACTATCTGTTTGCTTAGCTAAATCTAAAAAAAGTTCGCTGGCAAGGTTAAGTTCGCCGCGCTGAGATGCAATTTCAGCCAACAAGAGCCTAAAAACAAGATCAGGATTGGTATAATCACTAACTGAACTAGATGGATCAGGTTTAGCATTAGCGTTAGCAAGAATACTGAAGGATAAAAGAGTTAGAAGTGCAAATATTCGAAGCTGATGCATAAAGTTTCCTGAGATTTGATTTCTACAATAGTTTAAACTAATTTGACTGATAATTAGTCCGATAACAATCATGTGATGGCTAATAAACCAAAACAATATTTTTAATATGTATAATCTATGATTCATTTTTTCAATAAAAATTCAAAAAAACATCTATGTCGAATTTAACCTTAGAAGCTATTGAGCTAACACGACTTTTTGGTGGTCGGGAGGCTGTCAAAAATGTAAGTTTTCACCTGGAAAAAGGTGAGGTTTTAGGTTTTTTAGGACCCAACGGCGCTGGCAAATCTACGACTATGCGCATGCTTACGGGCAACTTAGCCCCTTCGATTGGTACGGTAAAAATTTGCGGTATTGACATGATTGAAAATCCTAAAGAAGCAAAAGCGCTCATTGGTTATTTACCTGAGATGCGCCCAATTTATAAGGAGCTTACAGTTGACGAGTTTTTAACTATTGCCGCTCGCCTTCATAAGGTCCCTAGTAAGCAAATTAAAAAAGCTGTCGATATCGCAAAAGAAAAATGCGGCTTAAGCCATATGAGTAAGCGATTAATTGAAAACTTATCTAATGGTTATCAGCAGCGTGTAGCGATTGCTCAAGCTATCATTCATAATCCATTAGTTGTAATTTTAGATGAGCCAACGGTAGGTCTTGATCCTATTCAAATTAGAGAAATTAGATCTCTTATTCGAGAGATAGGACAAAAACATAGCGTTATTTTATCTACCCATATTCTTCCTGAAGTTGAAATGGTATGTGACCGTGTACAAATTATTGATAAAGGAAATTTAGTATTTCATGGTTCCATTGATGAATTAAAACAACATCGACAAGGCAATAAACTTTTGGTGGGCTTTACAAAAGCACCTACTTTATCAGCGCTAAAAGATATTGAAGGTGTCACTAAGGTTGAAAAAGTGGAGGCAGGTATGTATCGCATACATTTCAAAAACAAACAGTCTCCATCAGAAGCAATTGTTAAGCTGTCAGTAAAAAATCGTTGGGGTCTTTATCAAATTGCTCCAGATCAAACAAGTCTCGAAGATGTTTTTGTGCAGCTAACTGAAAAAAAACAAAAAAATTAAACAAATATGAGTGGTAATTAAAAATGATTTTAAATATTGCAAGAAAAGAGCTTAAAAGTTTATTTGCATCCCCTATGGGATGGATTATTCTTGCCCTTCTTATGATGGCATTCGGAAGTTATTACCTCACAGGGGTTAATAATTATTTTGAAGTAATGTCGGGTGCGATTAGACCTGCTGAGCGCGTGGGTGTGACTATATTTGTGGGGCAGACCGTCTATAGTATTGCTTCTTTTATTATGCTTTTTGCAGTGCCTCTCTTAACGATGCGCCTGATTAGCGAAGAAAGAAGAAGTCAAACTTTACCATTTTTATTTAGCGCACCTATTTCACTCACTGAAATAGTTTTAGGCAAATTTGTAGGCTTAATTGTTTTTTTAAGTATTCTTGTTTTTTATATTTTTCTTATGCTCACAACACTTAATATTTGGGCAGATATAGATTTTGGGTATCTTATTGCAAACTCAATAGGCCTTTGGCTTCTTGTGGCAAGTTTCTCAGCATTAGGTATTTATTTTTCAAGCTTAACCCAACAGCCGATTATTGCTGCGATTTTAAGTTTTATTTCACTTTTTGCATTAATGATTATGGAGCGCTTTTTTGCAAGCGATCCTAACCATTGGTTTGCTTACCTATCACTTATGAAACATTTTCAAAGCTTTTCAAGAGGTCTTGTAGATAGTTCAGATTTAATGTATTTCTTTTTGTTCATATCAACATTTTTAACATTAACGATTAGACGTCTCGACGCTGACAGGCTTCGCGGATAAATATTTATGAAAATTAATTCAAAATTAAGATTACAGATTCTCATTCAGAATAGTTTTTTTGTTGTTCTATTTATTGTCTTGGTATTTCTATTAGGCTTTCTTGCAAATCAATATAAATTTTCAAAAGATATTACGCAAGCCAATCGAAATACACTTACAACCGGTAGCGTTAATGTCCTGAAGCAAATGAAGGGGCCGATTACGCTTACCGTTTTTGCATCTAAAGATGATGTTAATAATGGCGATACTTTTAGACAGGGCATTATTAACTTCATGACCAGATATCAAAGAACTAAACCTGATATCAATATTAAATTTATCAGCCCTGTAGAAGAGCCAAAATTAGCACAAGAAATGGGCATTAAAGTAGACGGCGAAGTTGTGGTTGAATATCAAAAAAGATCAGAGCACATTAACCCTCCTTTTGCAGAACAAGAAATGACTAATCTCTTTATGCGCTTGTCTAGAACCAATCAACAAGCGGTCATGTATCTTGACGGTCATGGCGAAAGAAATTTAATTGGACTTAAGAATAATGACGTAGGTGAATTCGGTAAGCAATTAGAATCTAAAGGGTTTAAATTTGCAAACCCAAATCTTACTGTTGAATCAGAAGTGCCTTTAAACGGTTCCATGTTAGTTATTGCTAGCCCACAAAAAAATATTTCGTCTGTCGAAGCAAAAAAAATTAAAAAGTTTTTAGAGTCGGGCGGAAATTTACTTTGGCTTCTTGATGATAATAATTTTCATGGCTTAGAAGAGTTAGCTACATATCTTGGACTTACTGTTTCAAATGAGCATGTGGTAGATCCAACAGCAAAAGTTGAGGGCGCTGATGAGAATGTTTCTTTTGCATCTGCGTATGGCGAACATGCAATCACTAAAAACTTTATGCTTAGAACACTTTTTTCTAATGCGCATGAGGTAAATGCTAAAGGCACATTAGATAATGGATGGGAAGTAAGTAAGCTCATTGAAGTTTCTCCAAATGGCTGGTTAGAATCTACGCAATCTGCCGCAAATCAGAAATCAACCTTTGATAAGAATAAAGACAAACCAGGCCCTATTAATATTGCAGTAGCGCTTCAGAGAACTTATGGTAAAAAGGGTCAACGAGTTGTAGTAGTTGGCAATGGAAATTTCTTATCCAATACATTTATTACAACTGGCGGTAATCTGGATCTTGGTATTAATATGATCAATTGGTTGTCAGGCGATGATAATCTAATATCAATTCAGCCTATGCCATTAAAAGATGTAAATGTAACTATTCCAAACGATAATACTTCAGTCTTTATCGCGTGGACAGTATTTCACAGCTTCCAATATTTCATTCCTATCGGTATTTTTGTTTTAGGCATATTTTTCTGGCTTAAACGTAGAAAAGCTTAATATAGAGGTATGAAAAATCGTTGGCTCATTAATATTATTTTGCTTTTCATTGTTTTATCGATCTCTCTTTTTTTATTTCTTAAACCCACACAAACAAAACAAACAAAGCAATTTGAAGTTAGTACTTTTAGTTTGGGTGATTTTGATGTTGTGAAGATTGATTTTCCATCTAGAGCCTCAGTTGTTTTTAAAAAAAATAATGATGCTTGGGATATGCTAGAACCAATTAAAGGTCGAGCAGATCAATTTTCAGTTCAAAAAATTATTTCTATCGTAGCAACATCGAGTAGTGAAAAATTACCATCCAATGATTTAGCTAAATATGGATTAGATAAGCCTGCTGTGAAATTAAAGCTTATTCATAAGGGCTTGGAAGAAGAGTTTATTTTTGGTACATACAGCTCAGTAACCGAAGATCAATATCTTTTATTTAAAGGTAGTGTTTATCTTATTAGTGGCGCTTATTCAGAAGCGGCGTCTACACAACCTATTGAGCTCATTGATAAATCACCTTTAAGTAGAACCGAACAAATCAAAGAATTTGATTTCTCACGCCTTGAACAATGGCAAGCTAAGCGCCTAAAAGTGACGCGCAATAATGCTGAATGGAAAGCCAACGAAGGCAATTCTTTTAAGCAAGATGAAATGGCAGAATGGTTCGATATGACCTGGGTTAAAAACCCAGCAAGGTCAGTGGAAAAATACCCGCTAGATTTAAGGATTCCATATAAGAGTTTTGATATTCACACTGTAGGTGGAAAAAAAATTACTTTTCTTCGGATACAAGAATCCCCTGAGACTCAACTATATAGAGTGGATGAAGGTTTGCTATATCATTTCGGAAGTGACATTGGATTTACCATGATGAATCCGCCTATTGAGCAGCCTAAAAAATAAATTGATTTATGCCGGAACTTCCTGAGGTTGAGATTACCTGTATGGGCCTCCAGCCCATACTCCAAAAAACTATTAAGGGTATTGTTGTTAGAAATTCATCTTTAAGATGGCCAATTCCATCACATTTAAAGAAAACACTCCCCAATCAAAAAATATTAGCTATTAAAAGACGCGCAAAATATATCCTTATTCAATTTGAGAAGGCCCAGCTCATGATTCATTTGGGAATGTCTGGACGACTAGAACTTTTAAAAAAAGATGTTTCCCCACAAAAGCATGATCATGTCGATATTCAATTTCAAAACATAAAAAATATTTTAAGGTATACAGATCCTAGAAGGTTTGGTTCTATTCATTGGATAGATGGGGATATCAACCAACATTTTTTAATTTCGAAATTAGGCCCTGAGCCTTTAGAAGAATTATTTACTGATAAATATTTATTTTCAAAATTACAAAATAAAAAAACCACTATTAAAAATATTATTATGGATAGTCATATTGTTGTGGGTGTTGGAAATATTTATGCAAGTGAATCTTTATTTAAGGCTAAGGTATTACCGACTAGAATGGCGAAGGATGTTTCTTTAAATGAATGTAAGAAGATTGTGAAATATATTAAAGAGACGCTTCATAAAGCTATCGAATTGGGGGGCAGTTCACTTAGAGATTTTTATAATGTAAATGGGCAGTCTGGATATTTTCAGCAAACTTATGCGGTGTATGGAAGAAAAGGAAAACCTTGTCGAGCATGCAAATCAATTATTGAGTCTAAAATTATTGCGCAGCGATCAAGCTTTTATTGTCCTAAATGCCAAATTTAAGTTTTGATTTTGTTTGTTTCTTTTATGATATTGGGAAGTAAAGAGCCCACAATCATTCCAATAACGCTGTTAACTAAGCCGATAAGCTGTGCCGGTATTGGTGTATTGTCGCCCAGAAAAAATTCAACAAATAACCAAGAGCCTATTCCTCCAATAATAGCCATTAGAGCTCCCTGACTATTTGCTTTTTTCCAGAATGCGCCAAACACTAATGGTACAAATGCACCTGCAAGCGTAATTTTATATGCTGATTCAACCATGCCAAAAATTGAAAGATTTGAACTGAGCGCATAAAGTAAAACGATAGAAGAAAAACATACAAGTGTAATTCTCATAATTTTAAGTAAATGTTTATCGCTTATTTTTGGAAAATATCCTTTTACAATATTTTCTGCAAAAGTAATAGAAGGTGCCAGAAGTGTTGCTGATGAGCAGCTCATAATGGCTGATAAAACTGCCCCGAAAAATATCACTTGTGCAAATATAGGCATGTAATTAAGCACAAGCATTGGTAAAACGTGTTGTGAATTTGTATTTACAAGGCCATTAAAATAATCTGCATCAATTAATGTTGCTGAGTAGGCAATAAACATTGGTACAAAAGTAAATGTAAAATAAATTAATGCCCCAAGTATCGAGCCATATAAGGCGATCTTTGCGGTTTTAGCAGACGTAACTCGTTGAAATACATCTTGTTGCGGAACTGATCCAAGCATCATGGTAATCCATGTGCCAAAAAAAGTGATCCATGTCCAAATATTACCTTTAGGAAAAAAATCTAATTTATGGTTGATAGCTGCACTTTCTATGACAGGCCTAATCCCGCCTGTTAAATGAGAAATTGCATTCGCAATATAAAGAAGTCCACCAATAACTACGATCATTTGAATAAAATCTAAAATAGCTACAGATAACATACCGCCAAATGTTGTAAAAGTAAGAACGATTAATGTGCCAATAATCATACCCATCTGTTCACTAATTAATTGATGTGTAATTAGATTAAATATCAATCCAAGCGCTTTAATTTGGGCTGCTACCCAGCCTAAGTATGAAATAACAATAGCAATTGTTGTTAAGACCTCAATAGTTCTGTTGTATCTTGCCTTATAGAAGTCACCTAAAGTGATGATATTTAATTTATATAATTTAGAAGAAAAGAATAAGCCAGCGATAATTAAGCAAAGACTAGATCCAAAAGGGTCAGCTACGACTCCATTTAACCCTTCTTTTACGAAGGTTGAAGAGACGCCAAAAATTGCTTCTGCACCAAACCATGTAGCAAAGACTGTGGCGGTAACTACAGGAAGGGGAAGATGGCGACCAGCTACAGCATAGTCTTTTGTATTTTTAACGCGAGAAGATACAAAGATACCGATCCCAATTGTGACTAGTAAATAGAGAGATACAAACCAAATAAGCAATTAATGTTCCTTAATTTATTTTATAAAATAAAACAAGACTATTAAATTTACCAATAAGATAATTCCAAAGAAAGAGATAATGATTTTAAACCAACGATTTTGACTTTTCTGGGACTTTAAAAAGCTTTCAAAATCATCTTTTGCAATTATATTTTTATTTTGTAAATTTCTTTGTTCGAGAAATTCATGAATGAGTCTTGGCAATTTTGGGGCGAGATGAAGCCAATGAGGAAATTCATTTTTTAAGCTTTTAAGAATATGTTTAATACCTTTTTGTTCAGACATATATTTTTTTAAAAATGGCGCAGCAGTTTTCCATAAGTCTAAATCAGGATCAAGGTTTCGACCAAGACCTTCTACATTTAAAAGAGTTTTTTGAAGCATTGTGAGTTGTGGTTGAATCTCCATATTAAATCGTCTAGATGTCTGAAACAATCTAATCAATAAGCGACCAAATGAAATTTCCTTTAGAGGTTTATTGAAAATAGGCTCACATACAGAGCGAATAGCATTTTCAAACTCATCAATGGAAGTATCTTTAGGCACCCAACCAGATTCGATGTGGGCCAGAGCGACATCGTGATAGTCACGTTTAAAAAAAGCTAAAAAATTACGTGCTAAGTAGTTTTTATCGTTTTCACTTAAAGAACCCATAATACCGAAATCCATAGCGATATAACGCCCATCATCAGCGACTTGAATATTCCCGGGATGCATATCTGCATGAAAAAAACTATCTCTAAAAACTTGGGTAAAAAATATCTCTACACCATTACGAGCAAGCTCTTTGATATCAATTTTTTTCTTTCGGAGTGTTTCCACATGACTAATAGGTGTTCCATACATTCTTTCCATGACCATTACATCTTCATTGCAAAAATCCCAATAAACTTCCGGGACGATTAGTAATTTTTTATCTTTGAAATTTTCTCCTAGGCGACTGCAATTTGCGGCATCTAACATAAGATTTAATTCGCATTGAACATGCTTAGAAAATTCAGCAACCACTTCTCGCGGCCTTAAGCGCTTTCCATCAGACCAGATTAATTCAAGTAAGCGAGCAATAAGGAATAAAAGCTTAATATCTTTATCAATAACGCGCTTAATATTAGGCCTTAATATTTTGACTGCAACATGTTTACCATCATGGAGTGTTGCAAAATGGACTTGAGCTACTGATGCGCTTGCTATAGGGTCAATATCAAACGACTTGAAGATATTATCCAACGGCATGCCATACGAGGTAGTAATGATTTTTTCGACATCTTTATATGGAAACGGTGGCACTTGATCCTGGAGTTTAGCTAATTCATCTGCAATATCTAAGGGAATGAGATCTCTTCGAGTAGATAACATTTGACCAAACTTAACGAAGATGGGACCCAATCTCTCTAGCGCAAGCCTAAGTCTTGTGCCCCTATTTTTATTATGTGGTTGAAAGAAAAATATTGCTGAGATAAAAAGGGCAAGAAAATTGAGCTTTCGGTTAAATGTAATAAACTCCTCAAGCCTATATTTAAGCAGGATGAAGATAATGTAAATAAATCTAATGTATTTCATAGTTTTTTAAGTCTTTGCTCTAAGCGATCAACATCAAATCTCAAGCGATCAACCTCTTTATTGAATTGCTCAACTAATCTTTTTTTAGTAATGAGTGGTTTCTCTTCAAGCCAATACTCTTTAAAGGTATCTGCAATATTGAACGATGTTTCTTTTGTGTTTTGAACGATTTTTTTCCCAAGTTTCACGAGTTGATATGCTGGAATATCACCAATTATTTCACTCAAATCGTCTTCATAGTCCCATTCAATATCCTTTAATGCATTACTTATTATTGTTGCAAAGTCGATATCACCTTTAATTTCAATATGCGCTTTCTTATTACCTCGCATAAGTTCCATAGCTGACGATATTGTTAATTTAATTTCCGCATCATAAGTTTCTAAATATTCCATATATTCTGGAATGCCGGCCTCATTAATCTTTAATGCGTAATGAATAGGACCCACGTTAAATAAAATAGATTTTGATTTGTGTTTAGAAAAATCTTTTTTTAGCCACTCATTTTGTTGAAATAAATGATTGGTAAGTTTTCTCTTGATTGTATCGGCTATCAAAATTTGTATCCCATATGAATAGCGACGACACCTGATGATAGGTTGAGATACTCAACTTTAGAGAAAGACTCTTCCTCCATCATTTTTTTTAACGACTCCTGATCAGGATGCATTCTGATGGATTCAACAAGATATTGATAGCTAGACTCATCTTTTGCGAATAATTTGCCTAATTTTGGCAATAATTTAAAAGAAAATTGATCATAAAAAAATTGCAAGGGTTTCCAGATCTTTGAAAATTCTAAAATTAAAATCTTTCCACCTGGAGATAAAACTCGATAAATTTCTTTCAATGCTTTCTTTTTGTCTGTCATATTGCGAATGCCGAAACCAATGGTGACGTAATCAAAATAATTATCAGGAAAGGGCAGGGATTCAGCGTCGCATAATACAGAGGGTATAAAAATACCCTGATTAATTAATTTGTCTCGACCAATATTCAGCATAGATAAATTGATATCCGAATGAATCATTTGGCCTTTAAAGTCCGATGATTGCGCCCCAATCTTTTTAGCAAGAAGAATCGATAAGTCGGCAGTTCCTCCAGCAATATCAAGAATACGAGCATCTTTCTTTGCATTGGAGGTATCCACAAGAAACTTTTTCCAAATATGATGCATGCCAAATGACATCAAGTCATTCATTAGGTCATAATTTGAAGCTACAGAATGAAATACAGAGGCTACCTTACCTGCTTTTTGCGACGCATCTATTTCACTATAACCAAAATGTGTTTTTTTATTAGCCATTCGTTTTTATTCTTTGAATACCTGCGCTCGATAATTTGTTTATATATTCTTCCCATAACACATCATAAGTTGCAGCAAGCTCATAAAGATAATCCCATGTGTAGATGCCTGTATCATGACCATCTGAAAATGTTAATTTAATTGCATACTGGCCGATTGGCTCAATATTTTCTATGGTGACATTTTCTTTATGTGTTTGAAGTATTTCTTGACCTGGCCCATGACCTTTTACTTCAGCTGAAGGCGAGTACACTCGAAGAAATTCGCAGGAAAGCATACATTCAGTTAGATTGCTAAATTTTATTTCTAACAGTTTGGAAGCCTGATGAAGCTTAATTTCTAATGGATATATTTTAGCGTTACTTATTGTCACTTTGTGGAAAAGCCTTAAAAAACTATATTATCGGAGTTCTTTTGGCTTTTTTGGTAAATTTAAAAAATTAATGATTAGCAGATAGCATTAATAATTTAATTTTTTTCATTGCTGCTTGCTCGATTTGTCTAATTCTTTCGGCTGACACACCAAGTTTATCCGCAAGCTCATGGAGCGTTGAAGGGTCTTTGTCTTTTAGCCATCTTTCTTCCAAAATAAGTCGGCTTCTTTCGTCAAGAGATAAAAGGGCTTTATTAAGAGAGGATAAACTATTCCCTTCGGATTGATCTATCTCCATTTGTTCTGAAGGTTCTGGTGTTTCATCTTTAAGGTAAGCAATGGGCCTATATACATCATCTTCTGATTCGTCTGAACCATAATCTAATGAAATTTCATTTCCATTAAAGCGATATTCCATTTCACGCACGTCTTCAGGTTTGACATTAAGTTCTTTAGCAATTGAATTGATCTCATCAGACTTAAGGGGCTGAATGGTCTTTTTCATGCTTCGTAAATTAAAAAATAATTTACGTTGCGCTTTTGTTGTTGCTGTTTTAACTAAGCGCCAATTTTTAACGATGTACTCTTGAATTTCTGCCTTAATCCAATAGATTGCGAAAGATACTAGCCTTACACCTCTTTCGGGATCAAATCTCTTTACGGCTTTCATAAGGCCGATATTACCTTCTTGAACTAAGTCTGATTGTGGAAGTCCGTATCCGGAATAGCCCTTAGCTACTTTAGCTACAAGCTTTAGGTGGGACAAGATGAGAGTTTTTGCAGCCTCAAGATCGTTTGATTTTTTAAGGCGCATACCAAGAGCCATCTCTTCTTCGGCTGAAAGAGACGGAATAGCCCTAATCGATTGCATATAGCGATCGTAGCTGTCAATAGAGCCTAATGTAGGTAAGCTTAAATCCAAAGTCATCTTAATAAAATCCCTTGTAAAAACTTCATTAACAAACATAATTTTAGCACTCTTCATTAGAGAGTGCTAGTTTAATAAAGTTCCAAAAATTAAAAATTAACCTAATAAATACAATAGGTTATGAAATCTAGAATTTTTTAATTGATTGATTAATAGAGATGAAAGATGCTGTGATAGCGATCAGAATTGAACTGCCTATGATAGATAAATACTGTAAAAAGCTTAGATCAATAATAACGAATTGAGCTCCATAGAGAGCTTCAACTTCAACGACAGTTTGATTTAAAAATATAACAATTAATTTGAGCGCAATAGCAGCAGTTAGCCCACCTCCCAGGCCATAAATAAAGCCACTGTACAAAAAAGGCCGCCTTAAGAATTGATTTGTAGCCCCGATTAATTTGCTCAGCTCAATCTCTTCATGATGAGAAGTCATCTGAAGTCGAATAGTATTTCCAATAACTACGACAAGCATAGAGGCAAGAAGAATTGAAGCCAAAAGAATAGCTTTATTTGCTAAATGAAGCACTGAGTTTAATTTTTTAACCCAACCTGTATCAACCACCACTTGATCTACACCGTCGAGCTTATCTAGAAAAGATTTTAAGTCTGCAATTTGATTTGGATTAACGGTGTTGGGCGAGATAAAGAATGCGTCGGGCAATGGATTTTCGGATAGCCCATTATTTGAATCATTAAAGCCCATTGATTTTTGAAGTTTAGGCCAAGCCTCTTCTTTTTTAACGAAATGATAGCTATTAATTTCACTGCGATTTTTTAATTCTTTTTCTATTTTATTTTTAACATCTATTGGAATTTCTTTTTTAAGAAAAATGCTGATTTGAGATTCATGCTGAATAGCCTCAGAAATCGATTTTAAATTTTGAACTACAAGAAAAGATATGCTTGGCAAAATAAATGTAATGCCTATAACTAAAAACATCATGAATGTAGAAAGCATTGATGCATGGCTACGCTGAAGTGCTTTAAGAAACATCTGATAGTGAGAGCTAAAGAAATCCATCTATTGTTCAGTAATCTTTGTAAGATTGCCTTCTTGTAAATAAAGTTGTTTATGTTTTTTGGTGGTCGTTGGTATTTCATGTGTAGCAATAATTACAGTAACACCAAGCTCTTGAAAGCTATAAAAAAGATTCATAATTTCATCTGCATACTTCTTATCTAAATTCCCTGTAGGCTCATCAGCAAGCAAAATAGAGGGTCTGCAAGCAATAGCTCTTGCAATTGCGAGGCGCTGCTGTTCTCCACCTGATAAGCTAATGGGCATTGATTTTTCTCGATTAAGTAAACCGACTTTATCTAGAGCCGCACGAACACGGCCTTTAATATCATTTATGCTTACTTCATTAATCTCTAAAGGAAGTGTAATATTTTCATAGCAATTGCGATCATATAAAAGTTTATGATCCTGAAAAATCAAACCAAATTTTCTTCTCACGTAAGGAATAGCAGCGCTTTTTATTTGACTTAAATTTTGATTTTCAAAAATAATTGTTCCATGTGTAGGAGGTTCAATCGCTGCAATTAATTTTAATAAAGTCGATTTTCCTGCACCTGAAGGACCTGTTACAAAAATAAGTTCACCAGAATTGATTTCAAAGGTAATGTTTTGAAGTGCCTCTAGATTTCCGGGATATTTTTTATGGACCTGATCAAATTTAATCATTAATAAAAACCAATTTTAAAAAAGTGCATCAACATATTCTTGTGCATTGAAAACTTTCAGATCATCTATAGATTCACCAACGCCAATGTACCGTAATGGAGTAGGTTGTTCTTTAGCGATCGCTGCAATAACACCACCTTTAGCTGTGCCATCAAGTTTAGTTAGGGCAAGACCAGTAATGCCCAAAGCTTCGTTAAATATTTTGAGTTGGCTAATGGCATTTTGCCCAGTGTTTGCATCTAAGACGAGGAGAATTTCATGAGGCGCTTCCTCATGACATTTATTAATCACACGCTTAACTTTTGTAATTTCATCAATTAAATGTTTTTGTGTGGGTAATCTACCCGCAGTATCTGCAATCACGATATCGATATTTTTTGCTTTCGCAGAGTTAATGGCATCAAAAATAACGGCACTTGGATCCCCCGAGGCTTGCGAAACGACATGAACATTATTTCTTTCGCCCCATACTTGGAGTTGCTCAGTTGCCGCTGCCCTAAATGTGTCTCCCGCCGCAATTAACACTGATTTATTTTCATCAAGGAAAATTTTTGTAAGCTTCCCAATGGTAGTTGTTTTCCCTGCGCCATTTACTCCAACAACCATAATGACATAAGGATTAGCTCCCTTTAATACTAGAGGGCTTTCAATAGGGGTTAATAATTCAATTAATTTTTCTTTAAGTAAACCCTTAATCTCATCAGCATTTTCTATATTGTTCTTTTTAACAGAAGCTCTAATACTATCTAAAAGGTAAGTGGTGGCTGAAATACCCACATCAGAAGTAAGCAATATTGTTTCAAGTTCTTCAAAAAGTGCCTCATCGATTTTTTTACCGGTAAATAATGAAGTTAGTTCTGAAGTTAATTTTTCTCTGGTTTTAGTAAGGCCTTTCTTTATCTTGTCTGCAAAACCAAAGAAACCGCTTTTCTTTTCTTCTTTTGGCGCTACTTCTTTTTCGGGAATTACGACAGGTTTTTTTTCAGTGACCTTGGGAGTATTTTTGATAGGCTTTGCTGGGGCTCCTGTTTTTTTCTTATCTGATATTTTGGGCGCTTTAGCAACTTTTTGTTTTGACGCTAAAGGAGGTTTTTTTTGTGCCTTTTTGGCAACTTCTTTTTTTGCCACAGGTTTTTTTTCTGGGCTGTCTTTCTTTATAATTTTTTTGAGGAATTCAAACATTTTTTAAAATTTTAAGAACTTAATGAGATAAAGAAAAGTCTACGAAAGAATCATATTCATTATAATAGCTAAATCACTTAAGGATGAGACGCGTTGTTAAAAAATATCTTACTTTTTTTATTGTTGTTTCCAAGTTTACTTTTAGCCCAAACTTCAGAATTTAAGCTTTCCAATGGATTAAAAATTATCGTGAGAGAAGACCATCGTTCCCCCGTGGTTGTCTCACAAGTTTGGTATCGAGCAGGCAGTCTTGACGAGGTGAATGGGAAAACCGGTGTAGCCCATGTTCTTGAGCATATGATGTTTAAGGGCACAAAGAAAATTAAAGCTGGCGAATTTTCTAGGCTTGTTGCGAAGGCTGGCGGAAAAGAGAATGCATTTACAGGAGCAGACTACACCTGCTATTTTCAGCAGCTTGAAAAATCAAACCTTGAACTTTCATTTAAATTAGAAGCAGATCGCATGGAGAATTTGAATCTATCTAAAGATGAATTTGAAAAGGAAATAAAGGTAGTTATGGAAGAGCGAAGATGGAGAACTGAAGACAAGCCAACATCCCAAGTTAAAGAACAATTTGAATCTACTGTATTTAAATCCCATCCCTACAGCAGGCCCGTGGTTGGCTGGATGAATGATTTAGAAAATATGACAGTTGAAGACGCAAGGGAATGGTATAAAAGTTGGTATGCACCTAATAATGCAACCCTGGTTGTTGTTGGCGACATTTATGCTAAAGACGTGTTAAATCTTGCAAAGAAATATTTCGAAAAGATTCCTGCTAGAAAAATACCTGAAAGAAAGCCTCAGGTTGAGCCTAAGCAAAATGGAGAGAGAAGGTCATATATTAAGGCGCCGAGTGAATTATCTTATCTTTTGATGGGATATCCCGTCCCAACCTTGAATGACCGAAATGGAAGCGATAATAATTCATGGGAGCCATACGCTTTAGAAGTTTTATCTAATATTCTTGCTGGTAACAGCTCATCAAGATTAAATCAAAATATTGTGAGAAATCAGCATTTGGCCGTCAATGTAAGTGCTGGATATGATTCTACAGCCCGGGGAAGAATCAGCGTATTTGAATTAGAAGGTACACCAAATGATTTTAAAAAGATTACTGATCTTGAAAATGCTTTACTCCAAGAAATTGAAAAAATTAAAAAAGATGGTGTAACTCAAGAAGAGTTAGACAGGGTGAAAGCAACAGTTATTGCAAGTGATGTGTATCAAAAAGATTCTATGTTTGGCATGGCAATGGAAATTGGACAGCTTGAAACAATGGATTATTCTTTCCATTTAAGCGATGGGTATATTGAAAGAATCAATAGCGTAACTTCTGAGCAAATAAAAAATGTAGCTACAAAATATTTAACTCGAGATAATTTATCGGTAGTCATTCTTGATCCTCAGCCGATGACTCAAAATTTAAGCCCCAAGGGACGCCCGCATGTTCATTAAACTTATTCAACTAATTTTTTTGCTTGTCTGCTTTCAGCAAAATGCTTTTGCTGTATTAAAAATTAATACATGGGAGACAAAAGAGGGGGCTAAAGTTCTCTTTGTAGAAAATCATGACCTTCCTATACTTGATGTTAATGTAAATTTCTTTGCAGGTAGCGCCCAAGATCCTGTTGGTAAAGAAGGCCTTGCAAACTTAACACATCATCTTATGAATTTAGGTGCAGGTGGAATAAATGAAGAGAAATTAGCGAATCAATTTTCAGACATAGGCGCGGCAATTGGTGGAGATGTGGATCTCGACAGAGCTTACTTTAAATTAAGAACCCTAAGCTCACCCTCGCAAAAAGATAAAGCACTTACACTTTTTAAATATGTGATACATGCGCCTGATTTTCCAACTCCAGTGATAGACAGAGAAAAAGATAGAATTATTGCAAGTATTAAGCAATCTATGACGCAGCCAGAAACTATTGCTAATTTGGCATTCATGAAATCTATATATGGAGATCACCCATACGGGCATGATGAGGCTGGAAATATAGATACTTTGCAAAAGTTAAATCAAGCTGATTTAAAACAATTCTATAAAAATTATTATTTGTCATCTGAATCTTCAATCGTAATTGTTGGGGATGTAAGTGCGGACGAAGCTAAAAAAATAAGCGAGTCCATTAGCCAAGGATTGCCTCAAGGAAATACAAAACACAACATAGCTTCTGTGACGGGTCAAAATTATGTGGGGGTTAAAAAAATACAGCACCCTGCAAAGCAGGCTCATATATTAATGGGTATGCCGGCATTGAAACGCGGAGAAAAAGATTACTTTCCTTTGTATGTTGGAAATTATATTTTAGGCGGTGGTGGTTTTGTTTCGAGACTTACCGAAGAGGTTAGAGAGAAAAAAGGATTGGTTTACAGTGTATATAGTTATTTTATGCCGCTTTATGCTGAAGGCCCGCTTGAAATTGGACTACAAACAAAAAAAGAGCAAGCTGATGAGGCGCTTAGTATTGTAAATTCGACCATTAAAAAATTTATCGATGAAGGCCCAAATGAAAAAGAGCTTATGGCAGCAAAACAAAATTTGGTCGGTGGATTTCCTTTGCGGCTTGATAGTAATGCAAAAATTGTTGATTATTTAAGTATGATTGCTTTTTATAAGCTGCCAATTTCTTATATTGATAATTATATAAATGAGATTAATAAAGTAACTGTTGATCAAATAAAAGCAGCATTTAAAAATAAAATTGATCCTAATAAACTTACAACTATTATTGTAGGTGCAGAGTAGTTTTTGAAGACAGTCAAAAATCAAGTTAAAATTATTGGCGGGCTATGGAAAAGAAAAAATATTTCTTTTGTTGACGCCCCGGGATTAAGACCCACCCCAAGCAGAGTAAGGGAAACTCTATTTAATTGGTTGGACCAAGATCTAACCGGCAAGGTTTGTTTGGATCTCTTTTCGGGTTCTGGTGTCATGGGTTTTGAATCTCTCTCAAGGGGCGCTTTAAGTATAGCGATGATTGAAAAATCTCCCCAAGTTTATAAAATGATTCAGGAAAATAAAAAGCTACTTCAAGCAGAAAAAGCGCAAATCCATTTTATGGATGCGCTTATATTTCTTAAGAATAACAATACCAAGTTTGACATTATTTTCTGTGATCCTCCTTTTAACGAGGGCTGGGAAGATAAATTATTTCCTCAATTAGCTAACCATTTAACAAAGGATGGGCTAATATACTTCGAATCTGAATCTGCTTTAAAAGAACATGGCGAATTTAATGTTTTAAAAAAAAGAAAAGCAGGTAATGTTTTTTATCATCTTGTGACATTAAAAAATAATGAGTCAATCTAACTTATCTATAGCTGTCTATCCTGGAACCTTTGACCCTATTACATTAGGCCATGAGAATATTGCTCATCGCGCTACAAAAATCTTTGATAAAGTAATTGTCGCTGTGGCGGGCAATACAAGCAAACAATGTTTTTTTGCATTTGAGAAGAGGGTGGATTTGGTGAAAGCTGTTTTTAAAGACCATAAAGAAATTGAAGTGATTGGATTTAATGGCCTTTTAATGGACTTTGTAGAATCACAAAATGCGCAAGTAGTTATTCGAGGCTTAAGGGCTGTTTCTGATTTTGAATATGAATTTCAATTAGCAGGCATGAATCGTAAACTTTATCCAAATGTTGAAACACTTTTTTTAACGCCCTCCGAGCAGTTTACTTTTTTATCTTCAAGTTTAGTTAGGGAAGTTGCGACTTTAGGTGGAAATATAGAGCAGTTTGTATCTCCAGTCGTCAAAGAAGCTATGAAAAAAACTGGACGTTAATCATGGCGTTAATGATTACGGATGAATGTATTAACTGTGACGTATGCGAACCTGAATGTCCAAATAATGCGATTTATCAAGGGCTAAACATCTATGAAATCAATCCTGAATTATGTACGGAATGCGTTGGACATTTTGATGTGCCCCAGTGTCAAGAAGTGTGCCCTGTAGATTGCATTCCAATTAATCCTCAATTTATTGAATCTAAAGAAGCGCTTTTGTTCAAGTATCATCAACTACAAAAAGATAAAGTGAGTTAGTTATGCGTGTACTTCACACTATGATTCGTGTGATTGATTTAGAAAAATCAGTCAACTTCTATACTAATATTTTAGGCATGAAACTATTAAGGCGACATGAATATCCTGATGGAAAATTTACATTAGCTTTTGTAGGCTTTGGTGATGAAAAAGATCATACAGTAATTGAACTCACTTACAATTGGGGCGAGACAAGTTACGACAAAGGTAATGCTTTTGGACATATTGCAATAGAAGTTGAAGACGCTTACAAGGCTTGTGAATCCATTAAAGCAAAAGGTGGAAAAGTGATTCGTGAAGCGGGTCCCATGCAACATGGCACAACAGTGATTGCTTTTATTGAAGATCCAGATGGTTATAAGATTGAATTAATCCAAACCGGTACTTTTTAACTAATCAAACAAGTCTTTCATTTTATCAAGCCAACCTTTTGATTTTGGGCTGTGTTTACCTCGATCCGATTGATTGATCTCTTCAAGTTCTTGTAACAGTTCTTTTTGTCTATCTGTAAGCTTCACGGGTGTTTCTATAGAAACATGACAATGAAGATCGCCAGGTGAATTTTGTCTTAAGGGCTTAATACCCTTTCCTTTTAATCTAAATACAGCACCTGTTTGTGTTTCTGCAGGTATTTTCATTTTTGCATGACCATCTAGAGTAGGAACCTCTATTTCGCCACCAAGAGCAGCAGTCGTAAAGCTAATAGGCATTTCACAGTGTAAATTACCGCCATCGCGCTCAAATAAATCATGTTTCTTTAAATGAACTACAACGTAAAGGTCACCAGGAGGCCCTCCATTTATGCCTGATTCGCCTTCACCAGATAGGCGAATGCGATCACCTTCATCTACACCAGCAGGAATCTTAACGGAAAGTGTTTTATTTTGTTTAACACGACTTGCTCCATGACAAGTTGAACATGGCTCCTTGATAATTTTTCCTGTGCCATGACATTTAGGGCAAGTTTGTTGCACAGAAAAAAATCCTTGTTGCATTCTAACTTGACCATGACCATGACAAGTGTCACATGAGACTGGTTGTGTGCCAGGTTTAGCACCAGAGCCTTTACAAGGCTCGCAAGCTGTCATGACAGGAATACGAATTTTTGTTTCAGTACCTTTTGCAGCGTCTTCAAGACTAATTTCCATGTTATAACGAAGATCAGCACCTCGATAAACATTAGATTTTTGGCCGCCGCGACCACCACCAAAAATATCACCAAAAATATCACCAAAGGCATCATTGAAGTCTGAAAATCCAGCAGAACCATGGCCGCCCATACTAGGATCTACGCCTGCATGACCATACTGATCATAACTTGCTCTCTTTTGTGAATCAGAAAGTATTTCGTAAGCCTCTTTGGCTTCTTTAAAATTTTCTTCGGCTTTTGGATTGTCGGGATTGCGATCAGGATGAAATTTCATCGCAAGTTTACGATAAGCTTTTTTTATTTCATCTTCTGAAGCGTCACGAGATACGCCAAGAGTCTCGTAATAATCTTTTTTGGTCGCCATGATATTTTTTCAAAAAAACAAAACAACACCAGAATAACTGATGTTGTTTGGATGGTTAAAGGTTATTTGTCTTTTTTGTCTTGCTTAACTTCTTCAAATTCTGCATCAACTACTTCAGCGTCAACCGTTTTTTCTTCTTGCTGAGGTGCGCCACTAGTATTAGGTTGTTGTGCTTGCTGTTCAGCATAAATTTTCTCGCCTAATTTCTGCGATGCTTCCATCAGCTCTTTTGTTTTGGCCTCAATCTCTTCTTTATTGTCAGATTTTAAGGATTCTTCTAAAGATTTTATAGCAGCTTCAATTTTCTCTTTTTCAGCAGCATCTAATTTATCTCCATGATCAGTGATAGATTTTTTCACTGAATGAATCATGCCATCCGCAGAGTTTTTAACATCTACAAGCTCTCGAATTTTACGATCTTCGTCAGCATATTTAACAGCGTCCTCTTCCATTTTCTTAATTTCTTCTTCGCTAAGTCCGCTATTTGCTTTAATCGTAATTTTATTTTCTTTGCCAGTAGCTTTATCTTTAGCAGATACGTGCAAGATACCATTAGCATCAATATCAAAAGTCACTTCAATCTGAGGCGTGCCTCTTGGTGCTGGAGGTATATCAGTTAGATTAAATTGACCTAGGCTCTTATTGCCAGAAGCTACTTCACGCTCACCTTGAAGCACATGAATTGTTACAGCATTTTGATTATCTTCGGCAGTCGAGAATACTTGAGATGCCTTAGTAGGTATTGTTGTATTTTTCTTAATAAGTTTAGTCATAACACTTCCAAGTGTTTCAATACCTAAACTTAACGGCGTTACATCGAGAAGTAAAACATCTTTTACGTCACCCTGAAGGACGCCACCTTGAATTGCTGCGCCCACGGCAACAGCTTCATCAGGATTAACATCTTTTCTAGGTTCTTTACCAAAAATATCTTTTACTTTTTCTTGTACTTTTGGCATGCGACTTTGACCACCTACAAGAATAATGTCTGATATGTCGCTTCCAGAAACGCCAGCATCTTTCATTGCAACTTTACAAGGCTCGATGGTTCTTTCAATTAAATCATCCACAAGAGATTCAAATTTTGCACGTGTAATTTTTACAACAAGATGTTTTGGACCACTTGCGTCAGCGGTAATGTAAGGCAAGTTGACTTCGGTTTGTTGGCTACTTGAAAGTTCAATCTTTGCTTTTTCAGCCGCTTCTTTTAAGCGTTGCTTAGCAAGTAGATCGTTTCTTAAATCAAGACCATTTTCTTTTTTAAATTCATCAGCTAAAAAATCAATAAGACGATTATCAAAGTCTTCACCACCTAGGAAAGTATCTCCATTTGTAGATAACACTTCAAATTGATGTTCGCCATCAACCGTCGAGATTTCAATAATAGATACGTCGAATGTTCCGCCACCTAAATCGTATACAGCAATCTTTCGATCGCCTTCTTGTTTGTCTAGGCCAAAAGCAAGCGCTGCGGCAGTAGGTTCATTAATAATACGTTTAACCTCAAGACCTGCAATTCGACCTGCATCTTTAGTCGCTTGACGTTGACTATCATTAAAATAAGCAGGAACAGTGATAACTGCTTCTGTAACCTCTTCACCAAGGTAATCTTCAGCAGTTTTTTTCATTTTTCTTAAAACTTCTGCTGAAATTTGTGGAGGTGCCATTTTTTGGTCGCGCACTTTTACCCATGCATCGCCATTGTCGGCTTTTGAAATTTCATATGGCATTAAACCAATATCTTTTTGCACTTCTTTTTCTTCAAAACGGCGGCCAATTAAACGCTTTACAGCAAATAATGTATTTTTTGGATTAGTAACCGCTTGTCTTTTTGCAGGCGCGCCAACTAGAATCTCACCATCATCTTGGTAAGCAATAATTGAGGGCGTTGTTCGAGCGCCCTCTGCATTTTCAATTACTTTAGGCTTTCCGCCTTCCATCACAGCCACACAGGAGTTTGTTGTTCCTAAGTCAATACCGATAATTTTAGCCATTTTTTTTCCTTAAAAAATCTGTTTAATTTGATATATCTATAATTGGGACAGTCTTGAATATTTCAAGAGCTTATGTATTTTTAGTTTTTGATACGGTTACCAGAGCAGGTCTTATAACTCTTTCATTCAATAGATAACCTTTTTGAAGAACAGTTAAAATTTTATTTGGCTCTTCTTCTGATTCAACCATGCTGATTGCTTGGTGTTGATTAGGGTCGAATTTTTCACCTAATGCTTTAATTTCATGGATACCAAACTTTTCAAATACATTAATGAGTTGTTTTTGTGTGAGCTCCACGCCATTTTTGTAGCTATCTACATTTGCATTTTCAATTGTTAAGGCTGCATCGAGACTGTCTTTTACAGAAAGTAATTCACCGCTAAATTTTTCTAGTGCAAATTTTCTAGCTTTATCGATATCTTCGAAAGAACGTTTTCTTATGTTCTCCCCTTCAGCTTTAACATAAAGAACTTGCGCTTGAGCTTCGGCTAATTTTTCTTCAAGAAGCTTTATTTGATCTTCCGGGTTATTTGAAGCGGCTTGATCTGGATTGTTGTTTGAATCATCAATAGATGAATTTTCTTTATCTTCTGCATTCATAATTTTGCCTTTTAAAACTTTTAAAATATTGCGAATTAAAACAAATTTGGGGATGAAACTTTAAATTTCAAGGGTATAAAGTTAAATAATTGCCTCGATTTGGGAAATTGTTGATTCGACGGTAGGAATGACCCCAATTTCTCCTAAGTTGACGGATGGTACTTTGATATTGGGATAAACTCCATTAAGGTAAGGATTGCTATCCATATAAAGACCTATGGTTGGAATACCAAGAGCATTGGCAAGATGAGTGAGCCCTGAATCAACACCAATCACACATTTAGCACCCGATATAATATTTGCAAGATCGCTAATATTCATTTTAGGCAGCACTAAGCAATTGGTTGATGTTTTTCGAAGCGCTTTAGAAACCTGATATTCCTCAAGATTGCCCCAAGGCAATAACACTCTTAGACCTAAAATATTAAAAAATTGGATAATTTTTTGCCAATGATCCATAGGCCACTGTTTGGTTCTTTTGCTCGAACCATGAATCAAAACGACGTAACGTTCAGATAGATTAAAATTATTGATGTTGTGTATTTCTAATCCAAAATGAGCGGATTGGTCTAACAAGTCGTATTCAAAACATTTAGACGCTAATTCTCTATTTCGCACGACTGCATGGATTTGCTTTGAAACAGTATGCGTATGTTTGTAGAAATAAGACGCGGCGGCCTCTCGAATAGAGACCTTATCAAAGCCATGAATATCACCATGTGTAAACAAAGTGAAAAAAGCGCTTTTTAGTAGCCCCTGAAAATCAATCACAATATCGTAGTGATTATGACGAATAGCATTAATGGCCTTATAAAGACCTGTCCATGTTGTTTTTTTTCTAAGGTTTTTTTTCCAGGACCTTAAAGAGATAGTAATGACCGAATTAACTTCAGGATGAAGCCTTGGAATATCCGCAAAAGACTCTTCAACTAGCCAGTCAATTGAACTTTCGGGAACAAAATATTTAATATCATTAACAACAGGGAGGCAGTGAATAATGTCCCCGAGCGAGGATGTTTTAATGATGAGTATACGAACCATATAAAGAATTTTCGCATATAAATCAATGCCTATAAATGATTTATATGATTAATTCATATTTAATCGTTTGACGCTTACAGAGTGTTTCTAGGATAATCTGTCATAGAGATAAATTTTTATTCATTCATGACAGCACATTAATTTAATGAAACATTCCATAGTAGAAATCACTGAAAGAATCAAAGAAAAAAGTAGGCCCACAAGAATTGCATACTTAGCTCGCGTCGATGCTATGTTGCAAAGGCAGCGTGGTGCTGATCGCTTGGGGTGCGCTAACGTTGCGCACGCTATTGCAGCATTGCCGAAAAATGACAAATTAAAAATCGTTAGCGAAAAAAAACCTAACATTGCAATCGTTTCTGCTTATAACGATATGCTTTCAGCGCATAAGCCATATGAAAACTATCCATCCATTATTCGTGATGAAGCCAATAAATGTGATGCAACAGCTCAAGTAGCAGGTGGCGTTCCCGCCATGTGTGATGGTATTACACAGGGTGAGCCAGGTATGGAGTTGAGTTTATTTTCTCGAGACACCATAGCAATGGCAACTGCAATTGGACTCTCGCATGATGTATTCGACGGCACGCTTATGCTAGGCATTTGCGACAAGATTGTGCCTGGTTTATTAATTGGTGCTCTTCATTTTGGGCACTTACCTACAATTTTTGTGCCAGCCGGCCCTATGTCTACCGGTATCGACAACACGTCTAAATCTAAAGTACGCGAGAAATATGCACAAGGCCTTGTGGGCCGAGAAGAGCTTTTAGCTTCTGAATCTGCTGCATACCATGGGGAAGGTACTTGTACATTTTATGGTACAGCTAATAGTAATCAGATGTTAATGGAAGCAATGGGACTTCATGTTCCAGGCGCGGCATTTATTCATCCTCGGGATGATATTAGAGAAGAAATAACACGTGAATCAGTTCGCTCCCTTTTAAACATTATCAAAAATAAACAAAACAAACCCATTGGTAAATTAGTGGATGAGCGAGTCATTGTGAATGCTATGGTCGCATTATTAGCGACAGGCGGATCTACCAACCATCTTATTCATTGGGTGGCGATCGCAAGAGCCGCCGGTATTATTATTGATTGGAGTGATTTCCATGATCTCGCAAGCTCAACTCCTCTATTAGCAAGCGTTTATCCAAATGGCAAAGCAGATGTGAATGAATTTCAAACTGCAGGCGGACCTGCATTTGTGATTCGTGAGCTCATTGATTCAGGTTGTATGTATCCAGAGGTCATGACCGTGAGCGAAGGCGGCTTAAAGGAATATACAAAAAAACCTACAAAAGAAAATAACAAAATTATTTGGAAAGACTTACCTAAAGAGAGTGGCGATGAAACAATTGTAAGAACCGCTGACAATCCTTTTAATCAATCAGGTGGATTAAAACTTTTACAAGGTAATCTCGGTCGTTCCGTAATTAAAATTTCTGCAGTGCCGCAAGATCGCTACATTATTGAAGCACCTGCAATTATTTTTGATACACAAGAAGAGCTTCTTAGTGCTTTTGATCGAGGCGAGCTTGAAAAAGATTTTGTTGCGGTTGTGAGATTTCAAGGACCTAAAGCAAATGGAATGCCTGAGCTTCATAAGCTAACGCCTCCTTTAGCAGTGCTTCAAAATAAAGGCTTTAAGGTAGCGATTGTGACCGACGGTAGAATGAGTGGTGCTTCCGGAAAAATTCCAGCTGCAATTCATTTAAGTCCTGAAGCTTCAGCGAATGGACCTATCGGTAAAATTCGTAACGGCGATATGATTCGATTAAATGCGATGGTCGGCACTTTAAATGCATTAGTTGATGAAGATACATGGTATGAAAGAGAAAATGAAAATCTTTCTGATCAGCTTAGAAATAATAATGCGCACGATATTGGGCGCGAATTATTTGCTGGTATGAGAAAAAATGTGATTTCTGCCGAAGAAGGCGCGATCACCTGGCTATAAATTATACAAGGACAATATGAAGACATTAGATTTAGCAAATTACGGCCCAGTGATTCCAGTCATTGTGATTGATAAAGTGGAAGATGCTGTTCCTATGGCAGAAGCTTTACTTGAAGGCGGCATTAAAGTTTTAGAAGTTACACTAAGAACTTCATGTGCTATTGAGGCTATGGATCGAATTATTAAGCATTTGCCAGAAGCGATTGTAGGTGCAGGCACTGTAAGAACAAAAGCAGATGCTTCAGCTGCAAAATCAATTGGCTGTCAATTTGCAGTGAGCCCAGGCTATACATCAGAAATTGGTAAACATTGCTTAGATATTGGATTGCCTCTATTGCCAGGGGTTTCAACCGGAAGCGAAGTGATGATGGCTAATAATGATGGCTATTATTTCTTGAAACTTTTTCCTGCAGTTGCAGTAGGCGGTATTAATCTTTTAAAAGGGTTTGCAGGTCCTTTTTCAGACGTTAAATTCTGTCCAACAGGTGGCGTCACTGTTCAATCAGCACCTGACTTTTTAAGTTTACCCAATGTGCCGGTTTGCGGAGGCACTTGGCTTACACCAAAAGATCTTGTTGCAAATAAAAACTGGATTGAAATTACGAAATTAGCTAAAGAAGCAAGCGCGATTAAACGCCCTTAATTCAATTTCATGCTTCCCATCTCTCAATACAAGACAATCTTATTTGATTGTGATGGCGTCGTTCTTAATTCAAATTTTCTTAAGATAGAAGCCTATCGATTAACGGCGCTTGAGTTTGGAGCATCTGAAGAAGATGCTATGAAGCTAGTGAATCATCATATCGAATATACCGGCATATCTAGAAATATTAAATTCACTTATTTTTTAGAGAAAATTCTTCATAAGACAGTAGATGATGCATCAATGAATCATCTTTTAAATCAACTCAATTACGAGGTTGAAAGACTTTTAGAAAATTGTGAAATTGCTCAGGGTCTTGATGCCTTAAGAGAAAAAACTAAAGATTCTAATTGGATGATAGTCTCTGGTGGCGATCAAGAAGAAATCATCCGTCTATTCACAAGAAAAAATTTATTAAAGTATTTTGATGTGGGTATTTTTGGAAGTCCTGATTCTAAAGAAGATATAGTGACGCGTGAATTAAAAAAGCCGACTGGACAAAGACCTGCATTATTCATTGGCGATTCTAAATACGACTATCAAGTTGCTAAAAAAAATAATTTAGATTTTATTTTTTTAAACGATTGGACTAATTTTTTTGAATGGAAAAGTTTTTGTGCGGAAAATAAGATCGAGATTTATAAGAAGTTAGACGACCTTAATCATTAAATTATTTTCCTAATAATATCTTCAGGCTTAATATTTTTTAGACAGTTTGTATGTTGAAGCGGGCACGTTCTTTCAAAGCATGGACTGCATGAAAGGCCCAAATATATTAATTTAGCATGACGACTTAATGGCGGTGTTTTTTTGGGATCAGAAGAACCGAAAATAGCAACTTGTTTAATCCCCAAGCTTGCAGCTACATGCATTAAGCCTGAATCGTTACTTAAAAATGAGTTGCATATGCTCATGACATCAATAACTTCTTCAAGTTTTGTTTTACCAATAAGATTAATCACTTTATTTTTTGTTAATCTGTCTAGCGACCTTCCAAGATCATGATCGTTTGATGATCCTAGCAAAATAACTTTCCAGTTATTTTCTATTGCTTCTATTGCGACTTTCGCAAAATACTCAATAGGCCATCTTTTAGCTTCGCCATATTCTGCGCCTGGAGCAATGCCTAAAACTTTATCTGAAGGCTTTAACTTGCCTTTTAAAAATTTTCTTGCTTGGTTAGGTTTTGAAACGAGGTAAGTGGATAAGCTCGTTTTAATATTTTTATTCTTTGGTGCGAGCGCTAAAAATTGATCAATAGTGCGATAAAGACTTTTATCTTTCTGGATGCAATTATTAATGAGACCAAAGCGCATTTCTCCCAAAAATCCAGTGCGCTTAGGAATATTGGCGAAAAATGGAATGAGTGCTGATTTAAACGAGTTGGTTAATACTATAGCTTGTGTGTAACCTTCTACTTTTAGACTTTTTCCTAACTGGTATCGTTTAAGTATATTGAGTTCACCATGCGAAAAAGGCAAAGCAATCGATTTATCAACCTCAGGCATTCGAGAGACTAAAGGGATAGTCCATATAGGCGAAGCTACATGAAGTTTACTTTTTGGATAATGATCTTTAATGACTTTAAAAAGTTTTTGTGCCATGACCATATCGCCTAGCCATGATGGTCCTATCACCAGAATTTTTTGAGAGCTCAAAATCTTAAGATATTTTTTTAATTATGGCGCTAGTGCTTCTTCCAGGAACAATCGAAACCAATTCAACTTTACCATTCCATTTCTTTAATTCTTGATGGCCTACTACTTGATTCTTTTTATAATCACTGCCTTTGACCAAGACATCAGGTTGAATTTTCTTTATTAAATGTAGTGGTGTTGCTTCACTAAAAACGACAATACCATCTACAGAAGAAAGTGCTGCGAGAACTCTTGCTCGATCTTCTTGATGTATTACAGGTCTTGATTTACCTTTTAGTTTGGTTACTGATGAATCGCTATTAAGAGCGAGAATTAAGACATCACCTAATTTTTTTGCTTTTTCAAGATAAGTCACATGACCCGCATGAAGAATATCAAAGCAACCATTTGTGAATACAATTTTCTTTTTCTGTTTTTTCCAGACACCTACTTGTTCCATAAGACTTTCAAGAGAGTGAATTTTTTTCTCTTGGTCTGAGTGTTGCGCGTTTAAAGTTTTAACTAAGTCTGCATGTGTAATCGGAATCGTACCTAATTTTCCAATGACTATGCCTGCCGCGATATTAGCAATATTGAGCGAGGTTTCAATTGGCATTTTTGCGATCATACATGCCGCTAATGTGGCGATAACTGTATCGCCAGCCCCTGAAACATCAAATACTTGTTGTTGATTAACAGCGGGTAAGTTTTTAATCGTATCGCCTTGGATTAAATCAATACCGTCTTCGCCCTTTGTCATTGCAATAAATTGTAAATTGAGTGATTTTTTTAATTTTAAAAGTGGCGTTAAAAAGTTAGTATTTTTAGTGACATGAATATGACAAGCCTCAATTGCTTCTTTTTTATTGGGTGTAATGGCAGTCGCATTTTTATATTTTTCGTAATGAATACCTTTGGGATCAACCAATACAGGTATTTTTTTTGATCGAGCGATCTTGATGACATGTTGACATAAGCGCTCACTTAAAACACCTTTCGCATAATCAGAAAGTATGACTATGGCTGGTTTTTTATTAAGAAGCGTTGTAATTTTTTTAATAAGCGCTTTAGAGTCGATAAGATCAGCAGTAGCCTCTTGGTCGATTCTCATCATTTGTTGATGTTCGCCAATAATGCGTGTTTTTGTTGTCGTAGGATTTTTATCTTTAATGATGCCATCGATGCCAATATGATTCTTTTTAAGAATCTCGATTAATTTCTTTCCATCTATATCATTCCCAATTTGGCCGGCTAGCACCGTTTTAATTCCTAAGAGCGATAGATTTGCAGCCACATTGCCTGATCCTCCAATGCGATCAAAAGACTCTTTAAGTCTTACTACGGGGACAGGTGCTTCAGGAGAAATTCTTGATACGTTACCGATTAAATAGCGATCTAACATCAAGTCGCCAATGACTAACGCCCATTGATTACGAGCATTGAATTTATTTTTAATAATTTCGATATCAGTCATTTGTTAGAGACTCTCGTCAATGAGTTCGCAAAGTGTGTGTCCGATTAAGATATGTGCTTCTTGAATTCTCGCTGTTTCATTAGAATCTACGACGATACTATGATTTGATATTTTTTTAATAAGACCACCGTCGCCACCTGTCAATCCGACAGTAATAGCACCTAATGCATTTGCTTTTTCTAAACCTTTCACTACATTTTTACTATTGCCCGATGTGGAGATACCAATCACTACATCATGTTTTAAACACAATGCTTCGACTTGTCTTGAAAAGATGTATTCAAACCCATAATCATTGCCAACCGCTGTAAGAATTGATGTGTCTGTAGTTAATGCAATCGCAGGCAATCCTTTTCTTTCTTTAACAAAGCGACCTACAATTTCTGCTGCAATATGTTGACTATCGGATGCGCTTCCGCCATTGCCAAAAATTAAAACTTTGCCTCCAGTGTGTAGTGTCTTTTTAATAATATCTGCCACTTCATTCACATCATTAATGACAGAAGATAATTTATGAATCGTATCAAGATGACTCTTAAAAATGGATTCTATTCTTTTTATATTTTCACTCATGCGTATGCATCACTTTTTGTTAAGTAATTCGTTGCGTAATCTTTAACGCCTTCTTCAATAGTTAAAAAAGGTTTTGTATATCCTGCGTCTTTTAGTTTCTTAATGTTAGCTTCAGTAAAATATTGGTATTTTCCTTTAAGATCATTTGGCATATCAATATATTTAATTGCATTAAGATCGCCCTCTACACTTTTAACGAGCGACTCCGCCAGCGCTTTAAAGCTAGATGCTTTTCCTGTGCCTACATTATAAATACCCGAATGGTCTTTGTGGCTTAAAAAATGTAAGACGGCTGCTGCTGCGTCTTTCACATAAACAAAATCTCGTAATTGCATGCCATCTTGATAATCCGGACGATCACTTTTAAAGAGCCTTATTTCGCCTTCTTTTTTAAGTTGGTTAAATGAGTGAAATACCACGCTTGCCATTCTATTTTTATGGTATTCGTTTGGACCATATACATTGAAGAATTTGAAGCCACACCAATGTGGCGGTGTTTTTTCTTTTGCGAGCACTTGCTGAACCGCCCATTGATCAAAAAATTGTTTTGAATAACCGTAAGCGTTAAGCGGCCTTAGTTTACTTAGCTCAGATTCGTTATCATCATAACCAAACTCACCACCACCATAAGTAGCCGCAGAACTTGCGTAAAGAAAAGGAATTTTATGTTCGCTTGCATAGCGCCATAAATTTTGGCTGTAACGAATATTCTGATTTAAGAGTTTGTTGAAATCAGTTTCAGTTGTAGCACTAATTGCACCCATGTGAATAATGGCTTCAATGTCATGTTTTTTTTCAAGCCATGGGAAAAGATCATCCTTATCAAGATAATCGATATATGTTCGTTTACTTAAATTGTTCCATTGATCCGGATGTTGGATATCATCTACGATGATGATGTCCTTACGATCAAGGATGGTATTAAGATGCCAAGCAATGACACTTCCAATCATGCCAGCACCACCAGTCAGTATTATCATAATGAGATGTTGTCTTTAAATAATTAAGACTGCTTCTTTTCTATGAGCAGAGCTCTTTTTTTAGTGAGAGCTGAATTCTGAGCTTCTTTTTTTGGCGTCCAGCTCTTATCAATCCAACCTTGTAAATTTTCTAGGATTATACCTTGCATCGCATTAATCCATTCCGGATTGTCGTTGAGTGCTGGAATATAGCTAAAGCTTTTGCCGCCATGGTTTAAGAAAATATGCCTACCTTCAATATTGATTTCTTCCAATGTTTCTAGGCAGTCACTTGAGAATCCAGGACAAACAACATGCACATTCTTTTCTTTCTTTTTACCTAAATCAGCCATCACTTCAGCGTAATAAGGCTTTAGCCATTCAGCTCTACCAAAGCGTGATTGAAAGGACACCATATATTCACTCTCTTTTAATTTCAGAGCTTCAGCAAGTAAGCGTGCAGTTTTATAGCATTCACAATGATAAGGATCACCCTGCATGAGCGATTTTTTTGGAATGCCATGGAAGCTCATGACTAATTTTGAAGGCCTTCCATTTTTTTTCCAGAATTGCAGAATAGATAATTTAAGCGCATTAATATAAAGAGGGTGGTCGTGATAATTTCTCACGGTTCTCACTGCAGGGACATTTCTTGTTTTAAGGAGAACCCGCCACAAAGCATCCATCGCCGATGCACTTGACGATGCCGCATACTGAGGATAGAGGGGAAGCAAAAGAATTTTGGTGCAATTTTTTTCTTTTAATTTGAGCACCGCATTTTTCATTGAAGGATTGCCATAAGACATTCCTAATTCCACTTCAACAGGCTGAGAAATGTTTTTTTTAATTTTCGTGCTTAAAGCTTTTGTTTGATTGGTAGCATTGACTAAAAGTGGAGAGCCTTTTTTAGTCCAAACTTTCGCATATTTTTTGGCCGAACTTCCTGGCCTAAAAACTAAGATAATGAAATGAAGTATCCAGCACCAAATAAATCGAGGTACTTCGACAACTCTTCGGTCCATAAGAAATTGCTGTAAGTATTTTCTTACGGCATGTGTGCTGAGAGAATCGGGAGTGCCTAAATTTGCTAGTATGATCCCAATTTTTGGCACATCGCCGTGTTGATATGGTGGTTCTTTTATAAAGTAATTCATTTAATGTTGACTCAGTGCGTTAGAAAGAAGTTTTGCTGTGATATCTACAATAGGAATGACTCTTTCGTAAGCCATTCTTGTAGGCCCAATGACACCTAAGGTGCCTACAATTTCGCCATCTGTTTCATAAGGAGAGGTGATAAGACTGCACTCATCTAAAGATGAATAGCCCGATTCATTTCCGATAAAGATTTGAATGCCTTCTGCAAGCTGACTTTTATCGAGAAGTTTCATAAGTGCTGTTCGCTTTTCAAACACTTCAAAAATCTTTCTTAAGCTTGATATATTTTTCGCGAGCTCTTCAGATTGAATAAGGTTGCTTTGCCCTGTGATTACTATGGATTCGCTCTCTGGTGAAATGACGTCATGACCTACCTCAATAGCCGCTGTCATTAGCTTAATCATATCAGCATGCATTTTAGATAATTCATCTACGAGCGTATCTTTTACTTTGGTAAAAGTATTTCCACTAAAGTTGTGATTAAAATAATTAGCAGCCTCAACTAAATCGTCATGGGTGTAATGTTTCTCCGTCATCACAATTCTGTTTTGAACATTTCCGTCATTGGTCACAATGATCACAAGAATTTTTTTCTCAGATAAACCAATAAATTCTAAATGTTTGAATGTTGTTTTTTTTGCCTTAGGAATAAGCACCACACCTGCAAACTTTGTCAGCGTCGATAAGATGTCTGCGGCATTATTAATAATCTTTTTATTGTCACCAATATTCATTTGATCTTTTAATGAAGTCACAACCTTATCGTCCAAAGGCTTAACCGTAAGAAGAGAATCTACAAAAAGTCTGTAACCTAATTGGGTCGGAATTCTCCCTGCAGAAGTATGCGGGCTTGTAATAAAACCCAAATCTTCGAGATCTTTCATGGTATTTCGAATGGAGGCTGGACTCAAATCAAGACCTGATGATTGAGATAGAGTTCTAGACCCCACAGGCTGCCCATCACTAATGTGTTGTTCAATGAGAGTTTTTAGAAGAATTTGAGCGCGCTTATCTAGCATGATGAAATAGGGTTATTCATATAAATCGTTATGCTTTAAAATACTCCGTAAAGCCTAATTTTCAAGGTGTAATAAGCCATTCTAACACGCAGCACTTTTGAAAATGAATGCTTATATACTAAGTTTTTCTTTGTTAAATTGCTATATATTCTTACGTCTTAAGTATGCTTTAATTCAATTATGGAAAGTCTCTTTAAATCAGTCGCAATTATCGGAAAATATGCGAGCGGAAGCGAATCTTCTGACATTGAGTCTCAGCTTTTAGAGCTCGCCCAATATTTAACGAATAAGCACATCAATATCTTTATTGAGGCTAAAACACATCAATCTGGAAAGTTTCAAGCATTTAAATCGATTACGTTAGAAGAGATTGGAACAAAAGCAGATCTCGCGATCGTCGTGGGTGGTGATGGTACTATGCTAGGTGTTGCAAGATCTCTTGTGAATTTTGATATTCCTTTAATAGGCGTCAATCAAGGGCGTTTTGGATTTTTAGCAGATTTAAATACAAGCAATATGTTGGAGTCCATTGATGAAATATTTCAAGG
>DAIOGA010000005.1:39563-49396 GCA_036745495.1 Candidatus Methylopumilus sp.
CCTCACACATTAAGTAATCGCCCTATCGCTGTGAGCAGTCAAAGCTTAATTGAAATTCATGTAGTGAGCATGGATGAATCTTATTTAAGTATTGATGGACAACTTAAAGTGCCGCTTGAGCTTCATGATCGCGTTGAAATTAAACGCGCAGAAAAAATGATTACGCTTCTTCATCCAAAAGACTATTGTTATTTTGAGATGCTAAGAAAAAAATTAAACTGGGGTTAAAGAAGCGCTATGTTACTTAATTTATCTATCCTTGATTTTGTCATTGTTGATAAGATGAGTTTGGATTTTAAATCTGGCTTTTCAGCTTTAACAGGTGAGACAGGCGCTGGAAAATCAATTCTCATTGATGCCTTGTCGCTCGCTTTAGGTCAGCGTAATGAGGGTGGGGTAGTGCGTCTTCATCAAGATAAGGCCGATATCAGCGCTATCTTTGATATTAAAAATAATCAGGAAGTGATTGGCTGGTTAAAAGAAAACGAACTTGAATCTGATAATAATGAACTCATTTTAAGAAGAGTGATTCATGCTGATGGAAAATCAAGGGCTTTTATTAATGGCAAAGTAGCAACGCTTCAACAGTTAAAAGAATTGGGCGAGTCACTCGTTGATATCTATAGTCAAAACTCTCATCATTCGCTTTTAAAATTAAGTGCACAAAGACAAATTTTAGATGACTTTGGTGGTCACTCAGATTTAGCCTCCAAAACTTATAATCTTTATCAAGCATGGCATAAGCTTCACATACAAAAAATTGAATACGAAAAAAATGCGCAAATTTATAGCGATGAACTTTCAGAATTAAGAGACAAGTTAAGAGAGTTAAGACAACTTTCATTTACTTTGAGCGACTGGGAAGCGCTGCAACAAGACCACGCTATGATGTCTCATGGCCATGAACTCATCGAAGATATTAATTTTTGTATTGAAGTTTTAGAAAAAGATGAAACGGCAATTTCCGATAGACTTCATTTGGTGCAGCAAAAAATTTCTCACTCCATGACTATTGATGAGAAATTAAAAGAATCCTCCGAGCTTATTGATTCCATTAACATTCAAACAGAAGAACTTCTCCGCTCTCTTAATCGATATTTGCAAAAAGTGGATTTGGATCCAGAAAGATTGAAAGATATTGAGGCGCGCATTCAAGCGATTCATAATTTTGGTAGAAAACATCGTATCAAACCCGAGGAATTTGAATCAACACTTATTGCTTGGCAAGCGCGAAATGATGAGCTTGAGTCTTTCCAATCAGATGATGGTATTGATGCTAAAGAAAAAGTAGCCCTCCAAGCCTTTAATGAAAGTGCACAATTATTAACTAAGGCGAGAAAAGCTGCATCAGAGACATTAAGTCAAAACATCACTGAAGCGATGCAAAAATTATCTTTTAGTCATGGACGCTTTGAAGTGAAACTCACCCCTCAAGACCCAACAGCGCATGGTCTAGAGCATATTGAATTTCTCGTAGCATCTCACTTGGGCGCTGAACCTAGGCCTATCCATAAAGCAGCGTCTGGAGGCGAACTCTCTCGCTTAAGTCTTGCAATTCGAGTTGCATCCATTTCAAAAGCAAATGTGCCTTGTATGATTTTTGATGAAGTGGATGTCGGCATTGGAGGTAGTGTCGCTGAAATTGTAGGTAAACTTTTAAAAGAATTAGGTAATCATGATCAAAGACAAGTATTGGTCATTACTCACTTACCGCAGGTCGCATCATTAGCTGTTCATCATTACAAAGTATCCAAAACACAAGAAAACAATCAGACACTCAGTCACATTCATTTAATGGATGACAAAATGCGTGTCGATGAAATTGCGCGCATGTTAGGCGGTATATCGATTACCGATACTACTCGGGAGCATGCAAAGGAAATGTTAAAGATTTAAACTTTGTTGGGGCAGGGTGTTTTAGTGCATTCAGCATAGATATAAAGTGAATGCTCTTGGATGACAAATCCTTTTTTACTTGCAATGATTTTCTGTCTTTTTTCAATTTCATCGTCAAAAAATTCTTCTACATGACCACATTGCATACACACGATATGGTCGTGATGTTCTGAGTTACTTAATTCAAATACAGCTTTATCACTTTCAAAATGATGTCGTATTAAAAGACCTGCTTGTTCAAATTGAGTGAGCACACGATAGACTGTTGCAAGACCTACATCTTCGCCGGATTTAATTAAAAGTTTATATACATCTTCCGCTGACAGATGTTTTGCATCACTATGCTCAAAAAGACTTAAGATTTTAAGCCGAGGAAGCGTTGCCTTAAGTCCTGATTTTTTTAAATCTTTATGATCTTGTGCCATCACATCACCTTAAAAATTGCCTTACGAAACATTTTGAATACTGTCTAGCATGTTATATTAATACGCATTATGTTTAAAGTTATAAAAATGCGTATATTCCTTCTTGTTTTAAGCCTTTTAATTACTGCCTGCTCTTCTTCATTGCCCTCTATTAAGCCTTATAAGATGCCAATTCAACAAGGCAATTTAGTCACCTCAAAAATGATGATGCAATTAAAGCCAGGTATGACAAAAACCCAAGTACGCTTTGTTATGGGCACACCATTAATTTCTGATAGCTTCCATAAAGATCAATGGGATTATTTTTATCAAATGGAAAAAGATGGCGTGATCATTGAAAAAAGAAGAGTAACTTTGATGTTTGAAAAAGATTTGCTCGCTAAGGTAAAAGGTGACGTTATTCCTGCCTCTCAAAATGCCAATGAAGAACGTCAAGAAATCGTTCCTCAAAAAAATAATGAGGCTAATCAAAAGCCAGTTCAAAAAGAAAAAGGCATGCTCGATCGTTTAAAGTTTTGGGAAGATGATGAAGAGAAACCTGCTCCAAAAATAGCACCATCTAAAAAAGAAGTGCCTGTAGAAGAAAGAAAACCTATGACGCCCAAGCAAGAGATACCTGAGCCAATTAAAGCATTAGAGCCTGAAATTAAAAAACCTGTGACGGAAGCAGCCTCAGTTGAAATTAAAAAAGAGCCTGAGGCCGTAAAACCTGAAGCTCCAAAAGTTGATAATGCAAAACCTTTGCCTGCTGAAACTGATCCCAATTATTTTGATTTAATGTTAGAAAAAATAGGATTCTAATCATATGAGTAAAATAAATATTCTTATCGTAGGCGCTTCTGGCCGTATGGGTCAGACACTCATTCAAGAAATTGCTGCCGATAAAGACTTGACGCTTGTGGCGGCCATTGATCATAAATCTAGCGAGAGGTTAGGTCGCGACGCAGGGGAGGCATTGGGTATTGCGACAGGCGTTAAGATTGATCACGATATTTCCAAAGTGATTTCATCTGCTGACGTTCTCATTGATTTCACAAGACCTGAAGCCAGTCTTGAATATTTGAAATTATGTGAGACGCATCAAGTGAAGTATGTCATTGGTACTACTGGATTTTCAGATCAAGAGAAGAAAATGATTCTTGATGCTTCAAAAACGATACCGATTGTTTTTGCGCCCAACATGAGTGTAGGTGTTAATTTATTAATTTCGCTGGTTGAAAAAGCAACGCAATTACTTAAAGACGATTTTGATATCGAAATTATTGAAGCACATCATCGACATAAAATTGACGCTCCTTCAGGCACAGCTTTAAGATTAGGTGAAGCGGTTGCGAAAGCAAGCGGCAGAGACCTTAAAAAAGATGCGCAGTATGAGCGTTTCGGCAATACAGGGGAGCGTAAGCAAACCACGATTGGTTTTTCAACGATTCGCGGTGGCGACATTGTAGGGGACCATACAGTTTTATATGCAGGCACGGGGGAGCGTATTGAACTTACACATAAAGCCTCAAGCCGCGCGACCTTTGCCAAGGGAGCACTCAGAGCTGCTAAGTTTTTATCCCATCAAAAAACCGGTCTTTTTGATATGCAAAAGGTCTTAGGACTTTCTGACAATTAACTATTTATCGTGGTTTAGTGCGTTGAAATAAGGTGCTAAATCGACTATAATATCTACGATATTTGAAACGGGAGCTGCTAAACACTTCTCCCGTTTTGTATATCCAGTACCCAAACCCTTGAATTCGCAACTACTGGAGAGTCATTTTGTCGCGAAATATGTCGGCAGTGTTAGTGCTTGCAGACGGAACTAAGTTTCGAGGTATTTCAATTGGTGCTCCAGGTTTAACCGCAGGTGAAGTTGTTTTTAATACTTCCATGACTGGTTATCAAGAAATTCTGACCGACCCTTCTTATACAAAACAAATCGTCACACTCACTTATCCTCATATTGGTAATGTAGGCGTTAATCAAGAAGATATTGAATCTGACAAGGTCTATGCCAGTGGTTTAATCATTCGCGATCTCGCTATGATCAATAGCAATTTTAGAAGCGAAGAAACACTCTCCGAATACTTGAAAGCGAATCACATTGTTGCGATCGCAAATATTGATACAAGAAAACTCACAAGACACTTAAGAGAGCATGGCTCACAAGCGGGCTGCATTATTGCCGAGTCTGATGACGATAAAAAAGCACATGAAGAAGCTAAAGCTTTTCCAGGGCTATCAGGCATGGATCTCGCTAAAGTTGTGAGTTCTAAAAAAGCTTATACCTTTAACCAAGGTGAGTGGTCATTATCTGAAGGCTACGTTGATCACAAAGAATCGAATTATCATGTCGTTGCATTTGATTACGGTATCAAGAAAAATATTTTAAGGATGTTGGTTTCAAGACGATGTAAAGTGACTGTGGTACCTGCTGAAACTCCTTACGAAGAAGTAGTTCGCTTGAAACCTGATGGCGTATTTTTATCGAATGGACCAGGCGATCCTGAGCCATGCGATTATGCGATTAAAGCGATTAAGCAATTAGTTGATGATGGATATCCTACATTTGGCATTTGTTTAGGACATCAACTTTTAGCATTAGCGAGCGGCGCTAAAACATCGAAGATGAAATTTGGACATCATGGTGCAAACCACCCTGTTCAAGATTTAAAAACAAAACGTGTATTTATTACCAGTCAAAATCATGGCTTCACCGTTGATCAAACTTCACTCCCTAAAAATTTAGTAGCCACACATCAATCTCTTTTTGATGGCAGCTTGCAAGGTATTGAAAGATTGGATCAGCCTGCATTTAGTTTCCAAGGGCACCCTGAGGCAAGTCCTGGCCCATCTGAAATGAGCTACTTGTTTGATCATTTTATTGATCTCATTGAAAAAAAGAAAACGAGCCATGCCAAAGCGTAAAGATATTCAGTCCATACTCATTATCGGTGCAGGCCCTATTGTCATAGGACAGGCATGTGAGTTTGACTATTCCGGTGCGCAAGCGTGTAAAGCGCTTCGGGAAGAGGGTTATCGGGTTATCTTGGTTAATTCAAATCCGGCCACGATCATGACAGATCCGGAGATGGCGGATGCAACTTATATCGAGCCTATTAATTGGCAGATTGTCGAAAAAATTATTGCCAAAGAAAAACCTGATGCATTGCTTCCTACAATGGGTGGACAAACTGCGCTCAATTGCGCGCTGGATTTAGATAAGTTTGGTGTTTTAAAAAAATACAACGTTGAATTAATTGGCGCATCTAAAGAAGCGATTGATAAAGCAGAAGATAGACAAAAATTTAAAGAGGCTATGAATAAAATTGGCCTAGGATCTGCAAGGTCAGCAATCGCGCATAGCCTAGAAGAGGCAATCCAAGTTCAAGCAGGTATTGGTTACCCAGCCATCATTCGTCCTTCATTTACGATGGGAGGAAGCGGTGGTGGTATTGCATACAACCGTGAAGAATTTATCGCGATCTGTGAAAGAGGTTTAGAAGCATCCCCAACCAAAGAACTTCTTATTGAAGAATCTCTGCTTGGATGGAAAGAGTATGAAATGGAAGTGGTGCGAGATTCGAAAGATAACTGCATCATTATTTGTTCTATTGAAAATTTAGACCCAATGGGTGTCCATACAGGTGACTCGATTACTGTTGCCCCTGCACAAACATTAACTGATAAAGAATATCAAATCATGCGTAACGCATCGATTGCGGTCTTAAGAGAAATTGGTGTGGATACAGGTGGGTCTAATGTGCAATTCGCAATCAATCCTCGAGATGGACGCATGATTGTGATTGAAATGAATCCTCGCGTATCTCGTTCATCAGCTTTAGCGTCGAAGGCGACCGGCTTTCCGATTGCGAAGATTGCAGCAAAACTTGCTGTCGGTTTTACATTAGATGAATTAAAAAATGAAATCACAGGTGGCGCAACACCTGCATCCTTTGAGCCCAGCATTGATTATGTGGTGACTAAAGTGCCACGCTTTGCATTTGAAAAATTTCCACAAGCGGATTCAAGACTGACGACCCAGATGAAATCGGTGGGCGAAGTGATGGCAATTGGACGAACCTTCCAAGAGTCTTTCCAAAAAGCATTAAGAGGCCTTGAAATTGGCGTCGATGGTTTAGATGAAAAAACAACTGATCAAGATCTCATCATTAAAGAATTAAGAGAGCCAGGACCTGAGCGTATTTGGTATGTTGGTGATGCGTTTAGATTAGGCATGTCAATTGAAGACGTCTTTGGACACTCAAGCATTGATCCATGGTTTTTACATCAAATTAAAAACATTATTGATATTGAAAAAGATTTGTTAGGCACTTCACTTAACGATCTATCAAAAGAAAATTTATTCCAGTTAAAACAAAAAGGATTTTCTGATCGAAGGCTTGCAACACTTCTAAAAGTGAAACAAGAAGACGTTAGCAATTATCGTCATAAGCATGACGTGAGACCAGTCTATAAACGTGTTGATACGTGTGCTGCAGAATTCTCTACGAATACAGCTTATATGTATTCAACATACGAAGAGGAATGCGAAGCAAATCCCACGACAAATAAAAAAATTATTGTTTTAGGTGGCGGACCTAATCGTATTGGACAAGGTATTGAATTTGATTACTGTTGTGTGCATGCAGCGCTTGCTTTACGTGAAGATGGATTTGAAACCATCATGGTGAACTGTAATCCTGAAACAGTATCCACTGATTACGATACTTCAGACCGACTTTATTTTGAGCCTGTCACACTTGAAGATGTATTAGAGATCGTTGCAATTGAAAAACCATTTGGTGTGATTGTGCAATACGGCGGACAAACTCCATTAAAGTTAGCTAAAGATTTAGAAAAAGCAGGTGTGCCGATTATTGGTACAACACCTGATGCCATTGATATGGCAGAAGACCGTGAGCGTTTCCAAAAAATGTTAAATTCAATTGGTCTTAAACAGCCACCTAATCGCACAGCGAGAACCCCTGAAGATGCGATTCGTTTAGCTGAAGAAATTGGTTATCCGCTCGTAGTAAGACCTAGTTATGTTCTTGGTGGTCGCGCGATGGAAATCGTGCACGAGCAAGCGCAACTTGAACGATATATGCGTGAAGCTGTAAAAGTGTCTCATGAGTCCCCTGTGCTTCTTGATCGCTTTTTAAATGACGCGCTTGAGGTTGATGTTGATGCATTATCAGATGGTAAAGATGTCATCATTGGCGGCATTATGGAACACATCGAACAAGCAGGTGTTCATTCAGGCGACTCTGCATGCTCACTGCCACCCTATAGCTTGTCTAAAAAAATTCAAGATGAATTAAGAAAACAAACGATTGAGATGGCAAAAGCACTCAACGTGGTAGGCCTTATGAATGTTCAGTTTGCGATTCAAGGTGATGTGATTTATGTTTTAGAAGTTAATCCTAGAGCCTCTCGAACTGTCCCTTTTGTATCTAAAGCATGCGGATTGCAGTTGGCTAAAATTGCAGCACGAAGCATGGTCGGTATGAGCCTTAAGTCACAAAAAGTGACAAAAGAAATTGTGCCTGCATTCTTCTCTGTAAAAGAAGCTGTATTCCCATTTATTAAATTTCCAGGTGTCGATACCATTTTAGGACCTGAAATGAAATCAACAGGCGAAGTGATGGGGCTAGGTAAAACATTTGCAGAGGCATTTATTAAATCTCAACTGGGTTCCTCTACAAAATTACCGAAAGACGGAAAAGCATTTATCAGTGTGCGTCGTGAAGACCATCATAAGGTGATTGAAATTGCAAAATCATTAGATAAATTAGGCTTTCACATCGTAGCAACAAAAGGTACTGCAAAAGCTTTAATGGATGCAGGGCTTCATGTTGAGCCAGTTAACAAAGTAGCAGAAGGCAGGCCTCACATTGTTGACATGATTAAGAATAATGAGATTTCTTTTATCGTGAATGTGACAGAGGATAAACGTGCTATTTCAGATTCATACGAAATTAGAAGATTTGCGCTACAAAATAAAGTGACTTATTACACAACCATTGCAGGAGCCAAAGCGGCATGTATCGGTATGAACTTCGTAGAAGAGATTACCGTCACCTCTATCCAAAGCTTGCATAAAGAACTTAGTTAAAATACACTCAATTTTTATAAACCACACTCTATTTAAAGAGCGTGGTTTTTGTTTTAATAGGAATGAATATGCTTAAACAAATACCCATGACCATTAAAGGCGCTGAGCTTCTTAAGGAAGAACTACAACGTTTAAAAAGTGTTGATCGCCCAAATATTATCCAAGCAATCTCAGAAGCCAGAGCGCAAGGTGACTTGTCTGAGAATGCTGAATACGAGTCTGCGAAAGAACGTCAAAGTTTTATTGAAGGCCGTATTGCAGAAATTGAAGCAAAATTATCGAATGCAATGATCATTGATCCGACAACCATTGTGGGTGAGAATCAATGTGTATTTGGTTCAACCGTTGAAGCCCAAGATTTAGATACTGAAGATATCTTTACCTACCAAATTGTAGGCGATGATGAGGCTGATATTAAACATAAAAAGATTTCAATCAATTCGCCAATTGCAAAAGCATTTATTGGAAAAGCTGTAGGTGATGTGGCTGAAGTAAATACACCGGGCGGTGCTAAATCTTATGAAATACTAGATATTAAGTATCTATAAATTAAATCCATTTTTGTATTAAACTAAAAACACGATGAAACAATGGTTAGAAAATTTAGCAGTTATTACCGCAACCTTTTGGATAGGCGGATTATGGGTTGTAGGTATTGTGGCTTATGAATTATTTAAACTTATCCCTGAAGCGCAACTTGCAGGAAGTATCGCAGGTCAGCTTTTTAAAATGATGGCTTATGTAGGCATGGCTACTAGCATCTATTTACTTATCCAACGAGTGTATCAGTTTGGAACCAACGCATTAAAACAAGGATTTTTCTGGCTCATTGTGCTGATGCTTTTTCTTATTTTGATTAGCCATTTAGGCATTAGCCCACTTTTAGAAAAATTCAAATTAGAAGCCATGCCGAAAGATGTGATGGAGAGTGTATTCGCTGATCGATTTGCAACGTGGCATGGCATCTCAAGTATTGCTTATTTACTTGAGTGTTTCTTAGGCGTTTTTGCTATTCTAAAAATTAGATAATTATTTAGGTATTACAATCTTAGGCTCTGATGCCGCACGATAGACAATAATTTGTAAACCAATATGATGAACAGCAGTCGCTTGAAGTGCCTCACATATTTCGTTCAACATAGATTCACGAACCGATTTATCGTCATTTTGGATTTTAATTTTAATCAGCTCATGTGCTTTTAAATTAAGATCAATTTCTTTAATCACAGATGCTGTTAAACCTTTATTGCCAATTCTGACCACTGGATTTAATGTGTGAGCTAAGCTTCGAAGGTATGCAATCGCTTTTGAATTCAAGGTAGAAAACTTCTAAAGATCTAAAGAATCGATTTTAACAGATGAAAAGAACAAGAACTAGCAAGGCCTGGATGCAGGAGCATGTGAATGAT
>DAIOGA010000005.1:49496-51187 GCA_036745495.1 Candidatus Methylopumilus sp.
CTATGGATTTATTACCCATGGACCCCATTCCTAGAGTAGACTTTATTCTAGGCGATTTTAGGGAAGAATCCTCTTTAAGAGAGCTTGAAACTCGCTTAAATAATTCACCGATAGACCTTGTAATTTCGGATATGGCCCCCAATATTACAGGTATCAAGACAGTCGATCAGCCAAGTGTGATGTACTTAACTGAGCTTGCTTTAGACTTTTCTTTACAATGGTTGAAACCAGGCGGTCATTTTCTGGTCAAAACCTTTGTAGGTGCAGACTTTGATGAACTGGTAAAAAAGATGCGGCCTGAGTTTGAAAAAGTAATTACAGTGAAGCCTAAAGCCTCACGTGATCGAAGCAGTGAAGTATATTTGCTAGGTTTTGCAAAAGCTTAAAAAGTCATAATGCAATGACGAATTAGGTTTAAAATTAAATGATTAAAATAGATGATACGAGGTCATCCATCAATTGAATAACAGCACACTAAAAAGTATTGCCATTTGGGTTGCGATCGCACTCATTCTCATGACTATCTTCAATCAGTTTTCAGGTACTTCGAAAAATGAGACTGCACTTGTTTACTCCCAATTTATGGAGCAGGTGAAAGAAGGTAAGATCGCCAAGGTAGAAATTGATAACCACAAAATTAAAGGCACAACGAGCGAGGGAAAGAAATTCAATACCTACGCCCCTACCGATCCTTGGTTGGTATCTGATCTTTTAAAAAATAATGTCATCGTTGAAGCTAAGCCAGAAGAACAGCAATCAGTGCTCATGAGTATTTTCATCTCATGGTTCCCGATGATTCTTCTTGTAGGCGTGTGGATTTTCTTTATGCGTCAAATGCAAGGCGGCTCCAAAGGTGGCGGTCCATTCTCATTTGGTAAGAGTAAAGCAAGACAACTTGATCAAACGAACAATCAAACAACCTTTGCTGACGTCGCAGGATGCGATGAAGCCAAAGAAGAAGTGACAGAGATTGTTGAGTTCTTAAAAGACCCAGGTAAGTTCCATAAACTAGGTGGCCGTATTCCAAGAGGTGTGCTTATGGTGGGACCTCCGGGCACAGGTAAAACATTATTAGCGCGTGCTATCGCTGGAGAAGCTAAGGTACCTTTCTTTACGATTTCAGGATCTGACTTTGTAGAAATGTTTGTAGGTGTGGGTGCCGCTCGTGTTCGCGATATGTTTGAACAAGCTAAAAAAAGCGCACCATGCATTATCTTTATCGATGAAATTGATGCAGTAGGTCGTCATCGTGGTCAAGGAACAGGCGGGGGTAATGACGAGCGTGAACAAACGCTTAATCAACTTTTAGTTGAGCTTGATGGCTTTGAAGCAAATTCAGGTGTCATTGTCATTGCAGCAACCAATCGTGCTGATGTTCTTGATAAAGCACTCCTTCGTCCGGGACGTTTTGATCGTCAAGTTATGGTTTCACTCCCTGACATTAAAGGTCGCGAAGAGATTCTTTTGGTTCACATGAGAAAAATTCCAGCAGACCCTGATGTGAAGGCAAGTATTATTGCCAGAGGCACACCTGGTTTTTCAGGCGCTGATTTAGCTAATCTTGTAAATGAATCTGCATTATTTGCAGCCCGTCGTAATAAACGCACGGTAGATATGCAAGATTTTGAAGACGCTAAAGATAAAATCTTCATGGGCCCTGAAAGAAAATCACTCGTGATGCGAGAAGAAGA
>DAIOGA010000006.1:0-3461 GCA_036745495.1 Candidatus Methylopumilus sp.
GGGTCGAACCGCCGACATTCGCCTTGTAAGGGCGACGCTCTACCAACTGAGCTAAGCACCCATGCACACTCATTAGTAAGGCGGCTATTTTACAACATAGTCCTTACCAACGCTAGGTTTACGCTAATGTGTAATGGTTTTTGTAATATTACTGAGTTTTTTATGGGTTACAGGCATAGGTTTTTGGTCCTTTGTGGCTGTACTTTTAGGCATTCTAGTTAAAGTAAGCTCCAAAACTTCATCAATCCAGCGAACAGGATGAATTTCTAGGGCATTTTTCACTTCATCTGAAATTTCAGTCAAATCTTTTACGTTTTGCTCTGGAATAAGGACGGTTTTAATTCCACCTCTATGAGCTGCAAGTAGCTTCTCTTTAAGTCCACCAATCGGCAAAACTTCGCCTCTTAACGTTATTTCCCCTGTCATAGCAACATCAGCTCTAACTGAAATGTTGGTTAAAGCAGATACAATTGCTGAAGTAATACCAATACCTGCGCTTGGACCGTCTTTAGGGGTAGCGCCTTCGGGCAAGTGGATATGAATATCATTCTTTTCATAGAAATTCTCAGCTATGCCTAATTTTTTAGCTCGACTTCTCACAACGCTCATTGCAGCATGGATAGATTCTTGCATGACATCACCTAATTTACCTGTAATGATTGTTTTTCCTTTACCCGGTAAAACGACAGCTTCAATCGTCAATAATTCACCACCTACTTGAGTCCAAGCAAGACCAGTGACTTGCCCTACTTGATTCTTTTTGGAAGCAAGGCCAATATCAAAAACCTTCACACCAAGATAAGATTCAAGGTTTTTACTATTCACAATTACTTTTTTAAGTGATTTTTTGCTAAGCAATTCTTTCACAGCTTTTCTGCAAATTTTGGCAATTTCTTGCTCAAGCTTTCTCACGCCAGCTTCTCTTGAATAATATTGAATAATTTCTCTTACTACTTTAGAAGTAATACTTATCTCAGATTTTTTTAAACCATGCATCTTGAGCTGTTTAGGGAGTAAATAATGCATCGCTATATTAAGTTTTTCAGCCTCCGTGTAACCTGACAAGCGAATAATCTCCATACGGTCCAAGAGCGGCTCCGGAATATTCATAGAGTTAGCTGTTGCCACAAACATTACATCTGATAAATCATATTCAACTTCAACATAATGATCTGTAAAAGTGTGATTTTGCTCGGGGTCTAAAACCTCCAAAAGAGCTGAGGCTGGATCACCTCGATAGTCTTGTCCCATTTTATCCACTTCATCCAGCAAAAATAATGGATTAGTAACGCCTACTTTACTCATACTTTGTAAAACTTTACCTGGCATAGAACCAATATAAGTTCTTCGATGACCACGAATTTCAGATTCATCTCGAACACCGCCTAAAGCCATACGAATAAATTTACGGTTAACAGCTTTTGCAATACTCTGACCTAAAGATGTTTTACCAACGCCTGGAGGCCCAACCAAACATAAAATAGGTGCTTTTAGTTTATCAACTCTTTGTTGAACAGCTAAATATTCAATGATGCGCTCTTTGACTTTTTCAAGTCCATAATGGTCTTCATCTAAAATCTTTTCAGCAAGTGCCAACTCACGACTAATTTTAGTTTTTTTCTGCCATGGCAAACCAATCAATGTATCAATATAATTTCTAACTACCGATGCTTCTGCGGACATCGGTGACATCATTTTTAATTTCTTAAACTCAGAGGTAGCCTTATCTAGGGCTTCTTTTGACATGCCTGCCTCTTGAATGCGCTTTTCAAGCTCATCTAAATCAGCGCCTTCATCCTGCTCTCCCAATTCTTTCTGGATCGCTTTGACTTGCTCATTAAGATAATACTCTCTTTGGCTTTTTTCCATCTGACGCTTAACGCGACCACGAATTCTTTTTTCTACCTGAAGAATATCAATTTCAGATTCCATAATTTTTAAAAGATGATCCAAGCGATTTTTAATTTTTAATGTTTCTAAAATCGTTTGCTTTTCTTCTAACTTCAATGTGAGATGCGCAGCAATCATATCTGCTAGTCTGCCTGGGTCTGTAATAGCAGCTAGAGAAGTTAAAATTTCAGGGGGAATTTTTTTATTTAATTTAACGTATTGATCAAATTGTGAAAATACCGTTCTCATTAATGCCAAAGACTCTTTATCTTTAGGCTCGGGAATGTTAATTTCATCAAAACGAGCAACAAAACAAGCTTCTTGATCTATCACTTCTTTGATTTTTACACGGCTTAAACCTTCAACCAAAACTTTAACGGTGCCATCAGGTAATTTAAGCATCTGAAGAATAGATGCTACGGTGCCATATTCGTAAAGGTCTTTTGCATCAGGCTCATCTTTACTTGCAGATTTTTGGGCTACCAAAATTATTTTCTTATCTTTGTCAGATGCAATTTCCAGTGCTTTTACGGATTTTGTGCGGCCCACAAAAAGAGGAATCACAAGATGTGGGTAAACAACAACATCCCTTAAGGGTAATAAGGGCATGAAATCTTGTTGAGAGCCTGTAATTTTAATTTCTTGAGCCATAGGATGCTTTCATAAGCGTTAATTAAACTAGAACATTGGGTCAGTTTATAATATTTCAAGGTCTTGCTGACCAACAGCGAAGCTTATTTTTTTCCTGAAACCTGTTTCTTTTCTGATAATAAAAGTATAGGTTTATTTGATTGTTCGATCACACCATCATCAATCACAACTTTTTCAAGGTTCTTAATAGATGGCAATTCGTACATGGTGTCTAATAACACATGCTCCATGATTGAACGTAGGCCTCGTGCACCAGTCTTTCTTTCGAGTGCTTTTTTGGCAATTAGTCTTAATGCTGAAGATCTAAATTCGAGCATTACATGTTCCATAGCAAAAAGTTTAATGTATTGTTTAGTTAAAGCATTTTTAGGTTCAGTAAGTATCTGAACTAAAGCATCTTCACTTAAAGATTCAAGCGTTGCAACAACAGGCAGTCTTCCTATAAATTCAGGAATTAAACCAAATTTAATCAAATCTTCTGGCTCAACATCTTTAATGACATCACCAATCACTTTAGCATCTGCCTTGCTATTTACTTGAGCGCCAAAACCAATTCCGCCTTTTTCAGATCTTTGTTTAATAATTTTTTCTAAGCCATCAAAAGCTCCACCACAAATAAATAAAATATTTGTTGTGTCTAATTGAACAAATTCTTGATTTGGGTGTTTACGACCGCCTTGAGGGGGGACTGAAGCTACAGTGCCTTCGATTAATTTTAAAAGTGCTTGCTGAACACCCTCACCTGATACGTCTCTTGTTATAGAAGGATTTTCAGACTTTCTTGAAATCTTATCGACTTCATCAATGTATACAATACCTCTTTGGGCTTTTTCAATATCGTAATCACATTTTTGCAATAATTTTTGCATAATGTTTTCAACATCTTCACCTACATAACCTGCTTCAGTAAGTGTTGTAGC
>DAIOGA010000006.1:3561-26607 GCA_036745495.1 Candidatus Methylopumilus sp.
CCTGCAATTAGTTTTTTAACTTCGTGCTGACTTTTTCCACAAAACGAGCAGTAAAGTAATTTTTCGTTATCGCTTTTAGTTGCCATAGATAGATAGCATTAAATGACTTGTGATCTCTTTGATATAACTTGGTCAACCATGCCATATTCAACAGATTGTTCAGCACTTAAGAAGTTATCCCTATCTGTGTCGGCGGCAATTTTTTTAAGTGTTTGGCCGGTATGACTTGCTAAAATTTGATTTAATTTTTCTTTTAAAAACAAAATTTCTTTTGCATGAATTTCTATATCAGATGCCTGCCCTTGAAATCCACCTAAAGGCTGATGAATCATTACTCGAGAATTAGGCAAACAGAAACGCTTTCCTTTTTCTCCGGCTGCTAGCAATAAAGCGCCCATACTAGCTGCTTGCCCAATACATAAAGTGCTTACGTCAGGTTTAATAAATTGCATGGTGTCATAGATAGCCATGCCTGCAGTTACAGATCCGCCTGGTGAATTGATATATAAAGAAATATCTTTATCAGGATTGTCTGCTTCTAGAAAAAGTAACTGGGCAACAATAACATTTGCCGTCATATCGTCTACAGGGCCTACTAAGAAAATCACACGTTCTCTTAGTAGTCGAGAATATATATCGTAAGCGCGCTCGCCTCGACCGCTTTGTTCTATAACCATTGGCACATAGCCCAAATTATTTGGAGTTGTATAAGCCATAATTAAGCTTTAGCTGGTCCCGACATGAGTTCATCGAATGTTGTTTTTTTGTTTTGAACCTTACATTGCTTCATAAACCACTCAACTACATTGGTTTCAGTTGCAAGCGCAGTCGGCTCCTCAAGTCTAGATGGCTCAGCATAAAACCACTTTACTGCCTCATCCGTATCGTCAAAATTAAGTGCAAATTCATTCACCATGGCTTTAATTTGATCAGGTGAGGCACGCAAATTATTTTTATCTACAATCTCGGCCAATATTAATCTGAGTTTGCACGTTTTTTTTGCTTGCTCTTCAAACATTGAAGGTTCTAATTTGAATTGTTTTAAATCAGCTCCGCGTTGTTTTAAATTTGCGTAAGTTGATTGAGCCATGCGGTTGATTTCAACATTAATCAGCGCCTTGGGTAAGTCTGCTTTGCAGCTATCTATTAATTGAGTAAATACCTGTTCCTTTAATTTTATTTTTACTCTCTTATCTAATTCTTGCTCTAAGCTTTGTTTAATTTCTTCGCGCATCTTGTCAACATTGCCGTCTGCAACACCAAGAGATTGTGCAAATTGAGCATTAACTTCTGGAAGTTTAGGTTTTGCAATTAAAATAAAATTCACATTGTATTGAACTTTTTTTCCTGCCAACTCTTTAGGGTTGTGTGTTTCTGGATAGTTAACTTCGAATGTTTTAGACTCGCCTGCTTTACCCCCAACAAGATGATCATCAAAAATCGCAAAGCGAGAATCGTCGCCTAGAATAATTTGAATAGGCTTATCACCGGTTGTTTCAACCTGTTTATCATTAATGAATGAAGTTAAGGTTAAAGTGAGTCGATCGCCTTTGGCGGCCCCATCATTAGACTCAATAAATTGTGCTCTTTGTTTAAGTAAAACATCAATTGTTTTATTAACGTCTTTATCAGTAATTTGAGCTTCAGGTTTTTCAATAGAAGCAGCTTTAAAATCAGCTAAAGTGACTTCAGGAAACACTTCAAATGTCGCAGTATATTCAAAATCTTCGTGAACTTGATTAAGTGGCTTATGCTGAATATTCGGCATACCAGCAACTCGTAATTTATTTTCCTGTATAGCTTGGCCAAAAGAAGTTTCAATTGCCTCAGCAAAGACCTCTTCTTTTACTTGGGGCCCATACTGTTGCTCGATCATTCTTAAGGGCGCTTTACCGGGTCTAAAACCAGGAACTTTTGCTGTTCGAGTTAAGCGTTGAAAGCGACTCGACATCTCTTTTTGAAGAGGTTCGACTGGCACTTTGACTGTGATACGTCTTTCTAAATTACTTAATGTTTCCACTGCTGTAGCCATACTTAAAATTCCCTAAAATTTAGATCGATGGTGCGAAAGGAGAGACTCGAACTCTCACGCCTTGCGGCGCTGGAACCTAAATCCAGTGCGTCTACCAATTCCGCCACTCTCGCGATGATTAAAAAAGTTATATATAACAAAAATTTAGCTCTATTTTATAACAAGTTAGTCTTTATCGAAAAGGAATAATTCAATGAATCAATGAAATAGAGCGATATTTTGATTTAAGATGTCGTAACTTCTTTGAAATTGTTTAAACCCAACCTTAAGATATAAATTGAAAACCCAAGCATCTAAATTACGCTTTTTCAAATCTTCGCTTCTGGCTAGTTTTGTAGTGCTTTTTCTCACAAATTGCAGCTTTATTAGCTACGAACAGCAGCCTTTGGTAAATGAAAAAATTGTAGAAAAGATTATCGCAAAAGATCCAGAAAATCCCTCATTTAAGGCTTTTCTTCACGATCAAGGCTTCAAAGATGATCAACTACCCATCAAAGAATGGGGACTAAATGAACTCATGCTTTGCGCGCTCTTTTTTAATACAAAAATTGAAATTGCTAAAAAAGAATGGAGCATTGCCAAAGATCAAGAATCAATCGCAGCCATTAAGCCGCCCTCTTCTATTGGGCTCGATACTGGACGAGAAGGTAATAATCAAGATAAATCTAAAAAAGCACTTGGTATTAATTTCAGCACTCTTTTTGAAACGGCTAATAAGGCGAAAATTCGGGAAGAAAAGGCTATCAATCAAACGCTAATTAAGAGACTTGAGTTAAGAAAATTAGCATGGGATATTAAAACTGAACTCACGACCACATATTTAGATTATCAACAAAGCCTTTTGAATATTCAATCAATTAGAAATGAAGTCAAAATGCAAAATGATATTGTTAATATGTTAAAAAAGAGAAAAGTGGCAGGTATTGCTTCTTCATCTGAATTAGATCTTAGCCAGCTCGAACTCAATAAAAATATTCAGAAATTAAATGATGAACAAATACGCATTGTCGAACTTCGGGCTAAGTTAGGAAAAATCACAGGTCTAACACCTGAAAAATTCAATTTATTAACATTAGCCCCTCTTAACACAGATACTTTTATAGACGAATTTGATCTCATTTTAAATAACGAATCCAGTAAGAATAAACTTAATAATTTAGGTATCTATAATCGAATAGATTTAAGGATAGCTCTTGCACAATACGCTCTTGCCGAATCTAAACTTAAACTTCAAATTGCTGAGCAATATCCAGATATTACATTCTCACCAGCATATTTATACGATTATGGAGCAAGTAAATGGATCTTAGGTTTATCAACATTAATCCCATCAGCTAACAAAAATAAAACACTCATTAATGAAGCTAAGAAAATAAGTGATATAGAAGTGTTGTCTATCGAAAAATTACAAACTTCTATACTTAATGACATTCAAAAACTATCCGACAACTATCAAACCAACCGCGCCACAGTTAAAAAAGGTATAGAAGACAACCAGTCCATTTTAGCCATTGAATCCGGACTAGATAAAAAATTTAATAATGGAGAAATTGATCGCTTAGAGTTTACAAAAGAAAAATTAAAAAATATGCAATTTAAGCGAAAACTTTATGAAAATAAAGTAGCATTAGTCCAAAGTGGATTTGATTTTGAAAGTATTTTGCAATACCCAATTATTAAGCAAACTCAGATAGTAACGAATGAAAAATAAACTCACATTATTTGTCATTATTCAAGCGATCCTTATTGTTATTCTTATCTGGCTTCTAACCTATCTGGGGCGAGACGAATTTAATAATGCAAATGATCAAAACGAGACAAAGAAATCAAATGCATATATTAAAAAAGAAAACGGTATTGATGAAGTTATTATTTCTAAAGCCGTTCAAATAAATAGCGGCATCAAGACAGATAAGATTAAACCTGCAACTCACGCCAGAACAATAACAAGTTACGGCAATGTATTAAATCTAGATATGCTTATTGAACAAAAAAATAAGCTTAATGATATAAAAAGTCAAATTAGTATTCTAAAAAATGAGCTGGCGAGAGACAAAAAAAATTACGAGCGATTCAAATATCTTAATGAAGATAATAAAAATATTTCTGATAAAACGCTTCAAGAAAGTTTGGTAGCAGTTCAAGCAACTCAAGCTAATCTTTCAAAAAGCGAAGCCCTTGTGGATGGTCTCGAGCAAAATATTAGATCCCAATGGGGAGAAAAAATACTTCTAATGATTCAATCAAAACACCATAACGATATTTTAGATTTCTTATTACACGACAAAGCAAGGCTCGTTAGAATTACACTTTCAAATAACTTTACTAATGACGCCCCTAAAGATATCAACCTATCTTTAATGGATAGTCCAAATGATCAATTACTAGCTAAATATTTTTCAGAAGCACCTCAGTTGGATAAAAATCTTCAAGGCAAAACATATTTTTATGTCGCGTTTAACAATAAATTAAGATTTGACTCAAGGCTAATTGTGTCTGCATCGCAATCAATAAATACTAACGAATCAACCAAATATTTATTTATACCTAAAGAGTCTATTGTTTGGAATGCCGGCAAAGCATGGATTTACATAAAAATTGCTGAAGATAAATTTATTAGAAAAGCGATTGATACAAACAATGAAGATAATGACGGCTGGATGATTAAAGAAGATCAAATCAAAGAAAATGATGAAATTGTCTTAAGCGGATCACAGCTTATGCTTTCAGAAGAGTTTAAATATCAAATTAAAAACGAGAATGACGACTAAATCATTATGATGTCGTCCATCGTAAAATTTTCAATTCGATATACTGGCGTAATTATAGGCCTTGCTTGCATTTCAATTATCTTTGGACTGTACCAAATTACTCGAAGTCCATTGAATGTTTTTCCAGAATTTTCTCCAACCCAAGTCATTATTCAAACTGAATCGCCAGGATTATCTGCTGATCTAGTAGAGTCTTTAGTGACTCAACCTATCGAAAAAAATTTAGGGGGCACTATTGGCATCGAAACGATTCGCTCACAGTCGATTCCAGGGCTTTCGGTTATCACAATTATTTTCGATGAAAATACTGATATTTTTCGAAATCGCCAAGTTATTTCTGAAAGACTTTCTTCGATTGCCACAAATATGCCGACAGGCATTGTGCCAAAAATTACACCCCTCACTTCTTCAGCATCCTCAGTTCTAGGTATCGGAATTACGTCATCAGAAAAATCATTAAATGAAATAAGAACAGCGGCCGATAGGATCGTCATTCCGCACCTCTTATCTATTCCTGGTGTCGCAGATGTCAATGTATTCGGAGGAAAAGTTAAGCAATACCAAATTGAAATTAACCCAGAAAAATTAATTCAACACAATTTATCAATCGAAGAAGTGTTACTGGCAGCTGAAAAATCAACTGGCATTCGTGGTGCTGGATTTATAGAAAATAATAATCAACGCATCATCGTTAATACTGAGGGGCAATCTAAAACTTTAGAAGAAATTGCAAAGACACCAATCATTAATGCTAAAAATCAAATTGTTTATGTTAAAGACATTGCAGAAGTTAAAGAAGGATCCCTGCCTTCAATAAGTGGTGCATCAATAAATGGCCAGGAAGGCGTTTATCTATCAGTTCAAGGGCAGCTTGGTTCAGATACTTATAAATTAACCCACTTAATTGAAGATGCACTTAAAGATATTGAGCCCACATTGGCTTCTCAAAAAATTAATCTCCATCCAAAATTATTTAGGCCGGCTAATTTTATTAATGCTTCTATCCAAGGCGTGCGCTTCGATATTTTAGTTGGTTCTTTTTTGGTTATCGTGATTCTATTTTTATTTTTATTTAACTTCAGAACAGCTTTTATTTCAGCAACAGCAATACCGCTATCACTTCTCACAGCAATTTCTGTTTTAAGTTACTTTAATCTTGGTTTAAATATAATGGTTCTGAGCGGCCTGGCAATTGCTTTAGGGGAAGTAGTGGATGATGCCATTATAGACTCTGAAAATATCTTCAGACGACTCAAAGAAAATCTTAGAAGCAAAACACCATTACCTATTAGAACAGTGGTGTATGAGGCATCTATGGAAGTAAGAAATTCTGTCGTATATGCAACTGTTATTGTTGCGACTGTATTTCTTCCTCTTTTGTCGCTCAATGGTGTTGCTGGAAAGCTATTTAGTCCTTTAGGTATTGCTTACATTTCATCTATCTTAGCTTCTCTTATAGTGGCTCTTACTGTAACACCAGCGCTTTCATACTTACTTCTAGGTTCTTCTAAACTCAAAACAAATGAATCTCCTGTAATTACTAAAATAAAAGAAAAATATATTTCCGTTTTATACAAAATCGAGAAGCAGTCAACCACAATCATTATTTTATCTTTTTCATTAATTGTCCTCGGCTTAACTTTAATACCACTCTTTAAAACACAATTTATTCCAGCACTTCATGAAGGTCACTTCATTATGCATATGACTTCACTTCCTGGCACCTCAGAAAAAGAGTCTTTAAGAATTGGTAATGAGGTATCTAAAAAAATTAGAGCCATTCCTGGTGTTGTTTCAGTAGCTCAATGGGTTGGTCGCTCCCCTATGGGCGCAGACACTTTTGGTACACACTACAGTGAATTTGAAATTGAATTAAAAGAACTTGATGGTCCAGAGCAAAATACCGTTTTAAATAATATTAAAAATATTATTGAAGGTGAATCCAACCAAAAAGTCGATATTGAAAAATCGGAGAAAGGCTATGTAGGCCTTAATTTTGCTATTAATACATTTTTAACGGAACGCATTGAAGAAACTATATCTGGCTATCACTCTTCAGTTGTGATTAATGTTTTTGGAAACAATCTTGATACCATCGATCAAGATTCACAAAAAATTTCATATGAGTTGAGCAGGATTAAAGGTACTAAAAATATCAATCTCGTTTCACCGGCAGGAACGCCACAAATTACAATCCATTTTCTTCCTGACAAATTAAGTCAATGGGGCATCCAAAAAACTGATCTTCTGAACATTATAAGAGCAGCTTATGAAGGCTTTCCCGTAGCACAAATTTATGAGGGTAATGCACCTGTCAATATCTCAGTTATTTTAAACAAAGATTATCGAGATGACATTACAGACATTGAGAAGCTACCCATCACAACACCTGAAGGTAAAATCATTCACCTCGGCCAGGTCGCATATATTGCTCAAGAAAACGGGCGCTCTAAAATCCTTCATCAAGGTGGAAAACGAATACAAACAATTACTGCAGATATTGACCAAAGAGATATTGCTGATTTTGATCGAGAGCTTAAAGCTAAACTTAAAACTCTAAAATTAAATCCGGGCAATTATTATGAGATTACTGGTGAAGCAGAAGCGAATGCAAAATCTCAAGAAGAGCTTATTGTTCATTCAATCATTGCAGGGGCAGCAGTACTTCTTATGTTATACATAGCATTTGGTAATTTAAGAAATTTAATGCTTACATTATTCAATCTTCCTTTCGCTCTCATTGGCGGGGTGATTGCCGTAATGTTTAATGCAGGATGGATTTCTATTGGTTCTCTTGTTGGATTTGTAACGCTATTTGGTATAACTTTAAGAAATTCTATTATGCTGATATCCCATTATCAACACCTTATCGATGTTGAAGGTTATGTATGGAATTTGGAGACATGCATTAAAGGTGCATCTGAAAGATTACCTTCAATTTTGATGACAGCTATTGTAACTGCTTTAGGTTTGCTTCCGCTGGCATTAGGTAGTGGTCAACCAGGAAAAGAGATTGAGGGTCCTATGGCTACTATCATTGTTGGAGGGCTCGTGACTTCGACCATATTAAATCTACTAATTTTGCCAAGCATCATGTTACATTTCGGAAAATTTGTTAAAAAAGATTAATTTAATCTGCTTTAAAAAAAGTTATCCATTTTCGAATATTAGACGCTTTGAATGAAATTTCATCAAATTCATTTTTTGAATTTGACTGAGCAACAATGCCTCCGCCAGAATAAAAATGAATATTATTATCTTTTCTAACCAAAGTCCGAATTGCTATATTGGTATCCATATTATGATTGAAGCCAATATAACCAATTGAGCCACAATAAATATCACGTCTGTGTGGCTCTAAATCAGAAATAATTTCCATTGATCTTTTTTTCGGCGTACCTGTAATTGACCCACCAGGAAAGCAATCTTTAAGTAACTTTGTTAGAGTTGAATGAGGCTTTAATACCCCCTCAATAATACTTTCTAGATGATGAACGTTGCTATAAGACTTAAGCTCACAAAGAGCTTTTACATTAACGCTTCCTGGAATGCAATTTTTACTTAGATCATTTCGAAGCAAATCAACAATCATTAAATTTTCTGCGCGATCTTTCTCGCTCGCAAGTAACTTTTCTGCGTTTTCTTTATCTTTTATGGGGTTAATATCTCTCGGCTCAGTTCCTTTAATTGGTCTGGTCTCTACACGTTTACTATGAGATTGAATAAATCTTTCTGGTGATCCACATAAGATATCAAAATCATCAAAATGAAAATAAGCCATAAAAGGTGCGCGATTAATCTCTCTTAGTTTTTTGTATCCAGTCCAGCTATTCCCTTCGCAAGAAACGATATATTTGTTTGAGATATTTATCTGATAGACATCTCCCTCTTTAATGAAAGACAAAATCTTATTAACCATAAGATCGTAGGCTTCAAAGTTTAATAGAGATTTAATATTTGAATTAATTTTAAATAATTGATTATTGGGCTTTACACTTTTTAATTTTTTAGTGAGTGTAGTTAAATAATCTTTTGTATCTTTATTGATTAGATGGGATGCAATACAGGCAGTTTTTTCTTGATGATCTACAATCAAAGCCCAGTCGTATATGCCAATCATCATCAAAGGCATGCCAACATGATCCTTATTCTTTTTAATAGACGATTGACTTAATTCATATGAAAAGTAACCTAAGGCACCGCCTGCGAATGGCAAAGATGTTTCTTGAATATTAAAATTTGCAAGTATTCCTTCTAAAACATTGAAAGGATTTTCTTTTGTAATTTTTTTTAAATTGTTTTCTTCAATGCTGACAGTGGATTCATCTGCAATTATTTTAATAAATGGATGACTTACTATAATGTCGTATCTCGATTTATCAGAAATGTTTTCGTCTAAATCATCTTGAATTCCACTATCTAGATAACAAGACCATGGATCATTGGCAATAGCCTCAAAATAAATAGAGCTATCCGAAACATAAGGCAAGGAGATGAGGTGTGTATTATTCAACGGCTGTTGATATCTAAACTTATAATTTTAAATTATATGCTGATTAAATAATTAAGGGCGCCCAAAGCGCCCCTAATTATTAAGTAAAAGTAAAAATATAAACGCTATTTATTTTTTCGATGACCAAAAAGTAACCATAAAGTTAAAACTATTGTGAAAATTAACATACCAGCAAACAAAGCGTAATGTTCGTAAGCGCATTGATTGGCTTGATACTCACATTTACATTCTTTAGGATGCTCAATGCAAAACTGTTTATATTCGTCTGCATTCATCATTGCAACAGCATTTTCGAGCTCTAACTTTGTCATCTAATTTGCCTTACTCAAGATTTGCGTGAATAGCACGCATACCCTCTTCTGTTAATCCTTTAGCGTGAATCAATTCCGAAATTACGGCTTCTAAATAGATTAATGTAGATAATTCAAATGTGGTGCCCATAGGCATACCTTTAGTAAGGCCGAAAGAATCATCATTACCAATTTGAATAGTTAAGTCAGCCATATCAGACATAGGTGATTTATTTTTCATGGAAATAACAACAATCTTTGCACCTTTTGATTTAGCTGTTTCAAGAAGTGGAAGAAGTGTTTTTGTACCGCCTGAACCTGAAATCACTACAAAAAGATCTCCAGCTTTAATAGCTGGGGTCACGATTTCACCCACCATATTAACTTGATAGCCACTATGCACGAGACGCATTGCAAAAAAGCGTGAAACAAGTCCTGATCGTCCAGCACCGCCAACAAAAATACGGCCCGCTTCATCTACAAGCTTAAGAAGCTTAGCTGCATTACTTTGCTCAGTCACTGCTAAAACGCCTGAAATTTTATCTAATAATAATTTTTGATGCATATTGAACCCTTTTATTTAAAAATAAAAAACTATAAAAAAAATCCCGACTCATTGCTAAGTCGGGATTTGATTCAGTTCATTAATAATTGTTTCTTAACAATTATCCATGAGCAATTTTTGTGATTTCTGCAGCAGCAGCAGCTGGATCAGCAGCGCCGTAAATTGCAGCACCAGCAACAATAATTGCAGCGCCAGCATCTTTAACTTGCTGTGTAGTAGCAGCTTTAACACCGCCAGCTACTGAAATCTTAGCACCTGTTTTAAGTGCAGCGATTGCAGCTAAGTCAGCAAATGGTGTGTGACCAGCAGCTTGAGCGTCAAGACCAGTGTGAACACCGATGATGTGAGCGCCAGCAGCTACAGCTTCTTTAGCTAAAGCTTCTTTGTTTGGAACGTTGATCATGTCAACTTGAACTTCTTTACCATATTTCTTAGCAGCAGCAATCACACCTTTGATTGTAGCAATGCCAGAAGCACCAAGAACTGTACAAATGTCAGCACCAGCCTTATAGAAAGGCTCAGCTTCGTATTCACCAGCGTCCATAGTCTTTAAGTCAACAAGGATTTGGTTCTTTGGGAATTTAGCGCGAAGTGTTTCAAGAAGTTTGATACCGTTATGCTTAATGCATGGTGTACCAATTTCAAGAATGTCCACGTGTGGAGCAACTTTAGTTGCTAGTGCAACTGTTGCGTCAAAATCTAATGAATCTAATGCCATTTGTGTTAAAGCCATGGTTTTTTTCTCCGTATTTATTACAAGTTTTCTAAAATAGTTCGTTGCTAAAAGGAAGTTTGAACTTCATGAAGCAGGAAATCGATCATATAGGGCTAATCGTCTCGTGTCAATGATTAGCCCTACTGATTTTATAGCTATTTCTTGTCATTTTTATGACAAGAAATGATTTATAGCTTCTCGTTGAGTGCTGTTTCGAGTTTGTTTTGATCCACTACGAAACCACGAATACCTTCTGAAAGTTTTTCAGTTGCCATCGCATCTTCATTCAATGAGAAACGGAATTCATCTTCAGTCATTTTAGCAGGGGCTGCTTTTGTAGCTCCGCCATCTTTAAGAACGCGAGGTAAGTCACCTTGTGTTGCTTCAAGCTCTTGAAGAAGATTTGGAGCGATCGTTAGACGATCACAACCTGCTAGAGCTGTAATTTCTCCAATATTTCTAAATGAAGCGCCCATTACGACGGTTTTGTATCCATGCTCTTTGTAGTATGCATAAATTTTACGAACAGATATTACGCCAGGATCTTCTTCTGATGAGTAGGTATTGCCTGTTTTAGCTTTATACCAATCAAGGATACGACCTACGAATGGCGAAATAAGGAAAACACCTGCTTCAGCACAAGCACGAGCTTGGCCAAAACCAAAAAGAAGCGTTAAGTTACAGTTAATACCTTCTTTTTCTAAAATTTCACCTGCTTTAATGCCTTCCCATGTTGAAGCTAATTTAATAAGTACGCGATCTTTCTTAATGCCCGCTTCTTCATAAAGACCAATTAATTTACGTCCTTTTTTAACCATTGCATCAATATTGAAAGACAAACGTGCATCCACTTCAGTAGAAATACGGCCAGGAATATGTTTAAGAATTTCAAGACCCACAAGCACAGCTAACTTATCAGCTGCATCTTCAATTTGTTGAGCTTTGTTGCTGCTTTTTGATTTTGCATAAGCAATAGCTTCTTTAATCATAGGCTCACATTGAGGAAGTGTACTAGCCTTTAAGAGTAAAGATGGATTTGTTGTTGCATCATAAGGTTTTACTGTTTTAATTGCTTCTACGTCACCTGTATCCGCAACGATCGTTGTCATGCCTTTTAACTGTTCTAATAATGTTGCCATTGCTTAAAATCTCCAAAAAATAATGTCTTTGAAATCGGATCTGAAATTATATATGAATTGACAGGCAATCTAGCAGATTCATCAGATGTTTTATGGGTAGATATGTATTTTTTTGAGCTTATTTAGTCGCAATATTATTCAAATAATGAGTGAAATTATAAATTATCTATATTTAACGTATTTTAAGTGATTTTAACTACATTTTAGATACAATTAAGATCATTTTATTTAATCTAACTTCCATTTAAAGTCACTTAAGCAAATCTCGCCGTCCCTCATCAATTTCACTAACTCATAAGACTCAGGATTCAGATGACAATAAGATGTTAATTTGGCAAAATGACGTCTTTTTATGGCATCTCACATTTAAAGATTTTGTAGTTAACCATCTTTGTCGTGAAAACCAATTAAACTTAAAAGCAGCATTACTAAAGATTGAATGCTTAAGTTCTTCAAGTTATTAACCTAAGGGCCTTTATGTCAGCATATGTCATTCCATTAGAAAATCTTCGCAATACAGATGTCGGCTCTGTGGGAGGAAAGAATGCGTCATTAGGTGAAATGATTTCACAACTTAATGCAAAGGGTGTCAGAGTTCCTACTGGCTTTGCAACCACAGCATTAGCATTCAGAGAATTTTTAGCCCACAATAAACTCGACGATAAGATTGCTGATGAACTAAAAACTTTAAATACAGATGATACCGATGCTCTCGCTGTCAGCGGTAAAAAAATTAGACAATGGATTATTGATACGCCCTTCCCCTCTTCCTTAGAAAAAGCTATTGAAGAAAATTATACTCGACTCACAAAAAACTCTGCTGAAGGCACTACTTTTGCGGTTAGATCTTCTGCTACAGCAGAAGACTTACCTGATGCTTCTTTCGCAGGTCAACAAGAAAGTTTTTTAAACATTCATGGTGTCGAAAATATTAAACATGCAATCAAAGAAGTATTTGCATCGCTTTATAACGACCGAGCCATTTCTTATCGCGTGCACAAAGGTTTTGTTCATGCTGATGTTGCTATTTCAGCAGGCGTCCAACAAATGGTAAGAAGTGACATCGGCTGCTCTGGTGTTATGTTTACGATCGACACTGAATCAGGATTTAAAGATGTGGTATTTATCACTGCCTCTTATGGCTTAGGTGAGACAGTGGTTCAAGGCGCTGTCAACCCCGATGAGTTTTACGTTTTCAAACCCCTTCTAAAAGAAGGAAAGCCTGCGATTGTTAGAAGATCTATTGGATCCAAAAAAATTAAAATGGTGTTTAGTGATGCTACGCAAGCTGGAAAAAGCACACATACCATTGATGTAGATCCTAAAGAAAGCGATTCATTTAGCTTAAACGATGAAGATATTCTCGAGCTTGCTCAATATGCTGTAACCATTGAATCACACTACGGATGTCCTATGGATATTGAATGGGGCAAAAATGGATTAGACGGAAAAATTTACATTCTTCAAGCAAGGCCTGAGACTGTTAAATCTCAATCAAAAAATGCTGTTGAAGTTTTTAAATTAAAAGGAAGTGGCAAAGCGATTGTTGCTGGACGTGCAGTGACACAAAAAATTGGTGTCGGTCCAGTTCGTATTGTAAAAGATCCTTCTGAAATGCATGCAGTTCAGCCTGGTGATGTATTGGTTGCAGATATGACTGATCCTAATTGGGAACCTGTGATGAAAAGAGCATCAGCACTTGTTACGAACCGTGGCGGTCGAACATGTCATGCTGCCATCATCGCTCGAGAACTCGGCATTCCAGCGATTGTAGGTAGCGTAAATGCAACTGAACTTTTACAAGATGGAGACATGGTAACCGTTTGTTGTTCAGAGGGTGAAACTGGGCTTGTTTTCCAAGGCGCTCTTGAATACGAGGTTAATACAGAAAAAGAAACTGTTCTTCCAACACCGCCAGTTAAAATCATGATGAATGTAGGCAACCCTGATATGGCATTTACGTTTTCACAAACTCCAAATGATGGTGTGGGCTTGGCGCGTTTAGAATTTGTCATCAACAATATGATCGGCATTCATCCGAAAGCGATATTAAATTATTCAGCGATGCCACAAGATATTCAAAAACAAATTACACATCGTGCACGCGGTTATCTAAACCCCAAACAATTCTATATTGATAAAGTGGCTGAAGGGGTTGCAACAATTGCGGCAGCATTTTACCCAAAACCAGTCATTGTAAGAACTTCTGATTTTAAATCTAATGAATATAAAAAGTTAGTTGGTGGAGACATCTACGAACCTGATGAAGAAAATCCAATGATTGGATTTAGAGGTGCGGCACGTTATATGTCAGAAGACTTTAAAGAATGTTTCGTCATGGAATGCCAAGCCATGAAAAAAGTAAGAGAAACTTTTGGTTTAACGAATGTAGAAATTATGATTCCATTTGTTCGAACACTAGACGAAGCAAAAGAAGTGACAACCATTATGGCGGCTAACGGTCTTAAACGAGGCGACCATGGACTTCGCTTAATTATGATGTGTGAAGTGCCATCAAATGCAATCTTAGCTGAAGCATTTCTTGAATATTTCGATGGATTTTCGATTGGATCAAATGATTTAACACAACTTACACTAGGTACTGATCGTGACTCAGGCATTTTGGCGGATGGTTTTGATGAAAGAAATGATGCTGTGAAAGCACTTATCCAAATGGCAATTACTGCAGCCAAGAAAACAAAAAAATATATTGGCATTTGTGGGCAAGGCCCATCAGATCATCCTGACTTTGCTGAATGGCTAGTGAAAGAAGGTATTTCATCAATGTCACTTAATCCTGATACTGTGATCAGCACATGGAAGCGTATTAGCCAAAAATAATGGCACAACAAAAAAGAACAGCGTTCTTTATTTCTGATGGAACAGGCATTACTGCTGGTGCATTAGGTCAACTTCTAGCTCACTTTCCAGATACACAATTTACACAAATCAGAATTCCATTTACTGATTCAGACGCAAAAGTAGATGATGCACAAAAACGTATCGTCAATGCGAAAATGGAAAATGGTGTAAGACCGATTGTGATTATGTCCATTGGTAACCCAAAACTTCGTGCAGAACTTAAAGAAGTCGATGCCTATTACATTGATCTTTTTGATTCATTCATTGATCCTTTAGGCGTCGAATTAAAAGAAGAGCCTCTTACGCGACCTGGTGTTGCGCATAGTATGTCTGGCACTAATTATTCAGACAGAATGGAAGCAATTAATTTTGCATTAGGGCATGATGACGGCATGACACATAACGGTTTAAATCAAGCCAATGTGATTTTAGTTGGCGTATCTAGATCAGGTAAAACACCAACAAGTATTTACCTTGCGATGCAGTTTGGTATTAAAGCTGCGAACTACCCTTTAACGCCTGAAGATTTTGAAAGAAAAGCGTTACCGCCTATCTTAGAAGGTTATATCGATAAAATTTTTGGATTAACCATACAAGCAGATCGCCTAAGCAGTCTCCGAAGCGAAAGAAGACCCAATAGCACATATGCATCACTTGAAAACTGCAGAAAAGAAATTACAGATTGTGAAAATCTTATGAAAAGAGCCGGTATTCCTTGGGCTGATTCAACTACTCGCTCAGTCGAAGAGCTCTCTGCAATTATCTTGCAAAAAATTCGTCAGCCCAATACTTAAAACGTATTATTTTAATTCCGCTTTAATTTTATCTAAAATCTCTGGTGAATCAGGCGTGACATCACTTGTAAACGCATAAACTTTTTTACCTTGAGGCAGAATTAAGTACTTATGAAAATTCCATTTTGGCATTTCACCTGTAGTTTTAATAAGCTCTTGATAAAAAGGGTTTGCATTTTTACCCGTCACATTTGATTTGGATGTCATGGGGAATTCAACCGCATACGTTAACTTACAAAAATCCCTCACTTCTTTATCGCTACTTAACTCTTGATTAAAGTCATTGGATGGAAATCCGATGACTAACAATCCTTTGTCATGATATTTTTTATAAAGTGCCTCTAACGCATTAAATTGAGGAGTAAATCCACATTTACTTGCTGTATTCACAACTAATATTGGCTTTGATTGATAATCACATAAATTGATTTTTTCGCCTTGAAGTGTATTAAATTGATGATCATACAAAGGAAGGCAAGCAGCGTAAGACATAATAGGCATCATCCAAAAAAGTAATAGGGATTTAAGAGTATTTTTCATAGAAATGTTAATTTGAAATTTAATTGAATTTATTCTGACTTTGAAAAACTTATATTGTTCCTTTAATTTAAAGAATATCAGTTATTAAAAGATAATTTGAATCATAATACTTAAATGATAAGAATATTATATCAATTACTATTTACTCTTTTAGGTTTGTTAGCAAGTATCTCTGCACAGCCTCAAACAAATCACGATTATTTAATTTATGTGAGTAAAACATTTGATGATCACTCGACTCATTTGAATGGATTCTATAGTCAATATTGGGTTAAACAGGCTCCACTTTTAAGAGAATCCGCCCTTAAACAATTAAAATCTTCATCTTTGTGTGAAAAGAATAATTATGGTTCGCTTGTTTTAAATATAGAGCCCCATTTATTTTACAACCCTCTTCTGGGAACGCTTTATGGATCGATTAAGACAACCATTTATTCATCTGAGCCCAAAGTCATAAAGAGTTTTTTAAGTGAAGATGAAATTAAAAGCCGACTTGATGTATTGCCAGAAAAGAACATTGGTTTACTTTTTGATAAACTCATTTTAAAACTTCAAGATCAAATTAAAAATGAAGTGATGATTAATCAGTATTTAAAACAAAAAAATATAAAGCCTATAGAAGGTACATTTTGTTTGGTGCTTGATTAAACTTTTATAAAGTTGACTTTATTGGAATTGATTTATTTTTCCAGCGTATCGGAGCTTCGGAGTAAATAGACTTTCCATAAGCATCTACAGAAACCATCACTGGCATATCTCTGACTTCAAATTCATATATGGCTTCCATGCCTAATTCAGGAAATGCTATAACTTTAGATGATGTAATAGCTTTAGAAACAAGATAGGCAGCACCGCCTACTGCACTTAAATATACTGACTGATGCTCCTTTATGATTTGTATGGCTTTTTCTCCGCGCTCAGCTTTTCCAATCGTTCCTAAGACATCTAGTTCGCCGAGCATCATTTCCATAAATTGATCCATACGAGTTGCAGTTGTTGGTCCAGCAGGACCTATAACTTCGTCTCGCACCGCATTAACTGGGCCAACATAGTATATGAATTTATTTTTTAAATTAATTCCATCAGGCAAACCCTCTCCTCGCTTTAAGAGATCAGCAATTTTTTTATGTGCGCTATCTCTTGCTGTAATTAATTTTCCGGATAATAAAAGTAAGTCGCCTTCCTTCCATTCTTTAATCGAAGCTTTATCTATTAAATCAAGATTGATTCTTTTAGCTTCTTTTTGAGCCTCCCAAACATCTTTAGGCCAGGTATCTATATTAGGAACTTTAAATTGTGCAGGGCCACTTCCGTCTAAAATAAAATGAGTATGTCTTGTGGCAGCGCAATTGGGTATTAATGCGATAGGTAATGATGCAGCATGACAAGGATAATCGATGATTTTCACATCAAGTACGGTGGTTAAACCTCCGAATCCTTGAGCGCCAATGCCAAGCTCATTAATTTTGTTATAAAGCTCAATTCGCAGTTCTTCAATTTTATTTTTCGGGCCGCGCTTAACTAGATCATGAATATCAATTGGTAGCATCAGCGATTCTTTTGCGAGCAACATCGCTTTTTCAGATGATCCGCCAATTCCTATGCCAACAACCCCTGGAGGGCACCAGCCAGCACCCATTTCTGGAATAACTTTAAGCACCCAATCTACAATATTGTCAGAGGGATTGAGTGTCGTAAATTGCGCTTTATTTTCTGAACCTCCACCTTTTGCACTGATAGAAATATGGACTTTGTCACCTTTAATAATTTTTACATGTGTAATAGCAGGTGTATTATCTTTTGTATTTTGTCTTTTTCCTGCTGGATCCAAAACCATTGAAGGTCGAAGTGGATTATCTTGATTTGTATAAGCCCGCTTCACGCCTTCATTCACCATCTCTTCAACAGAAAGATCCGACTGCCATTTCACATCCATTCCTATTTCAATAAAAGCCACAACAATACCTGTGTCCTGGCATATAGGTCTGTGTCCCATTGCACTCATTTTTGAGCTTGTTAGAATTTGGAGCATTGCATCTTTAGCAGGAATAGATTTTTCTTTTTCATACGCGTTGCGCATTGAAAGAATAAAATCTTCTGAATGATAATAAGAAATAAATTGAAGGGCATCAGCGATGCTTTCAATAAAATCTTCTTTTTTAATCAAAGCCATCGTTTGTCAAATTTCAGTAATTTCAATAACTTTTTTAGGTTTGTATTCCGGCATTTGATCAAAATTTAAATATCGATAAATTGAATCTAAATCTTTTGAAAGTTTTTGATTGTTAATTGCAAGATATTCAGAAAGAGTTGGAATCTTACCTAAAGCTGCACAAACCGCTGAAAGCTCTGCTGATCCCAAATAAACTTGAGCATCCTTGCCCATGCGATTATCAAAATTTCGAGTGCTTGTTGAGAAAACATGTGCAGCATCTTCAACCCTGGCTTGATTGCCCATACAGAGCGAACATCCGGGCACTTCTGTTCTGGCGCCAACTCTATTAAAAATAGAATATACGCCCTCTTTCTTAAGCTCGGTTTCATCCATTCTTGTAGGAGGAACAATCCATAAACGCGTTGGAATTTTATTTGTATCTTCGAGAACTTTAGCTGCTGCGCGATAATGTCCAATATTAGTCATGCAACTTCCGATAAAAACTTCATCAATTTTATTACCCGCTATTTCAGATAAAGGCTTGATATTGTCTGGATCATTTGGACAAGCAATTAATGGCTCCTTAATATCATCAAGATTAATTTCGATAATACTTGCATACTCAGCATCTTTATCTGCTTCTAGTAAAGTTGGATTTTTTAACCAATCTTCCATAGATTTCATGCGGCGTAATAATGTTCTTTTATCTTCATAATTGTTATCAATTAAATTTTTAATAAGCGCGATATTTGAATGAATGTATTCAATGATTGGCTCTTTATTAAGTTTTACTGTACATCCGTTTGCGGATCTTTCTGCTGATGCGTCTGCAAATTCAAAAGCTTGTTCAACTTTTAAATCAGGCAAACCTTCAATTTCTAAAATGCGTCCATTAAAAATATTTTTTTTGTTTTGTTTTGCAACTGTAAGATCGCCATTTTTAATCGCTACATAAGGAATTGCATTAACAAGATCTCTCAATGTAATGCCTGGTTGCATCTTACCTTTAAATCTAACCAAGACGGATTCCGGCATATCAATTGGCATCGCACCCATCGCTGCAGCAAATGCTACAAGACCAGAACCTGCTGGAAATGAAATACCTATAGGAAAGCGCGTATGCGAATCCCCGCCTGTTCCCACAGTATCTGGAAGTAAAAGACGATTGAGCCAAGAATGAATAATGCCATCCCCCGGTCTTAAGGTTACGCCACCTCGGCTTGACATAAATTCAGGAAGTTCATGTTGCAATTTAAGATCTACCGGCTTTGGATAAGCTGCTGTATGGCAGAAACTTTGCATCACTAAATCAGCATTAAATCCGAGACAAGCTAGTTCTTTTAGTTCATCTCTTGTCATAGCTCCGGTTGTATCTTGGGAGCCAACCGATGTGACTTTAGGTTCGCAATATGTTCCTGGTCTAATACCAATACCCTCGGGTAATCCACAGGCACGTCCAACCATTTTCTGTGCAAGCGTAAATCCTTTTTTAGAAGAAGCTACTTGAGCAGGAGTTAAGAATAAATCACTAGGAGCTAATTTTAAAAACTCTCTGGCTTTAGAAGTTAGTCCACGGCCAATAATAAGGGGTATTCTTCCTCCTGCACGATATTCATCTGCAAGCGTAAATGGACTTAAATTAAATGAAGCAATGAGTTCATTTTTACTATTTAATATTTTTCCGTTAAATGGCTGAATAGTAATTTCGTCTCCAGTTTTCATTTGACTCACATCACATTCAATTGGAAGCGCACCTGAGTCTTCTGCAGTATTAAAAAATATGGGCGCAATTTTGCTACCCAATACAATCCCACCTGTTCTTTTGTTTGGAATATAAGGAATATCATTTCCCATATGCCATTGAAGAGAATTAATAGCTGACTTTCTAGATGAGCCTGTGCCGACAACATCCCCCACATAAGCCAAAGGTAATTTCTTCAGTTTTAATTCTTGAATGGTTTTAATACCATTTGGCATTTTATTTGTTAGCATTGCTTTTGCATGAAGTGGAATATCTGGTCTTGACCAAGCTTCTTGTGCGGGCGACAAATCATCAGTATTTGTTTCGCCATCCACCTTGAAAACTAATGCTTTAATTTCTTTTGGTAATGCTGGTTTTTTTAAAAACCAATCGCCATTCGCCCATGATTCCATTAATTTCATTGCAGATTTATTACCTGATTTTACTTTTTCACTTACATCGTGAAATGCATCAAAAATTAAAATGATATGAGATAAAACTCTAACGGCATCATCAGCAAGACCTGAGTCTAAAAGTGATATAAGCGATTGAACGTTATAGCCACCCACCATTGTTCCTAATAATTCAATTGCGTTTTTTGGTGAAATAAATGAGGATTTTTCAATGCCCTTAGCAATATCTGTGAGATAGGCAGCTTTTATATAAGCGGCTTGATCAACGCCTGACGGTACGCGATGACAAAATAATTCCATCAACGTTTCTGCGTCTTTAGTATTTGGTGATTTTAGTAATGTTACGAGTTCTGCGGTTTGCTTAGCTGTCAGAGGAAGGGGCGGCAGATCCTCTTTTAAACGATCAGCAGCTTCTTTTCTGTAATCATCAATCATTGTATGCAAATGAGCTTTTAAAAATTAACAGGGGAATTAGCCTCTAGTATAAAGCCAATACATTCATCTTTAAAAGATAAATCAAAAGAATATGGCGGAAGGGGCGGGATTCGAACCCGCGTTAGGTTATTCACCTAAACACGCTTTCCAGGCGTGCGACTTAAACCGCTCATCCACCCTTCCGAAAAGAGTCGGAATTATAACTTAAGGGTCAGTGATGCTAAGAATCATCTTTTGTCTCTTGATTAAAGTTGATACTCGTATTAAGGTTGATCTATTGAATTTATTTACCGTGCGTCTATCGCAGTACATCCGTTTTAATAATTTCATAACTTATTGATTTATATAATATTTTTTATTAATTAATTATTAACTTAGGGGCAATTTATGGGCTTAGAAACATTGAAAAATCTTGGGGTAAAACATCCCTATAAAGCGAAATACGATAATTTTATCGGCGGTAAATTTGTACCTCCAGCAGATGGAAAATATTTTGAGAATGTCTCTCCAATCACAGGAAAAGCTTTTTGTGAAATTGCAAGATCAACAGAAAAGGATGTAAATCTTGCACTTGATGCAGCGCATGCTGCTAAAGATGGTTGGGCTAAAAAGAGCCCTACTGAGCGCGCTAATATTCTTATGGCAATTGCAGATGTTATGGAAAAGAATCTAGAAGCGATTGCAATTGCTGAAACGATTGATAATGGTAAGCCACTTCGCGAAACGATGGCAGCTGATATTCCTTTAGCGATTGATCACTTTAGATATTTCGCAAGCTGCGTTCGTGCACAAGAAGGAAGTATTGGTGAAATCGATCATGATACATACGCTTATCATTTCCATGAACCTTTAGGTGTTGTAGGTCAAATTATTCCTTGGAACTTCCCTATTCTCATGGCTGCTTGGAAATTAGCTCCAGCATTGGCTGCAGGGAACGCTATTGTGATGAAACCAGCAGAACAAACGCCTGCTTCAATCATGGTTGTCATGGAATTAATCGGTCATCTATTACCGCCTGGTGTTCTTAATATCGTAAATGGTTTTGGTTTAGAAGCTGGTAAACCACTAGCAAGTTCACCGCGTATTGCCAAAATTGCATTCACTGGTGAAACGACTACGGGTCGACTCATTATGCAATATGCATCACAAAATCTTATTCCAGTGACATTAGAGCTTGGTGGTAAATCACCTAATGTATTCTTTGAAGATGTAATGGATAAGGACGATAGCTACTTTGATAAAGCACTTGAAGGCTTTACATTGTTTGCGCTGAATCAAGGCGAAGTGTGTACTTGCCCTTCACGTGCACTCATTCAAGAATCTATTTATGACAAATTTATGGAGCGCGCACTTAAACGTGTAGCTGCTATCAAACAAGAAAGTCCGCTTGATATGAACACTATGATTGGCGCTCAAGCATCAAGCGAGCAAGTTGAAAAAATTATGTCTTACGTTAAGATTGGCCAAGAAGAAGGCGCGCAACTCCTCATCGGTGGTAATCGTAAAAAACTTGGTGGTGATTTAGCGGAAGGATATTACATCGAACCTACCGTGTTCAAAGGTCATAACAAGATGCGCATTTTCCAAGAAGAAATTTTTGGACCAGTGCTTTCTGTGACTACTTTCAAAGATGAGGCTGAAGCACTTGAAATTGCAAACGACACACTTTACGGTTTAGGTGCTGGTGTCTGGACGCGAAATGGCAATATTGCATTTAGAATGGGTCGTGGTATCAAGGCGGGTCGCGTATGGACAAATTGCTATCACCTCTATCCTGCTCATGCTGCATTCGGTGGATACAAGCAATCTGGTATCGGTCGTGAAAATCATAAGATGATGCTTGATCATTACCAACAAACGAAGAATCTTTTAGTCAGCTACAGCGAAAATAAGCTTGGCTTCTTTTAAGATTCAATTTAACTAAAGTTAAAGGCAAGGCTTTAAGTCTTGCCTTTCTTTTTTATGGAAAAAACTTTTACACGCATAGATACAACAGAAGCCGCGAACACACTGATCGATTCTTTAAAAGAAAAATACGGTGAATTGATATTTCATCAATCAGGCGGTTGCTGTGATGGAAG